>NZ_JAGXJL010000014.1:0-267728 GCF_019091475.1 Streptomyces sp. GbtcB6 | reverse complement strand
AACTGCTGGACCCGGCGGCGGGGGCGGCGGTCGCCGCGGTGGTGCCGTCGTCCGCCCAGGCGCCCGAGTTGACGGTGTCCAGGAGGGACAGCAGGTAGGCCTCCAGGGCCCGGGTGAGCGGGCCGGGCGGGAGGGTGGTGTGGAAGAGGCCCTGCTGCTGGCCCTGGGCGAGGATCCCGGCGACCGCGGTGCGGGCCGGTGCGAGCACCTCGTCCACGCGGTGGGCGCCCAGGTCCTGGCGGGCGAGGTTCACCAGCACGCGGTAGCGGTCGGCCGCCGGCCACAACGTGAGGACGAAGCGGGCAAGGGCGGCCGCCGCGTCCGGGTCCGGGACGCCGGCGGCCTCGCTCGCCAGCCGGACCGCCTCGGCGGCCTCCGCGGCGAGCCCCCTGACGAGTGCGGCCCGGCCCGCGAAGTGGACGTAGACGGTCCGCCGTGCGACCCCGGCGGCCTCGGCGATGTCGGCGAGGGTGCAGTCGGGACTGCGGCCGAGTTCGCGCCGGGCCGCTTCCAGGATGCGAGCGCGGGTGCGAGCACGGGTGTCGGCGGGGGCGTGAGCGGGGGCGTGAACGTGAGTGCGGGTGCCGGTGATGTGCGGATCCTGGCCGCGGGGCGGGAGTCGGGCGGGTCGGCTGGTCACGTCGGCACCTCGGAGCTGGGGGCGGGCACCCGATAGTTGCACACCGGTGAGTAATAAACTAGTGTGCACATCGATGGGCAATTAAGTGGCCCCTCGAACCCCCACGTCCCCCTGGGAGACTCCCGTGCCGTTTCTTGCCAACACCCCCGTCGAGAAGATGAGCGAGCCGTACCCGCGGCGTTGGTGGGCCCTGATCGTGCTGTGCCTGAGCCTGCTGATCGTCGTCATGGCGAACACGTCGCTGATCGTGGCGGCGCCGGACATGACCACGGCCCTGGGCCTGTCCAGCAGTGACCTGCAGTGGGTGATCGACGGCTACACCGTCCCCTACGCCGCGCTGATGCTCGTGCTCGGTTCGATCGGCGACAAGTACAGCCGCCGTGGCGCCCTGGTCCTGGGCCTGCTGGTCTTCGCCGGCGGCTCGGTCATGGGCAGCCAGGTCCACCACACCGACCTGGTCATCACCGCCCGCGCGATCATGGGCGTGGGCGCCGCCGTGGTGATGCCGGCCACGCTGTCACTCCTCGTCGCGATCTTTCCGAGGAACGAGCGCGCCAGGGCCATCACCGCGTGGACCGCCACGTCCGGCCTGGCCATCGCGGTCGGCCCGCTGGTCGCCGGCTGGCTCCTTGAGGACCACGCCTGGGGTTCGACGTTCCTCATCAACGTCCCGATCGCCGTCGTCGCCGTCCTCGGCGCGCTCATGCTCGTGCCGCCGTCGAAGGCGGAGAAGCCGGGCCGGATCGACTACGTCGGCGGACTGCTGTCGATCGTCTCCGTGGGCAGCCTGGTCTACGCGACCATCGAGGGCCCGCACTTCGGCTGGGGCCGGGGCCCGGTCACCGCGGCCGTCGTCGCCGGCGTGGGCCTGGTGGCGTTCGTGGCCTGGGAGCTGCGGCACCCGCACCCCATGCTGAACGTCCGGAAGTTCGCCCACCGCCCGTTCTCCGGGTCGATGCTCGCGGTGCTGTTCTTCTTCTTCGGCACGTTCGGCGCGATCTACTACGCCACCCAGTTCCTGCAGTTCGTCCTCGACTACAGCGCGCTGGAGACCGGCGTACGGCTGCTGCCGCTGGCCGGGGCCGTCTTCGTCGGCGCCGCGATCACCGGGCGGCTGACCCCGAAGCTGGGCATGAAGCCGATGGTGGTGACCGGCATGGCGATCGGTACCGCGGCCGTCTTCCTGCTCACCCGGATCGACAAGGGCTCGGCGTACACCGACTTCCTGCCGACGATGATGATGCTCGGCTTCGCGATCGGCCTCAGCGTCTCCCCGGCGACCGACACCATCATGAGCTCCTTCCCCGAGTCGGAGCTGGGCGTCGGCGGCGGCGCCAACGACACCGCCCTGGAACTCGGCGGCTCCCTGGGCATCGCGATCCTCGGCTCGCTGCTCGGCACCGCCTACCGTGACAAGCTGACCGGCCTGGTCGGCGGCCACCTTCCGGCCGCCGCGCTGGGCACCGCCAAGGACTCGGTGGGCGGCGGTATCGCCGTCGCCGAGCAGGTCGCGAAGAACCCGACCGCCGGAGGGCCGCAGCAGGCCCAGGCGCTGCTCGACGCCGTGCACGAGTCCTTCGCCCACGGTGTCGCCCAGACCAGCCTGGTCGGCGGGATCATCATGGCCGCCGGGACGATGATCGTCCTCGCGGTGCTGCCCGGACTCCGCGGCGAGACCAGGTCCGAGGAGGCAGCCGAGGAGCCGCAGAAGGAAGAGGGGAAGGAAGAGGAGAAGGAGCAGGCGGGCATCGCCTGAGCGGCGACCGCGACCGCGACTTCGACTGCGACCAAAACTCCGACCGCGACCGCGACCAAGACTCTGACCGCGACCGCGTACAGGAAGCCGGGCTCCGCTTCAGCGCTCCGGCTTCCCATGCCCCGAGACGGACCGTGCCTGAGCGGCGCACGGTCCCGGACGGTGCCGGGAGGGACGCCCGGCGCCGTCCCTTTTCCGTCTTCGGGGGGAACCGGGCAACCGGATGCGGTCGGCCGGCCGCCGGGTCACGCCGCGGCCCGTGCCGCCAGGCGCGTGGCCGCGTCGTGGACGAACCGTGCGTGCAGTTCGAACATCGCCACCAGGTCGAAGCCGGCGCCGGTGATCTCCCGGTGTATGAACAGACCGTCGCCTCCGGCGACCGCATAGGTCGCCAGGGTGCCCACGGCGTCCTCGGCCAGGTCCGGGACCAGGGCGGTGATCACTTCGGCGAGCCGCCGCCGGGCGATGTCCCGGACCTGGAGGAACACCGTGCGGCCGCGAGGCTCGGTGGGGCGTCGCTCCAGGGCGAGCATCAGGCCCGGGCGCAGGAAGTCCGGCGTGTCCACCAGTGACCCGGCCACGTTCGCCGCCATCCGCGTGACGCGCTCCAGCGGTGTGCCCGTCTCCTCCCCGGGCAGCTCCATGGTGGCCGGCCAGGTCTCGAAGCTGCGCTCGATGACCGCGTCGATCAGGTCGTCCTTGTCCTCGAAGTGCCAGTAGATCGAGCTGGCGGGCAGCCCGCACTTGGCGCTGACAGCCACGATGGAGGTGCCGTCGTAACCGCGCTCGCCGGCGATCTCCACGGCGGCGTCGAGGATGCGCTGCCGTGACTCCAGGCCGTTCGCGCGCTTCTTGCGCTGCGTCGGCTGCCTGGTCATCGGATGGGCTCCCTTGTTTTCCGTCCCGAGCGCTTGACCCCTGTTGGCACCCGCCTTACCGTAGCATCCGCTCCAATTAGAGTAAGCGCTACAGCAATAACGGTAAGAGCCGTAAGAGCCGTACGAGCCGTAAGAGCCGCAGGCGGACAGGGACGACAGTGAGGTGGCCCGGTGGGCGAAGTCAGTGCCAGGGGTGGAGTCGACGACCGCGCCTATGACGTGGCGGTGATCGGCTACGGGCCCACGGGGGTGACCGCGGCGAACCTGCTGGGCGGCATGGGCCTCAGGGTCGTCGTGCTGGAGCGGGACGCGGAGATCTACTCCCGTGCGCGGGCGATCTCCACGGACGAGGAGGTCATCCGGATCTGGCAGCGCATCGGCCTGGCCGAGCGGCTGAAGCCGGACATGCTCAGCGAGCGGCCGCTCGACTTCGTCGACGCACAGGGCCGTACCTTCCTCAGCGCCTGCCCCGCCCCGCGCGGCCACGGCC
Organism: Streptomyces sp. GbtcB6; assembly: GCF_019091475.1. Taxonomy (NCBI): domain Bacteria; kingdom Bacillati; phylum Actinomycetota; class Actinomycetes; order Kitasatosporales; family Streptomycetaceae; genus Streptomyces; species Streptomyces sp. GbtcB6. Next base: position 263,964 of record NZ_JAGXJL010000014.1, on the reverse strand, counting down.
ATCCGCCGCAGATGTTCATCTACCAGCCGGCGTTGGAGCAGGTCCTGCGCGACGGCGTCGACCGCTACCCGAACGTGGAAGTGCTGCTGCGCCACGAGTGCCTGCGGCTGCGTCAGGATGCGGACGGCGACGGCGACGGCGACGGCGTCGGCGTCGAGCTGACGGTCGTCGGCGCCGACGACTCGGTACGACGGCTGCGCGCGCGGTACGTGATCGCGGCCGATGGCGGTTCCAGCCCCACCCGTGCCCAGCTCAACGTGGGCTACGAGGGGCGGACGTACGAGGACCGCTGGGTCGTCATCGACACCGAGATGCTGAAGCCCTGGCCGGACCACGACCGGCTGCGGTTCCGCTGCGACCCGGCCCGCCCTGCCGTGGACTGCCCGACACCGCTGGGGCACCACCGCTGGGAGTTCCCGATCCTGCCCGGCGACGACGAGAAGCACCTGACCACCGACGAGGCCATCTTCGCGATGGTGTCCCGCTATGGCATCGGCCCTGACCAGATCAAGATCCTGCGCGCCACCGTCTACAGCCACCACGTCCGCTTCGCCAACCGCTTCCGGGTCGGCCGGGTCTTCCTCGCCGGGGACGCGGCGCACGCGATGCCGCCGTGGATCGGCCAGGGCATGGCGGCCGGGGTACGCGACGCGGCCAACCTCTGCTGGAAGCTCACCGCCGTGCTGCGGGGCGAACTCCCCGAGTCGGTCCTGGACTCCTACGAGGCCGAACGCAAGCCGCACGTGAAGGAGGTCACCCGGCGGGCGGTGCTCGTCGGCCGCCTCATCACCGAACGCAGACTCCCGGTGGCCCGCGTCCGGAACACCGCGCTGCGTGCGATCCGCCCGGTGCCGGGCCTCACCTCCCGGCTGGTCGACGCCAACTGGATACCGGTCGCGTCCTATGCCAAGGGCTTCCAGGCCCGCCCGCGCACCAAGGCCTCCGGGCGCCAGATCCCGCAGCCCTGGGTCACCGGCCCCGACGGGGAGCGGGTCCGGCTGGACGACGTGCTCGGCGGCCGCTGGCTGCTGCTGCACCTCGGCCTGCCCCGCCCGCAGCCGGCTTGGGAGCGGGCCGGTGTTCCTTCGCTGGCGGTGCTGCCGGCGGGCTCACGCCCGGCGGAGAACGCGGTCGTGGACAGCGACGGCGTGCTGCTGCCCTGGCTGGCGGAGCGCGACGTGACCACGCTCGCCCTGCGCCCCGACGCCTACGTCTACGCCGCCGCGCGCGTCGGCGCCCAACTCCCCCTACCACCTGCCGGGTTCGCGCCCACATCGCGACCGGCCGCCGTCTCCGCCCAGTGAGGACACCCGACCCATGACCCCGCAGATTCAGCCGCCGTCGATGCACGAGCCCCCGCACGAGTCCCGGCACGAGTCCCCGCACCACTCCCTGCGCGAGTCCCTGCGCGAGTCCCTGCTCGACGTCGCGGGCAAGAAGATCTTCGTCGCGGAGGCCGGTGACGGCCCCCCGGTCCTGCTGCTGCACGGCGGCGGTCCGGGCGCCTCGGGCGTCTCCAACTACAGCCGCAACATAGCCGAGTTGGCCAAGGAGTTCCGGGTCATCGTGCCCGACCTGCCCGGCTACGGCCGCAGCACCAAGGGCGTCGACCGGAGCGACCCGTTCGGCTACCTGGCCGACAGCATCCGGGGCCTGCTGGACCGACTCGGCCTGGACCGGGCCCACCTGGTCGGCAACTCCTACGGCGGGGCCTGCGCGCTGCGGCTCGCCCTCGACACCCCCGACCGGGTCGACCGGATGGTCCTGATGGGCCCCGGCGGCATCGGCACCACCCGCGCCCTGCCCACCCCCGGCCTCAACAGCCTCCTCGACTACTACACGGGGGACGGCCCTTCGCGGCTGAAGCTGGAGAAGTTCATCCGCACCCACCTCGTCTTCAACGCGGCGGAGGTGCCCGCGTCGGTCATCGACTCCCGCTACCGGGACAGCATCGATCCCGAGGTCGTCGCGAACCCGCCGCTGACGCGCCCGTCCGGCCCGAACGCCCTGCGCACCCTGTGGAGGACGGACTTCACCCGCGACCGGCGCCTGGCGCGGCTGCCGGTGCCGACCCTGGTGCTGTGGGGTGCCGCGGACAAGGTCAACCGGCCCTCCGGCGGCCGGATGCTGGCCGACCGGCTGCCCAACTGCGACCTGTACCTGGTCGCCAACACCGGGCACTGGGTGCAGTGGGAGCGTGCCGGACTCTTCAACAGCCTGTGCGCGGACTTCCTGGCAGGCCGGCGATGACCGCACATCCCGACGTCTTCGGTTCCGTCCGCCTCGGTTACCTGGTCATCGAGACGAACCGGTTCGCGGACTGGCGCCGCTTCGGCACCGACGCCGTCGGCATGCACCACGACGACCTCGGCACCGGCCTGATGCGGTTCCGCCTCGACGACCACGAGTGCCGCTTCCTGCTGCGACGCGGCCCCGCCGAGGACGTCGTCGCCATCGGCTGGCACCTGGACGACCACACCACCTTCGAGCAGATCGAGGCCCGGGTGCGCCTTCACGGCGTCCCGGCCGTCCAGGGCACCGCCGAGGAGGCGAAGCTGCGCGGCGTCGAACGCCTGCTCCGCTTCCCCGGCCCCAAGGGCATCGCCCAGGAGATCTGCACCACCCCGGTCACCTCTTCGGAACCCCTGAAGACGCACCCCCTGAAGATGCTCGCGTCCGGCTGGGTCACCGGCGACTCCGGGATGGGCCATGTCGCCCTCACCTCGGCCAGGCCCACCCTGATGCGGGGCTACTTCAGCACCGTGTTCGACGCCCGCCTCACCGACTGCATCGACGAGACCATCAGCGGCGTCAAGCTGAAGATCCGCTTCCTGCGGGTCAACGAACGGCACCACTCCATCGCGATCGCCGCAGTCCGCGGGCTGCCAGTCGACCCGGTCCGCACCCGCGTCCAGCACCTCAACATCCAGGCGGCCTCCCTCGACGACCTGGCCCGCAGCTACGAACGCGTCCACGAACTCGGCTTCGACATGGCCCTGTCCGTCGGGCAGCACACCAACGACAAGGAACTCTCCTACTACGCCCGCACCCCCTCGGGCTTCGAGTGGGAGGTCGGCTGGAACCCCCTCGTCGTCGACGAGACGACCTGGGAGCCCAGTACCCACCAGGGCATCAGCATCTGGGGGCACAGGCCCGTCGGGCAGACGATCACCGACAAGCTCGAACAGTTCCGCCTCGGGGCCCGATCCCTGGCCCACCCGGAGAAGACCGTCCCCGCGCTGAGCGGAACCGGCATCCCCGACGACTGACGACGGCCCGGGCCGGCCCCAGGGCCCCTGGCCCGGCCCACGAGAGCCTGCTCACGCCTCCGGTGTCAGGACAGCGGGACGTGGGTGAAGCGGGACGCGATGTGGAGGTCGTCCTGGACCTGGGCCGCCGTGGCGTGCAGGGCGGGCAGCACCTCGCTCACGCACTCCGCCAGGGTGCGGCGGGCCGCGTGGGTGGCCACGTTCAGGGCGGCGACCGGGCGGCCCGCCCGGTCCCGTACCGGTACCGCGATCGAGCGCAGACCCGACTCCAGCTCCTCGTCCGCCAGGGCGTATCCGCCCGGTTCGGCGAGGCCCAGCAGGGCCCGGCCGAGCGCGGTACGGTCCGCCGGCAGGCGGGTGCCCACCGTGACGTCCACCGTCAGGACCCGGCTCGCGGCCGCCACCGCGACGTACTGGATCTCCGCCGGATCGCTCCCCGGCACCCGTACCGCCAGCGCCGTCGGCTCGTGCAGCCGGTCCGCGAGGGCGCGCAGCCGGGGGTCCGCGAGGCGGGCGAGGGTGGTGCGGGACAGCGGCGGGTAGCCCAGGGACAGCACCCGGGGCGTGAGGGTGAAATGGCGTCCGTCCGCGGTCACCAGGCCCAGGTGCTCGTAGGTGATCAGGGCCCGCCGGGCCGTCGCCCGGGCCAGGCCCGTCGCCTTCGCCACGTCCGTCAGGGTCAGCGCCGAGCGGCCCTCGCCGAAGGCCGTCAGGACCGTCAGGCCCCGGGCCAGGGACTCCACGAAGTCGCGGCCGAGTTCGTGCTTCGAGGCGGTGGTCCACACGGCGAGGCCCGAGGGCGGCGGGCCCGGCTCCGCGGGCCGGGCCGCGGCCTCGCGCAGCTCCGTCTCCATCGCCGTCACCGCCGTACGCAGCCGGGGGAGCAGGGTCGCGCGCAGGTCCGCCGCCGTGTGGCGGCTGGTGTGGCTGACGACGCTCGCCACGCACGCGACCCGTCCGCTGCCCGGGGCGCGCACCGGGACGGAGACCGCGACCAGACCCGGTTCGACCAACTGGTCGTCCAGGGCCCAGCCGCTGCGCCGGGTCTCCTCGGTCCTCGCCTCGAAGTCGTCGTCGGCGGCGGCCGGACTCCGCGGCGGTACGGCCGGGAAGCCCGCGTCCGTCGGGTCGGCCGCCCGCCTCGCCCGCCAGGCCGCCCACTCCCGCTCCGTCCATTCGGCCGCGAACAGCGGGCCGGGGGCGGTGCGTTCGGCCGGCAGCAGGTCGCCGATGCGGAAGCTGACGGACATCGCGCGGCGCCGGGTCGCCTGGTGGATGAACCGGATGCCGTCCCGGTCGGCGACCGCGAGGGAGACCGACTCGTCCAGTTCGTCGGCGAGCGCGTCGGCGTGCGCGTCGAGGAGGGCGGGCAGGCGGAGCGCGGCCAGGTAGGCGTTGCCCAGCTCCATCACCCCGGGGGTGAGCACCGCCTCCCGGCCGTCCTGGCGGACGTAGCCCATGCGGGAGAGGGTCGCGGTGATCCGGTCCACCGTGGAACGGGCGAGGCCGGTACGCCGTTCCAGCGCGCTCGCGCTGAGCGTCCCGCCGGCCTCGGTCAGCGCCTCCAGCACCGCCACGCCCCGGATCAGCGGCGTCACCGCCTCGGCGGGCGGCTCCTGCGCCGCGGGGGAGGAGGGCAAGGGGGCGGTCATCGACTCTCCGGCTCCGGTACGACGGTTTCCGTGATCTCCGGTACGGCACGACCTTCGCTACGGCGATCAGCGCACGCCTACCGTAAACCGTGGCCCACCTGGCCCGCGCCGGGTCCGGCAACCTCGGCCCGCCCGGCGGCGCCCGCTACCCCCGTGTCACCCGCACCCGGTAGTTCCCCTCCCCGTCCACCCCCTCCACCAGCACCTCGATCCCGTGCCGGGGATCCTTGAAGCTCTCGCCCGGACCGAACGGGGCGTCGGAGAGTTCCGCCTGGACGTTGGGGCTGCGGGTGCAGCCGCCGGTGCCGCCGTGGGCGTCGTACACCTTGATCGGTCCCCGGCCGGTGTCGACGTTCGCGTCGACCTTGTAGACGAGGACGCCGGGGCGGCAGACCTCCTCGTCGTTGCCGCCCTTGGCGCGCACCTCCAGGGCGTAGCCGGTGCGGGCGTCGACGGGGACGAAGACGAGTTTGGGCCCGCCGGCCCGGGAGAGCGGGGTCAGCGTGTACGCGGTGCTGCCGCGGGCCGCCGCGCAGCTGACCTGGTCGGCGTCCAGCCAGCCCAGCTTCCACTTGTGCCAGGCGAGGAAGTCGTTGTCGGAGCCCCAGTCCTCGCTCATGATGTCCCAGTGCCCGACCGTGCCCCCGCCCTCCTGGGTGTAGAGGTCGGGCAGGCCGAAGACATGGCCGTTCTCGTGGGGGAGGACCCGGTAGCCGGTGCTGGCGTAGGAGCCGGAGCCGTCGTCCTGGCGGGAGTAGACGAAGGAGGCGTTGGCGACCGGCGTGCCGTCGGCGACCGGGGCGTCGCCGTTGCCGGCGAAGGTCACCGACAGCACGGTGTCCAGGGCGGAGGGGCCGGCGTTCGGGGTGATCAGCACGTTCAGGAGGTCGTACGACCGGAAGTCCACGTCCGGGTCGGCGGCGGCCACGATGTCCTGGACCAGCTGCCGGTAACCGGGGTCGAAGGGCGCGCCGCGCTCTATGCCGTAGGCGCTGAACGGCTTGGGCATCCGCAGCCAGTGGTCGATCGGGGCGGCGGGCCGGTAGTCGAGCTTGCCGTAGGAGGCGGTGCGGAACCAGTCCTGGGTCTGCGGGAAGAACTCGCGGTAGCGGTCGAGCGCGCTGCCCTGGCCGGGCGCGTCGGGGAAGTCGACCATCAGGGTGAGGGCGTGCACGGTGCCGGTGGAGCGGGAGTAGCCGCCCGGGGTGGGGACGCCCTCGGTCATCTGGATGTCGTGACCGCCGCTGATCATGCAGGGGCCGTAGACGGAGGAGCGGGCCAGCGCGATCGGGCCGGCGCCGGCCGGTGAGGGAGCCGCCGTGAGGTGCCCGGTGCCCGCCGAGGTGCCGACCGCGAGGATCAGCGCGGCGACGGCGGCGAGGCAGACCGCACGGCGGGGGCGTATGCGGCGGCCCGGCCGTATCCCGCGTCCCGGTGCCGTACGACGGGCCGACGGGGTACGGCGGCGCGGCGCGGTACGGCGGCTCCTGAGGCGCGTGAGGCTCGCAGGTGTACGGCGGCTGGGCTGCGGCTGCATGCATGGACCTTTCGCTCCACGGCAGCCGCCGGTCTCCGGCTGCACCCTTTCGATCACCCTGTGTCGAGGGGGCGTTGGGCGCGCGCTGGAGAGGCCGATCGTGGGACGCCCCGGCCCGGGCGGGCATGGCTGGGGGCGTCCACGATGGAGTGACCCAGGTCACATGAAATTGGGGGATGGTGCGGAAATAACCGGGGAGCCCCTCCCCGTTTAGACCTGTGTCCGCGCGAAACGGGGAACGCCTCCCCGGATCGTGGAAACCCGAGACCAGGAGTGCGCCGTGCAGACCGCGACCGCCATCCCCGCCGTGCGCAAGGCACCCCGGCCCCGAGCCGACGCTCTGCGCAACCGGGAGCGGATCGTCAACGCCGCTCGCGAGATGTTCACCGAGTACGGCCCCGACGTGCCGCTCGACGACATCGCCCGCCGGGCCGGCGTCGGCAACGCCACGGTGTACCGCAACTTCCCCGACCGCGACGCGCTCGTCCGCGAGGTCGTCTGCTCCGTGATGGACCGGACGTCGGAAGCGGCCGAGCTGGCGCTCGCGGAGACCGGGGACGCTTTCGAGGCGATGGAGCGCTTCGTGCACATCTCCGCCGACGAGCGGGTCAGCGCGCTGTGCCCGATGGTCTCCAGCACCTTCGACAAGAACCACCCCGACCTGGAAGCGGCGCGTGAGCGGTGCGAGCAGCTCATCGAGCAGCTCATGGACCGCGCCAAGGCGGCCGGACAGCTCCGTCCGGACGTGGGCGTCGGCGATGTGATGATCGCCGTGGCCCAGCTCAGCCGGCCCCCGTTCGGCACCGACTGCCTGGTCGGCGACCGCTTCGTCCACCGTCATCTGCAGCTGTTCCTGGACGGGCTGCGGGCCCCGGCCCGCTCCGCCCTGCCGGGCACGGCCGTGACCATGGAGGACCTGCGCCAGGCCTGACCCAGCCGATCCATCCGTCCATCGCCGATTAGTTCGGGACCGTCCGCCGGTCCTTCACCTCAAGCATTCCTTTCCGCATCGCACGCATCACTTCCGTACCGCACGCATCACTTTTTCCGTCACGAAGTCACGAAGTGGGTACCCCCATGTCAGAAGCAGCCTCCAAGGCTCCCGGCGCACCGGCACAGTCCGGTGATGCCAACCGCTGGAAAGCGCTGGTCTTCATCGCGCTCGCCCAGCTGATGGTCGTCCTCGACGCCACCATCGTGAACATCGCGCTGCCCTCCGCCCAGACCGACCTGGGCATCTCCGACGGCAACCGGCAGTGGGTCGTCACCGCCTACGCCCTCGCCTTCGGCGGTCTCCTCCTCTTCGGCGGCCGGATCGCCGACCTGTGGGGCCGCAAGCGGGCCTTCGTCATAGGCCTGACCGGCTTCGCCGCCGCCTCCGCGCTCGGCGGTGCGGCGACCAGCGGCGCGATGATGTTCGGCGCCCGCGCCCTCCAGGGCGTCTTCGGCGCCATGCTCGCCCCGGCCGCGCTCTCCCTGCTCGCCGTGATGTTCACGGACGCCAAGGAGCGTGCCAAGGCGTTCGGCATCTACGGCGCGATCGCCGGTGGCGGCGGCGCCGTCGGCTTCATCCTCGGCGGTGTGCTCACCGAGTACCTCGACTGGCGCTGGACGTTCTTCGTGAACATCCCGTTCGCCATCGTCGCCGCGCTCGGCGCGTACTTCGTCATCCGCGAGCCGGAGGGCGGCCGCAACCGCAACCCGCTCGACATCCCCGGCGTGCTCCTGTCCACCCTCGGCCTGGTCTCGCTGGTGTACGGCTTCACCCGCGCCGAGTCCGACGGCTGGGGCGACGCCACCACCGTCGGCCTGTTCGTCGCCTCCGCGGTGCTGCTGATCGCGTTCGTCGTCACCGAGACCCGGGTCAAGGCCCCGCTGCTGCCGCTGCGCGTGGTCCTCGACCGCAACCGCGGCGGTATCTACCTCTCCCTCGGCATCGCGATCATCGCGATGTTCGGCACCTTCCTCTTCCTGACCTACTACCTCCAGGTCATCAAGGGCTTCTCGCCGATCAAGACCGGCTTCGCCTTCCTGCCGATGATCGCGGGCATGATGGTGGGCTCCACCCAGATCGGCACCCGCCTGATGACCCGGGTCCCGGCCCGCGCCCTGATGGGCCCCGGCTTCCTGGTCGCCGCGGCCGGCATGCTGGTCATGACCCAGATGGAGATCGGCTCGTCGTACGCCTCGACGATCCTGCCGGCGATGCTGCTGCTCGGTCTCGGCATGGGTACGGCGTTCATGCCGGCCATGTCCCTGGCCACGCTCGGCGTCGAGCCCCGGGACGCCGGTGTCGCCTCCGCGATGGTCAACACCTCGCAGCAGGTGGGCGGCGCGATCGGCACCGCCCTGCTGAACACGATCGCCGCGTCCGCGACGACGTCGTACATCAAGGACCACATCGCGACGGCGACCTCCAAGTCGCAGCAGCAGCTGGTCCAGATGGAGGGCGCGGTGCACGGCTACGCCAACGCGATCTGGGTCGCCGTCGGCATGCTGGTGCTGGCCGCGGTGGTCGTGGTGACCTTCGTCAACGCCGGCAAGCCGGACACCACTCCGGTGGCCTCCGGTGAGGGCGCGGAGGACGAGGTGGCGGTCCCGGTGGTCGCCCACTGAGCCTCTGAGCGACCACCCGGGTACCCGCACGCGGACCTGTTCCCGCGCTCCTCAGCGGAGCCAGGGCAGGTCCGCACCCGCTTCGTTGGGCTGCAGGCCCTCGGCGACGATCTGCATGATCTCGCCGAGGGCCTGCTGCTGTTCCGGGCTCAGCCGCTCGAACAACGCCTGCCGTACGGCGGTCACATGGCCCGGTGCGGTGCGCCGCAGCACCTCGGCGCCCTCGTCGGTCAGGACGGCGAACTGGCCCCGCTTGTCGGAGGGACAGTCCTCCCGCCGTACCCAGCCGTTCTTCTCCAGGCGGGCGACGGCGTGCGAGAGCCGGGACCGGGTGATCTTCGCGTTCATGGCCAGCTCGGTCATCCGCAGCCGTCGCCCGGGCGCCTCGGCGAGCCCGACGAGCAGGCCGTAGTAGATGTGCGGCATCGCCGCATCCCGCTGCAGCTGACGGTCCAGATGGTCCTCCAGCAGGGTCGTGGCGTGCAGATACGCGCGCCAGACGTGCTGCTCGTCGTCGGTGAGCCAGCGGCTCTGCGCGGGCGCGGAAGCGGATGCCGTATTCATGTATCCCACTGTACGAGGCCTCTCCTTGAAGATTAAACAAGTGGGGCGTAGGGTGGCGGGCAGAAAGATTGAGAGTTAAAACAGTCAGGTCATGGAGAGCTGGAACATGGGGGCCGGGGAGATCCGGTACCCGGAGGGAGCCACCGCGATGTCCGCCGCCGCACAGGAGCGCATGCCCGCCCTCTATCTGAGCCACGGCGCGCCGCCGCTCGCCGACGACCCGGTCTGGCCCGGCGAACTCGCCGCCTGGAGTGCCGGCCTTCCCCGTCCCAAGGCGATCCTGATGGTCTCCGCCCACTGGGAGGAGGCCCCGCTCGCCCTCGGTGCCGTCCAGACCGTCCCCCTCGTCTACGACTTCTGGGGCTTCCCGGAGCACTACTACAAGGTGCAGTACGCGGCCCCCGGCGCGCCCGAGCTGGCCGAGTCGGTGCGCAAGCTGCTGCGCGCCCCCGGCACCCCCGTGCAGGACATCCCGGACCGCGGCCTCGACCACGGCGCCTACGTGCCCCTGGTGGAGATGTTCCCGGCCGCGGACATCCCTGTCCTGCAGATCTCCATGCCCACCCTCGACCCGGTCCGCCTGATGGAGATCGGCCGCCGGCTCGCCCCGCTGCGCGACGAGGGCGTGCTGATCGTCGGCTCCGGCTTCTTCACCCACAACCTGGCCGCGCTGCGGTACGCCGGCCAGGGGGTGCCCTCCTGGTCCTCCGAGTTCGACGACTGGGGGCACCGGGCCCTGGAGAACCGCGACTGGGACGCCCTGCTCGACTTCCTCGACAAGGCCCCGGCCGGCCGCTACGCCCACCCCCGCACCGAGCACTTCGCCCCGCTCTTCGTCACCATGGGGGCGGCCGAGGCGGGCGGTGAGCTGGACGGGCAGAAGTCGGTGATCGACGGGTTCTGGATGGGGATGGCGAAGCGGTCGGTGCAGTTCGGCTGACCCTGCCCGGTCAGAGGTCCTTCTCGTACCAGGCCACGTCCCAGTAGCGGCCGAACTTGCGGCCCACCTCGTGGTACGTGCCGACGTGCCGGAAGCCGAAGCGCTCGTGCAGCCGGGTGGACGCCTCGTTCGGCTGCGCGATGCCCGCGTAGGCGCGGTGCAGGTCCTCGCCCGCGAGCGCCTCGAAGAGGGTCTTGTAGAGGAGTGTGCCGATCCCGCGCCGGCCGGCGTCCGGAGCGACGTACACCGTGGTCTCCACGGAGGTCGCGTAGGCCGGTTTCGCGCGGTAGGGACTGGATGTGGCGTACCCGAGAATCTCCTGTGAGTCCGCTGACGTGGCAACCATCAGGCGGTATGGGCCGTCTTCCGGGTGGGAGAGCAGCCACGGACGACGCTCTTCCGGTGTGAAGACCACCGTGTCGAATGTGATGGACGTCTCACGAACGTAGTGATTGTAGATCTCCGTGAGAGCTTCGAGGTCCCCCTCGACTCCCGGCCTGACCTGCACCTCTGTACGTTCTGACGGCACCGCGCCTCCTCACGTAGTCGCACAGGGTACTGCATGATCAGAAAATCCGGGGGGAGGCATGGGAATTCTGTCCGGATTCCAGTCGTTGTTTCCTTCGGATGCCGGGCACTGGACGAGAGTCCCAGGAGTTCCAGGAGTGGAGTTCCGGAGCACTGCCGGTCGAGTGCCGAGCATTCACCGAAGGACCGAGAAGACGGACAGGACCACCCCGCCCGCCCACCATCGCAAGGGAGCACGCATGGCAACCCGTGCCGTCGCCCGTCGTCAGTCCGCCGCCACCGGCGAGACGGCCGACTCGGCAACCAGTGTTCGCGCCCGTGGCGTTCGCGGCCACGGCGCCGAGATCGCCGACCGCGATCTGGTCGGCATGTACCTCGACGAGATCGCGCGTACGCCGCTCCTCGACGCCGCCAAGGAAGTCGAGCTGTCCCAGACCATAGAGGCGGGTGTGTTCGCGCAGCAGGTCCTCGACGGCGAGGAGGAGTCCGCGTCGGACGCCACCCGTGAGGAGCTGGAGGCGCTCGTCGCCGCCGGTGAGCGGGCGAAGGACGTCTTCATCCGCTCCAACCTTCGTCTGGTCGTGGCCGTCGCCCGGCGCTACCCGCGCAGCGGTCTGCCCCTCCTCGACCTGATCCAGGAGGGCAACGCCGGTCTGGTGCGCGCCGTCGAGAAGTTCGACTACCGCAAGGGCTTCAAGTTCTCGACGTACGCCACCTGGTGGATCCGCCAGGCGATCACCCGCTCCATCGCGGACCAGTCCCGGACCATCCGGCTCCCCGTCCACCTGGTGGAGGAGCTCGGCCGGATCCGCCGCGTCCAGCGCGAGTTCAACCGGGAGAACGGCCGCGAACCGGAGCCGGCCGAGATCGCCGCCGAGCTCGGCTCCACGCCCGAGCGCGTCATCGACGTCCTGGACTGGGCCCGTGACCCGGTCTCGCTGAACATGGCGGTGGACGACGAGGGCGAGACCCAGTTCGGCGACCTCCTGGAGGACACCTCCGCGGTCAGCCCCGAGCAGTCCGTCCTGACCCTCCTGCGCAGCGAGGAACTCGACGACCTGATCGGCCGCCTGGACCAGCGCACGGCCTCCATCATCAAGATGCGGTACGGCATCGAGGACGGCCGCGAGCGCACGCTGACCGAGGTCGGCAAGGAGCACGGCCTGACCCGTGAGCGCATCCGCCAGATCGAGAAGCACGCGCTCCTTGAGCTGAAGAAGCTGGCCCGCTCCACCGGGTTCGAGCCGGCGGCGTAAGAGGGTTGCGGGTGGTGAGGGGGCAGGGGGTCCGCACGAGTGGGGCTCGCGTGACCAGCGCATGCGAGGTCCCACTCACGCCGGGCGCGTGCGCCGGGTGGCGAAAGACGGCGCAAACATGGCGCGGTACCGCCGCTTCAAGGCTCCGCGTGTAGGGAACAACCATCCAGGGCCGGGGAGTTGAGGCTACGGCCACGCCGCCGCACCCGATCCCCTCACACATACGACAACCCTGACGCCCCGTCGACAAGCCACGTCCCGACGCACCATCCCCCCGGCGCCGGGACTCTCCCAGAGCCGGACTCCGGCGCCCATCCCCCCCGGGCGCCGGAGTCCGGCTCCACACTCCGTGGGGGGAACTGCGGGCCGCGTTTGCTAGGGTCCGGCGCGCCCGGGCATGCTGAGACGGTGGCCCACCCCGTACCTGAACCACGGGGTGAACCACCGGATGGCAGATTCTGCCACAGAGGCATAGCCTGCCGAGGTGAGCACCCCCAGCACCACGGGCAACACCCCCGCGCAGGACCCCGCCCCCCTCTCCCTCACGGAACGGCGCAAGGCGGAGACCCGCATGGAGATAGCCCGGGCGGCCGCGGGCCTCTTCGTACGGCATGGCCTGCGGGCCACCCGCGCCGAGGACATCGCACAGGCCGCGGGCATCGCCCCCCGCACGTTCTACCGTTACTTCGCCACGAAGGAAGAGGCGGTCGCCCCGCTCTACGCGGCGGGCGCCCGGCGCTGGGCGGAGGCGGTACGGGCGGCCCCCGCGGCCCTCTCCGTCCCCGAGGCGCTGGAACACGCCGTCCACCACACCCTGACCCCCGGCGCCGGGGTCTCCGCCGCCTCCTGGGAATGGGTCCGCACCCTGATCCACCTGGCCGACACGAGCCCGGCCCTGCGCAAGGTGTGGGCGGAGGTCTGCCAGTCCTCGGACCACCTCCTGGTGTCGATCCTGGCGGAACGCACCGCCACCACCATCGACAACGTTGCCCCGCCCGCCCGGCTCCGCTTCACCGCGGCGGTGGCCGGCGCCGCGGTGAGAGTGGCGGTCGAATCCTGGGCAGCGGGCACGGCCACCCCCACGGGTCCGGAAGGCCCGGCAGCCTTGGCCCTGCAAAACCTGGCAGCGTTGCGGGGGTTCACGTGGGAGCCCCCGAGCCCGTAGCCGATCGGCGGTGGCCGGTCGCTCGGCTGGCGGGCCGGTGGGGGCTGATCGCGCCCGCGCGGCGGTAGCCGCAAATCAAATACAGCCCCGCGTCCCTTACGGGGCGCTGCCCAGCCGCCTCCTGCATAGCTGCGGGCAGGCGTGCCGCAGGGCGGCACGGGTGGGCGCAGCGGCACCCTGCAAGCGCCGGTAAGCGTCCCCCGGCCCCCACCCTCACGCACCCCCGGCCCGGCTCAATCGGCCCCCCAACTCCCGTACGCACGCCACCAGTTCCGCAGGCTCCCGCACCACGAACTCGTGCCCCACCATCACCAACCGCACCGCCAGCCACTCCACCGGATCCCCGGTCTCCCCCCGGACAACACACCACCCGCCCCCACCCCCTTCCTCTTCCACCGGCGTCCCCAGCCACCCCGGCAGCCGGGCCCCCACCTCCTCCACCGTCCCGGCGAACGCGACAGCGAACCCGTACGTCTCCTGCTGCCGTTGGATGGACCGCCGCAGGTACTCCGCCGCACTCCCCGTCGGCATCTCCCGCGGAGCGAACCGCGCCCCGGTGGCGAACGGCTCGCTCACCCGGTCGACCCGGAACGTCCGCCAGTCGTCGCGATCGAGGTCGTACGCCACGAGGTACCACCGCCGCCCCGTCGACACCAGCCGGTACGGCTCGACCTGCCGCCTCGTCTCACCCCCGTCCTTCGCCCGGTACGCGAACCGCAACCGCTCCCGCCCCGCGACCGCCGACGCCATCACGGTCAGCGTCTCGGGCGCGATACTCGCCCCGTCCCCACTGGTCAGCGGCGTGGTCGCGGCCTGCAACGTGGTCACCCGGTGCCGCAACCGGGCCGGCAGCACCTGCTCCAGCTTCGCCAGCGCCCGCACCGACGCCTCGTCCACCCCTTCCACGGCATGCCCCGCCCCGGCCCGCAGCCCGACCGCGATGGCGACGGCCTCCTCGTCGTCGAGCAGCAGCGGCGGCATCGCCTTCCCGGCGACCAGCCGATACCCCCCGTCGGCCCCCTTGCTGGCCTCCACGGGATACCCCAGCTCCCGCAGCCGGTCGATGTCCCGCCGCACGGTACGCCGGGACACCCCGAGCCGATCGGCGAGCTCACCACCGGGCCACTCACGTGGCGTCTGGAGCAGGGACAGCAACTGAAGCAGCCGGGCCGGAGTGTCTGTCGTCATGCACCCGAGCATGCCGGATAACTAGGACGGGATCTGTCCTAATCGCGTCCTACGTTGACGACATGACTTCCGTTGACGACAACGCCGCAAAGGGGCGCGGGGAACTGCGCGACCAGCCACATACGACCGTGACCCGGCCTGCGACGCCCACCCCCACGACGCTCCCCGAACCCCCACCGGACCGAACCCGCTGGCTGGCCTTGGCCATCGTCATGACCGCGGCTTTCATGGACCTCGTCGACGTGACGATCGTCAACATCGCCATCCCCTCCATCCAGCGGGACGCCGGCGCCTCCTTCGGCCAGATCCAGTGGATAACCGCCGGCTACGCCCTGGCCTTCGCCGCCGGCCTGATCACCGGCGGCCGCCTCGGCGATATTCACGGCCGCAAGCGTCTGTTCCTGATCGGCGTCGCGGGCTTCACCCTCGCCTCGGCCCTGTGCGGCTTCGCCGCCGACCCGGAGATGCTGGTCGCCTCCCGCATCCTGCAGGGCGGCATGGCCGCGATGATGGTCCCGCAGGTCCTGTCGATCGTGCACGCCACCTTCCCGGCGCACGAACGCGGCAAGGTCTTCGGCATGTTCGGCGCGATCGTCGGCCTGGGCGCGGTCTCCGGCCCGCTGCTCGGCGCCCTGCTCACCGAGTGGAACATCCTCGGTCTCGAATGGCGCCCGATCTTCCTGATCAACCTCCCGGTCGGCATCGCCGCCCTCCTTCTGGGCCGCCGTTACATCAGCGAATCCAAGGCCCCGCACGCGCTGCGGCTCGACCTCGTCGGCGTCGCCCTGGTCACCCTCGGCCTGCTGATGCTGCTCTACCCGCTGACCCGCGGCCGCGAGCTGGACTGGCCGCTGTGGGGGTACGCGTCGATGGCCGGCGCGCTCGCCGTCCTCGCCGTGCTCGTCGCATACGAACGCCGCAAGGCCGCCCGCGACGGCTCCCCCCTCATCGAACCCTCCCTCTTCACGGTGAAGAGCTTCGCCGCCGGTATCGCCGTGCAGACTGTCTTCGGCGTGGCGCTCGGCATCTTCTTCCTGGTCTGGACGCTCTACATGCAGGTCGGCCTCGGCTGGACCCCGCTGCACGCCGGCCTGACCGGGGTGCCGTTCTCGATCTCCGTCTCCGTCGCGGCCGGTATGTCCGTGCAGAAACTGGTCCCGCGCTTCGGCCGCAAGGTGCTCCAGGCCGGCGCCCTGCTGATGGGCCTCGGTGTCCTGCTCTACATCTGGGAGTCGGACCGCTACGGCCTCGCCATCGCCTCCTGGCAGATGGCCCTGCCGCTGGTCGTGATGGGCACGGGCATGGGCCTGATCGTCGCCCCGCTGACGGACGCGGTGCTGTCGGAGGTCCCGCGCGAGCACGCCGGTTCCGCCTCCGGCCTGATCAACACCGTGCAGCAGATGGGCAACGCGCTGGGCCTCGGCCTGGTGTCGGTGGTCTTCTACGGCGTCGTCGACGACAGTCCGACCGCGTCCCGGCTCGGCCCGGCCTTCGTGAACGGCTTCCAGCACGCCCTGCTCTGGGTGGCCGCGGTCATGGCCGTGATCTTCCTCCTGATGTCCGCCCTGCCCAAGCGCCCGGCGCAGCACCCGGAGGCCGGCGGCGCGGAGGTGCCGCTCCCCGCGCCGGAGGAGGAGCCCGCACTCGTCCACTGACCACCACCGGTCGAAGGGCCCGGCGCCGGAAGGCGCCGGGCCCTTCCGTGTGGGCGCCTCGGAGGTGCCCTGAACAGGCCGAAAGCCCGATCATGTCCGTTTGTTGCCCGAACCTGTTTACTTTCCGGAAATCCCGGCGTAGCCTCCTCGCGAAACCACAAGTTCGGGCATCAGTCGGACGCAGTCGGACATGAGCCGGACACCAGTCGGACGTATCTTGGAGCGGAGGCACAGGGGCATGTACGCACCGGAGCGGCAGCAGGAGATCCTCCGGCTCGCCCGTGACGGCGGCCGGGTGGACGTCGTGTCGCTGGCCGAGGAGTTCCAGGTCACGCAGGAGACGATCCGCCGCGACCTGAAGGCCCTCGACCGCGCCGGCCTCGTCCGCAGGGTGCACGGCGGTGCCATCCCGGCCGGACGCCTCGACTTCGAGCCGGACCTCGCCGAGCGCGAGTCCACCTCGGCCGACGAGAAGGACCGCATCGCCAAGGCCGCCGTCTCGGAACTGCCGACCGAGGGCACCCTGATCCTCGACGCCGGTTCCACGGTCGCCCGCCTCGCCGCGGCCATCCCGCTGGACGCGTCCCTCACCGTCGTCACGCACAGCCTCCCCATCGCGGCCCGCCTCGCCGACCACCCGGGCATCCAGCTCCACCTGGTCGGCGGGCGCGTACGGCACAACACGCGTGCCGCCGTCGACGCCTGGGCGCTGCGCGCGTACAGCGAGATCCGCGCCGACGTCCTCTTCGTCGCCGCCAACGGCTTCTCCGCCGACCAGGGCCTGACCACCCCCGACCTCGCCGAGGCCGCGGTCAAGCGGGCGGCCGTCGCCGCGGCCCGCCGGGTGGTCCTGCTCGCCGACTCCGCCAAGCACGGCCAGGAGCACTTCGCCCGCTTCGGCGACATGGGCGACGTGGACCTGCTGATCACCGACAGCGGGCTGAGCCCCGAGGACGCCGCCGCCATCGAGCGCGGCGGCACGGAAGTAGTACGAGCATGAGCACCACGAGCGCCACGATCGGTACGGGCATGATCCTCACCGTCACCCCCAACCCCTCCCTCGACCGGACCTACGAGGTCCCCGCCCTGGAGCGCGGAGAGGTCATCCGCGCCTCCGGCGAGCGCATGGACCCCGGCGGCAAGGGTGTGAACGTCTCCCGCGCGGTCGCCGCCGCCGGCCGCCGCACCGTCGCCGTCCTGCCCCTGGGCGGAGCACCGGGCGCACTCGTCGCCGACCTGCTCGACGCCCAGGGCATCGAGGTCGCGCCGGTCCCGGTCGCCGGAGCCACCCGCTCCAACATCGCGCTCGCGGAGTCCGACGGAGTGCTCACCAAGATCAACGCGCCCGGCCCGGAACTCTCGGCCGAGGAGCAGGAACTGCTCCTGGAGACCGTGCGCGAGCAGTCGCGCGACGCCGACTGGATCGCCTGCTGCGGCAGCCTGCCGCGCGGGCTCGCACCCTCCTGGTACGCCGAGGTCGTCGCCCGGGCCCACGCCGGCGGCGCACGCATCGCGCTGGACACCTCGGGACGCGCGCTGCTCGAAGCGCTGCGCGAGCAGCCCGACGTGGTGAAGCCGAACGCCGAGGAGCTCGCGGAAGCCGTCGGGCGCCCCCTGGCGACCGTGGGCGACGCGCTCAAGGCGGCCGAAGAGCTGCGCGGCATGGGCGCCCGCGCCGTCCTCGCCAGCCTGGGCGCCGACGGCCAGCTGCTCGTGGAGGCCACGGGCGCCTGGTTCGCGAGCGCCCGCGTGGACACCGTCCGCAGCAACGTCGGCGCCGGCGACTCCTCCCTCGCCGGTTTCCTCATCGCCGGCGGCACCGGCCCGAAGGCCCTGGCCTCGGCCGTCGCCCACGGCGCCGCCGCCGTCCAGCTGCCCGGCAGCGTGATGCCCACCCCGGCCGACCTGGACCCGGCGGCGGTCACCGTCACCGACCGCGTCCCCGTCGACCGCGAACTGACGGAGCCGGTGTCATGAACGCTCGTACGACCGCTCACCGGGCCGCGCTCTTCCCCGGCGCCGCCCGCCGACAACCGGCCCAGGAGCGGCGAGGCGTCTCGTTACTCGCCGCGCCGACGGGCCGTCGGGGCACCCTGAGCCGCCCCGCCGTGCCCGGGAGGCGGGGCTTCCCCGGCCCCGCCTCCCACCCCGCACCCCACGGCACCCCCGTCCCCCTCCCCACCCCCGCCCACCCCACACTCCGGGCGATACGCGTGCATAGGAGCCCGCGATGAGCGACATGATCACCGCGGACCTGGTCGATCTCGACCTGTCCGCCGATACCAAAGAAGCGGCGGCGCGCGCCCTCGCCGAGCGCATGGTGGCCCTGGGCCGGGTGACCGACCTGGAGGGCTTCCTCGCCGACGTGGCCGCCCGCGAAGCCCAGATGCCCACCGGCCTCGACGGCGGCATCGGCATCCCGCACTGCCGCAGCGCCCACGTCACCGAGCCGACGCTCGCCTTCGGGCGCAGCGCCGCCGGCATCGACTTCGGCGCCCCCGACGGCCCGGCCGACCTGATCTTCCTGATCGCGGCCCCGGCCGGTGCCGACGACGCCCACCTCACGATCCTCTCCTCGCTGGCCCGCCAGCTGATGAACAGCGAGTTCACGGACGCGCTGCGGTCGGCGGGCGACGCGGCGACCGCGGCGGCCCTGATCCGCGGCGACGAGACGCCCGCGAAGGGTGCGCAGGCTGCTGCGGGCACCCCTGCGGGCGCCGCCCAGAACACCGCTGCGGCGCCGGCGGCGGCCTCCGCCGGCACCGCGGCGGCCAACACGAGCACGGACTCGGCTTCGGACGCGGGCGAGCGTCCCTTCCGTATCGTCGCCGTCACCTCCTGCCCCACCGGCATTGCCCACACCTACATGGCGGCGGAGTCCCTGGAGAACGCGGGCCGTGAGGCGGGCGTCGAGCTCGTCGTCGAGACGCAGGGCTCGGCCGGTTTCACCCGGCTCGACCCCGCCGTCATCGCGGCGGCGGACGGCGTGATCTTCGCGCACGACGTGCCCGTGCGCGACAAGGACCGCTTCGCCGGCAAGCCGACCGTCGACGTCGGTGTGAAGGCGGGCATCAACCGCCCCGCCGAACTGATCGGTGACGTCCGCGCGAAGGCGGCCCGCGGCGAGGTGACGTCCGGCTCCGCGCCGTCCACACCGGTCGAACGCGCCGGGGAAGCCGGCGAGAGCTACGGCAGCAAGCTGCGCAAGTGGCTGATGTCCGGCGTGAGCTACATGGTCCCGTTCGTCGCGGCCGGCGGTCTGCTGATCGCCCTCGGCTTCGCGATCGGCGGCTACCAGGTCAACAAGGCGCCGTCGGTCATGGACCACTTCGTGTGGACCCAGGGCGACAGCTGGGCCGCGCTGCTCTTCCAGATCGGTGTCGTCTCCTTCGGCTTCCTGGTCCCCGTCCTGGCCGGCTACATCGCCTACGGCATGGCGGACCGGCCGGGTCTGGTCCCCGGTTTCGTCGGCGGCATGATCGCCTCCACCATCGGCGCCGGCTTCCTCGGCGGTCTGGCCGCCGGTCTGATCGCCGGTGGCGTGGTGATGTCGATCCAGAAGGTGAAGATCCCCGCGGCGGTGCGCGGGATCATGCCGGTGGTGGTGATCCCGCTGATCTCCTCGGCGATCGTCGGGTTCCTGATGTTCGTCGTCATCGGCAAGCCCATCGCCTCCGCCCAGAAGGGCCTGACCGACTGGCTGAACGGCCTCTCCGGCTCCAACGCCATCCTGCTCGGCGCCCTGCTCGGCCTGATGATGTGCTTCGACCTCGGCGGCCCCGTCAACAAGGTCGCGTACACCTTCGCCACCGCCGGTATCGCGGTCTCCAACCCCAGTGACTCCGCGATGAAGATCATGGCAGCGGTCATGGCGGCCGGCATGGTCCCGCCGCTGGCGATGGCCCTGGCCACCACCGTGCGCGGCAAGCTCTTCACCGAGACCGAGCGCGAGAACGGCAAGGCCGCCTGGGTCCTGGGTGCCTCCTTCATCTCCGAGGGCGCGATCCCGTTCGCGGCCGCCGACCCGCTGCGCGTCATCCCGTCCTCGATGGTCGGCGGCGCCGTCACCGGTGCCCTGTCGATGGCCTTCGGTGCCACCCTGCGCGCCCCGCACGGCGGCATCTTCGTGGTTCCGCTGATCGGCAGCCCGTTCCTCTACCTGATCGCCATCGCCGTCGGTGTCTGTGTCACCACGGCCCTGGTCGTCATCCTGAAGGGCCTGCGCAAGTCGGCCCAGCAGACCCCCGCGGGCGGTTCCGCCGCCGGCCCGGCCGCCACCGCGAAGGAGGCCAAGCAGCCGGTCGCGGCCTGAGCGCCCGCGCCCCTCTTGTCCCTTTGATTCGCTGTGAGTTGTTCACGGCACCTGCGAGATACGTCACGGTCCGGGACCAAAGTCCCGGACCGTGGTGTGTACTGGGGCGTATGCCCGCGCACGTCTCGACACTCCAGCTGATCGGCATGACCGCGCTCACCCTGGCGACCGTCGCCTGGGCGGTCGTCGTGACGCGCCTGCTGCGCCGCAACCGCCGCGAAGCCCTCGCCTGGCACGCCGCGCGCGCCCTCCCCGCCTTCCCGCACCAGCTCAAGGCCGCCCCGCCCCGCGAGAGCGTCGAACTGACCCCCGCCGAACAGGACGCCTTCGCCGGCCTGGTCCGCAGGCTCGGCGGCCGCTCAGGTCGCCGCTGAGAAGCGCCCCGAAGGGGCGCGGGGCCGTATTGCATGTGCGGCTCCGCCGCGTGGGCGCGACCAGCCACGACGGCGGCGCAGACGAAACACGACGCGTCGCGGCCATTCCAGCGGAGCGCTCAGCCCCGCCGCGTCGCCCGCCGCTCCATCGCGTCCCTGGCCGCGTTTTCCGACGGGTACACCTCGCACATGTGCCGGCCGTCCGGCGTCGCCGTGTGCTCGACCTCCCACAGGGACAGCTCCCGGCCGTCCCGCAGCAGGAACGCGTGCTCGTAGAGCGAGAAACCCGGACCCGACCTGCCCACGCGCCCCGGCCGCCCGAACGCCTGGGTGATCTGGTGGGCGAACGCCGCCGTCAGTACCTGGGCCGTCTCCGCGTCCGGCCGGTCGGGGTTCTCCGCGCGGCGCAGCAGCCGGCGCGCGTGGTCCGCCGAGTCGTCCGGCACATACACGTGCCGGGGCTCCGGGACCGGCGCCAGTGTCACCAGCACCGGCAGCTCGAAGTCCGGAGTGTCCGGCGGTAACGGCAGCCGCGCGGTCGCGGCCCGCAGCTCCTCCTCGTCGACGTACACCTCGTGCTGCGGGTCGCTGCCCGGCACGGTGTTGTGCACGAGCTCCCACAGTGTGACCGCCGAGCCGTCGGCCAGCAGCCAGGTGTGCCGGTACGTCTCCCGGTGCAGCCCCGCGCTGTGGTGCGCGGAGTGCAGCGAACTGTCGTGCGCCAGCGCGCAGTCCAGCTGCCTTATGGCCTCGTCGGGCAGCTCGAAGGAGTTCAGGGCACGGCCGAGGAGCCGCGCGAGGTGCTCCTCCGGAGACTCGGGCGACTCGGCTGGTTCGTACGCTGCCGTCTCGTACGGAACGCTCAAGGTTTCTCCCGGCGTTGCTGCATGTCACCTTGTGGGTGCATACCGTAGCCCCTCGGTCGGACATCATGTCCGGGAACCGAGAAAACGTACGCCGGGAAAACGCGCGGGCCACGCGAAAAGTTCCCGCGCGGCCCGACGATCCGTCAAAACGTGCCGGTCAGACGGCGCTTCCGGCGGTCCAGTCGCTCCACGACAGGTTCCACCCGTTGAGCCCGTTGTCCGGCTGCACGGTCTTGTCGGGGGAGTTCTTCACGATCACGACGTCCCCGACGAGCGAGTTGTCGTAGAACCACTTGGCCGTGGTGTCACCCTGCGCGCCCTGCGCGTCCGCGAGCCCCACACAGCCGTGGCTGGTGCCCTCGCGCCCGAACGGCGGGTTGCCCTTGTTGTACCAGTAGTTGCCGTGGATGAACGTCCCCGACGTCGTCAGCCGCATCGCGTGCGGCACGTCCGGGATGTCGTACTCCCCGCCCAGACCGACCGTCTGGCTGTTCATCCGGGTCTGGACGAACTTCTCGGAGATCACCATCTGCCCGTTGTACGTCGTGTGCTCCGGGCTGCCCGTGGACACCGGCACCGACTTGAGGACCTTGCCGTCCCGCACCACGGTCATGGTCTGCGTGTTCGCGTCCACCGTGGAGACCTGCGAACGTCCGACGGTGAAGGTCACCGTCTTCTTCTGCACCCCGTAGACGCCGTTCGCGCCCTCGACCCCGTCCAGGTCGATCTTCATGGTGACCTCGGAGCCGGCCTTCCAGTAGTCCTGCGGCCGGAAGTCCAGCCGCTGCGCCCCGAACCAGTGCCCCACCACCTGCTGGCCGCTGCTGGACGTGACCGTGATGTGCGACTGCACGGCCTTCCTGTCGGTGATGACCTTGTCGAAGTTGAACGACACCGGCATTCCCACACCGACCGTCGTCCCGTTGTCCGGCGTGTACGTGCCGATGTAGCTGTTCGCCGAGTTGACGGTGGTGAAGATGGAGTTGGCCGCCGCCGTGAGCCCCTTGGAGTCCTTGGCGGTCGCCGATATCTCGTACTTCGTGCCGCGCTCCAGCTGCTCCTTCGGCTTCCAGGCACTGCCGTCCGCCGAGAGGGTGCCGTCCACGGCCTGCCCCGACCCCGCCACGGTCATCTTGACGTCGGTCAGCTTCCCGTCGCTGACCTGGACGCCGGTGGTGTTGATGGACGCGCCGGTCGAACCGTCCTTCGCCGAGATCGCGATCTTCGCCGTGGACGTCCTGGCGGCGCTGTCCTGCTGCCCGTCCTTGCTGTCGTCGCTCTTGGCGCTGGCGTTGCCGCCACAGGCGGTGAGGGCGAGGGCGCCGACCATCAGGGCGGCACAGGCCCCCAGTGCGCGCCGCGCTGCAATGTCCGGCGATGTCACGGGCTGCTCCAGGTTCTTGTGATGTGCGTGATCCGTTCCAGTGCGTGGAGAAAGAGGCCGGAGGCCCCCGTCGGGGTTCCCTCCGGCGTCCGCGAACGCCATCACGTGACAGAACCAGGACAATCGACAGGAACGCGCAAGGTTCCCGGCACGCCCCTCGCCGTCGTCAGAGCGCCCCGTACAGCTCCTCGTACGACGGCCACACCCCGCCCGGTCCGTCGACCGGCCCGGCGGCCCGCACGGCCCGCACGATCGCGCGGGTCACCAGGTCCGCGCCGGCCGCGAGGATCTCGTTGAGCGCGAGCGGGTGTTCGCCGAGCGGGCGCGCACCCGTCGCCAGCGCGAACACCGTGTCCCCGTCGTTGAGCAGGTGCACCGGCCGGACGGCCCGCGCGATCCCGTCGTGCGCCGTCCCGGCGAGCTTCTGCGCCTGCGCCTTGGACAGTCCGGCATCGGTGGCGACCACCGCGAGCGTGGTGTTGAGCAGCGGGGGCGCGTTCTTCGCGGCGGCCTCCGCGAGCCGCAGGCGTGCGGCTTCGTGCACGCGCTCCTCGGGGTACCGCACCCGCCCCTGGAACAACTCCCCGTACAACGCACCGGTCTCGGGCTGAACCACCGCGCCCGCCGGGTTGGCGACCACGAGCGCGCCCACGGTGATCCCGGAGTCCAGCACGACGCTCGCGCTGCCGATCCCGCCCTTCAGCCCCCCGGCGACGGCGCCCGTACCGGCTCCCACACATCCCTCCCGCACCCGGGCCCCCGGCGCGCTCGCCGCGGCCGCCTCCGCCGCCGCACGCCCCAACGCCGCGTCCGGCCGGGCCCGGAAGCTCCCGCCCCGTCCCAGATCGAAGACGCAGGCGGCGGGCACCACCGGCACCACATGCGCCGGATCCGCCCCCACCCGCACCCCGCGCCCCTGCTCCTCGAGCCAGGCCATCACCCCGGACGCCGCGTCCAGCCCGTACGCGCTGCCGCCCGTGAGGACGACCGCCTCCACCCGCTGCACCACGGTGCGCGGATCGAGCGCGTCGGTCTCCTTGGTCCCCGGACCGCCACCGCGCACATCCACGGCGGCGACCGCGCCGCCGTCGGGAGCGAGGACGACCGTGGTGCCGGTGAGCCAGCCGTCGCCGGCACGGGTGGCATGTCCCACCCGCAGTCCGGCCACGTCCGTCAATGCGTCAACTGTCATGACGGCCAGTCTGGCCCAGCCCGGCTCGGCTCCCGGCCTTTCAGGAGGCGGCGGCGGTGGCTTCCGCGGGGCGCTCGCGGCCTGCCGTGCGCGCCGTCAGGGTCGTCCCGGTCGCCACCGCCAGTGCCGACACGACGCCCGCCGCCGGCACCGCCCAGCCGCCGAGGAAGGTGCAGCAGAGCACCAGCAGCGCCGTCACCGGCAGCACCAGCTGCTGGGCGAGGCCCACCTTGAAGTGCCGCGAGTGCAACGCCCACACGGTCAGCAGGTACAGCGCGGTCGGCACGGTCACGGCCGCCGACGCGGCCGTCGTGGAGATGTGCGCCTTGCCGACCGCCTCCTCGACGGCCACCTCGATGCCCGCGCCGATCGAGGCCGCCGACGCGAAGATCAGGTAGTGGCCGTAACCCCACAGGAACGACTCCCTGCTGGAGCGCAGATAGCCGTGGATCGGCACCACGAAGTAGATCCACCAGGCCGAGAAGACGATCAGCAGGCCGCCCGCCGCGATCGGCAGCAGCTCGCTCAGCGCGTCGTGCTCGGCCACGGCCGACTTCACGGCGACCGTCGCCGCCGAGATCGTCTCGCCGAGCACGATGATCGTGAACAGCCCGTACCGTTCGGCGATGTGGTGCGGGTGCCAGGAGGTCGTGTAGCCCTTCTCCGCGTACAGCGGCACGCTCATCTCGGCGATCGCCATCACCAGGAACACCCAGGGGCGCGCGGGCGCCGGCAGCACCACCAGCCCGAGCCAGCCGACCAGGCACAGCAGCACCCCGCCCGCGTACCGGAGCGCCATGGTCCGCTCCGCGCCCCGGGCCCAGCGCGCGGCTCTCAGCCACTGCGCGGCCATCGCCAGCCGCATGATCACGTAACCCAGCCAGACCACCAGGTAGTCGTGGTCGGTGAAGGCCTGCGAGATGCCGGCCGCCAGCACCAGGACGCCGGCGATCTGGACCAGGGTGACGACCCGGTAGAGCACGTCGTCGTTGTCGTACGCCGAGGAGAACCAGGTGAAGTTCATCCACGCCCACCAGATGGCGAAGAACTGCATCGCGTAGTTCAGGACGCCTTCGCCCGCGTGTCCCGCCGCGACGGTGTGCACCAGCTCCACGCCCGCCTGCGCGATGGCCACCACGAAACACAGGTCGAAGAAGAGCTCGAGCGGTGAGGCCACCCGGTGGGCCTCGTCGCGCCCGCGCGCGGTGAGCCGGCGCAGTGGCCGCAGGGGCTGGGGTGCGTGCTGGGAGGCGGGAGCCGGAGGAGAACTCGACGTCATGCGTCCAGCACAGCAGAAAAGGCCACCGAAAGCTCGCGAACGGACCCGCAGGGGGGCGGGCGGCAGGGCCGTACTCTTGAGGCATGAGCACCGCCCCCGAGCCCGCGCCGCGCGACCCGAAGCCCGCGCTGATCTTCGACGATCCACTCGACCGGCAGTCCTCGGACGACACGGACCGCGGCTGGGGCGACCGCCCGGAGGGCGACTCGGCGGCCGACCTCAGGCGTTTCCTCGACGAGAAGCCGCCCCACCACCTCTGAGCCGCCCGCGCGACCGCCCGGAGCGCCGCTAACGCTGGTTGTGACCGTTTCCGCGCTGCGCGACCAGGGCGTCGCGGATCTCCTTCAGCACCTCCAGCTCGGTCACCTCGATGACCTCGTGCGTGCCCTCCTTCGCCCTCCGGCGGGCCTCCAGGCGGGACAGGTACTTCGCCATCGGCAGGACCATCAGGAAGTACACGACCGCCGCGGTGATCACGAAGGAGAGCGTGGCGCCCAGGACCTCGCCCCACATGATCGGAATGCCGGTCTTCACCGTGCCGTCCGCGTTCAGCGTGCACGGGGCCTTCAGGCACGAGCTGTAGTTGTCGAGGTTCTTCGTGCCGATCGCGCCGACCAGCGGGTTGATGATCCCCTTCACCACCGAGTTGACGATGTTCGTGAAGGCGGCGCCGATGACCACCGCGACTGCCAGATCGACGACGTTGCCGCGCATCAGGAAGGCCCTGAAGCCCTGCAGTATGCCCGGATCCTTCTTCTCGCTCACCTCGGGGACTCTCCTCACATGCACAGGGTGTGGAACAAAGTGATCCGCAACCTACGTCACCGTGCGGCCATCGCGCCCAATCCGGTAGCTCGAAAGGGCGACTTGACACAAAGCGTCCCGGAAATCGCCCCAGGTTGTTCAGCACAGCGTCACCGCCAGCCGTGCCGTGGCGCTCGCGCCGACCAGCCGGGCCGCGGTGTCGCGGGGAACCGCGAGCACGACCAGCGCCCCGCTCTCCGCGGCCGCGTCGGCCGGCTCCGGCAGCCTCGTCACGCGCACCCCGCGCGCGATCACCCGGGCCTCCCCGCCCGCCGAGGGATCCCCGGCGGCGATGACGTCCACCCGGTCACCGGGGTGCAGCAGCCGGACGGTGGCCGCGTCGGCGATCCGCACCGGTGCCGTCACCATGGCCACGGGCGGGGCGTGCCGTCGTACCGGCTGGATGACAGGGTGCCCCCGAGGCCGCTCGGCGCGCAGGGGGTCCGTGGCGGCACGCGGTCCCGCCGCGACGAGCGCCGCCGCCGTGACCGCCAGGCCGGCCGCGAGGGCCCGCCCGCGGTGGCGCAGCAGCCGGTGCAGCCGATACCGCCCGCCGCGTACCCGCACCGGTTCGAAGTGCGGGACTTCGCAGGTGGCGGGGGCGTCCGTGCCCAGCGGGCGCGGGACGCGAAGGGGCGTAGGGACGGCGGGGTGGGGGGATGGGGGGACGGACATGGGGATCACCACCTGCGACGAGGAATCGGCTTGCGAGACCACGATGAGGTCTCGCGCCGAAGCCCGCTGGAGCCGGTGGACCACTGACCGGTTGTGGACAACTCGGCCACCCGAACGAGGAGTTCCGCCCGTTGTCCACAGCGGCCGCGTGCTCGGGATCCGTCCGCCCACTCGGCCCTACGGCAGCTCGAACCCCGGATCCATGCCGCCGAGCGCGTTCGTGCACAGGCAGTCCCGTGCCGTGTTCTCCGGCAGGGCCGCCACCGCGTCGAACAGCACACCCCGCAGCCGGTCCACATTGGCCGCGAACACCTGCAGAACCTCGTCGTGCGAGACGCCCTCACCGGTCTCGGCGCCCGCGTCCAGGTCCGTGACCAGTGTCAACGACGAGTAGCAGAGCTCCAGTTCACGGGCGAGCGCCGCCTCGGGGTGGCCGGTCATGCCCACCACCGACCAGCCCTGCGCCTGGTGCCACAGCGATTCGGCGCGGGTCGAGAAGCGCGGCCCCTCGATCACCACCAGCGTGCCCCCGTCCACCGGCTCCCAGTCCCGGGCGCGGGCCGCCTTCAGCGCCGCCGCCCGCCCGGTGGGGCAGTAGGGGTCGGCCAAGGAGACGTGCACCACGTTCGGCACGGTGCCGTCGGGCAACGGCAGCCCGTCGAAGTAGGACTGCGCCCGGGACTTCGTACGGTCCACCAGCTGGTCCGGCACGAGCAGCGTGCCCGGACCGTACTCGGGGCGCAGACCGCCCACCGCGCACGGGCCGAGCACCTGGCGCACGCCGACGGAGCGCAGCGCCCAGAGGTTGGCCCGGTAGTTGATGCGGTGCGGCGGCAGGTGGTGGCCGCGTCCGTGCCGGGGCAGGAAGGCCACCCGGCGGCCGGCGATCTCGCCGAGGAAGAGGGAGTCGCTCGGCGGCCCGTAGGGCGTCTCGACCTGGATCTCGGTCACGTCGTCCAGGAACGAGTAGAAGCCGGAACCGCCGATTACGCCGATCTCTGCGTTCACCATGCGCAGCACACTAGCTGGCAGCCCTAGCGGGCAGGAGCCGCGGTGCCCGGGAACGCCTCGGACCCCGCTGCCGTCCGACGGCGGGGTCCGAGAGGTGAGGTCTCAGGCGGCGGAGCTGCTCGCCGAACCCGACGAGGAAGACGTCGAGGACGAGGACGTCGACGACGAGGACGACGACTTCGAGTCGGACGTCTTCGAGTCGGACGACGCGCTCGACGAGGTGGAGCCGGACGACTTCGACGCGGGGCTGCTGCTCGACGAGGAGCCGCGGCTGTCATTGCGGTAGAAGCCCGAGCCCTTGAAGACAATGCCGACCGCGGAGAACACCTTCTTCAGGCGGCCACCGCAGTTGGGGCACTCGGTCAGGGCGTCGTCGGTGAACTTCTGCACCGCCTCGAGGCCCTCGCCGCACTCGGTGCACTGGTACTGGTAGGTCGGCACTGTCTTCCTCCTGGCACTCTCACTCGATGAGTGCTAACGACGGTCCATAGTGACGTATTCCTGAGGATCAGTCCACCGTCACCGGCACTCGGTGACCGACGCCACGTGCGACGGTACGGTTCCGGGGCCGGGTGACCAGCCGCGAACGCAGCGCCAGAAGGGTCACCAGGGCCAGTACGGTGCCGGCCATCGGCACCAGGAACCCGGCGCCGCCCCACAGGCGGTCCTCCAGCTGTCCGGCGACCGTGACCGCGGCCGCCTGGCCGAGCGCCACCGCGCCGGTCAGCCAGGTGAACGCCTCGGTGCGGGCGCCGGCCGGGACCAGGCCCTCGACCAGCGTGTACCCGGTGATCAGGGCGGGTGCGATGCACATGCCGACCAGCAGGCCGAGCCCGGCCAGGACCAGCACGGAGTGGGACGTCCACAGTGCCGACGCGGTCAGTGCGAGCGCCGCGTAGCCGAGGACCAGGCGCCGGTGCGGGGCGGCCTTCCAGGCGAGCGCGCCGCAGACGATGCCGGAGAGCATGTTCCCCGCGGCGAAGGTGCCGTACAGGACGCCGTTCAGGCCGGGCTCGCCGATCGACTCGGTGAATGCCGCGAGGGAGACCTGCATGCCGCCGAAGACGGACCCGATGCCCAGGAACGCCACGACCAGCACGCGCACGCCCGGGACGCTGAGCGCCGAGGCGTGCCGCACGCGCGCGTGGCCGGTGCCGGTCACCTGGGGCTGGGTGCTCTTCCGCGCGGCGAACAGCAGACCGCCGGCCAGCGTGAGTGCGGCCTCCGTGACCAGGCCGGCGGCCGGGGCCACGGTGGTGCACAGGGCGGTCGCGAGCAGCGGGCCGAACACGAAGGTGAGCTCGTCGGTGACGGACTCGAAGGCGGCCGCGGTGGACATCAGAGGGGAGTCCTGGAGCTTGGCGCCCCAGCGGGCGCGGACCATGGGGCCGACCTGCGGTACCGAGGCGCCGGTCGGCACGGCCGCCGCGAACAGCGCCCACAGGGGCGCGTGCGCCAGCGCGAGCGCCGTCAGGGTGAGGCCCGACAGCGTGTGCACGAGCACGCCGGGGACCAGCACCGCCCGCTGCCCGTAGCGGTCGGCCAGGCGGCCGCCGTAGGGCGCGAACAGCGCCATGGAGACGCCGGTGACGGCCGCGGCGGCACCCGCGGCGCCGTAGGAGCCGGTGGTGTGCTGCACGAGCAGCACGATGGAGATGGTGAGCATGGCGAACGGCTGGCGCGCCGCGAAACCGGGGAGCAGGAACGTCCAGGCGCCGCGGGTGCGCAGCAGCTGTCCGTATCCCGGGCGGGACGGCGCAGCCGGGTTCTCCGACGGCTCGGTGGTGACCGTGGATGCCACGGCCCGTGCCTTTCTGCCGCCTGGTAGCGCGCCCGTGCGGGGGCGCCGAGAGCTGTCCTCTTGCGCGGAACTGCGGTAGATACCGGCATCCACTGCGAAGAGCGTTCCGGCCGCCATACGGTCGCGCCAGCTCTGCGTCAGGCAGAGTTGGTTCGATCAGGGTGCTTTCATCGTACAGGGGTGAAAGCCCGGTACGCCTGTGAAAACCAGCACCGTGAGGCTCGTTCACCTGGGATTGGCGAGGGTGTGAACTATCCGAAACGCACCCTTAACGTGCGCTCGTCGCACCGCCCGGTGCGCCGCCCGACCCCGTGCCGGCCGTCCCGTTCGTGCCCAGCCAGCCCGCCAGCTTGCCGCCGTGGCCGACCGCGCGCAGTCGCCGTTCCGCGGCGTCCCGTACCGGGTCGGTGGCGACCACGAGGAGTTCGTCCCCGCGCCGCAGCACCGTCGCGGGCAGCGGAACAAACGA
The DNA here is from genome assembly GCF_019091475.1 of Streptomyces sp. GbtcB6. NCBI lineage: Bacteria > Bacillati > Actinomycetota > Actinomycetes > Kitasatosporales > Streptomycetaceae > Streptomyces > Streptomyces sp. GbtcB6. Next base: position 233,427 of record NZ_JAGXJL010000014.1, on the reverse strand, counting down.
TTTTCCTTCGCGGACGACGAGGGTGACGGCGGCCCCGGCGGGCAGTCGCAGCTCGTTGATCTCCACGCCGTGCATCCGGGAGCCCTCGGGGATCGAGACGGACAGCAGATGCCCGCGCAGCCGCTCCAGGGGCGCGGACTCGATGCCGAGGTCGGCGGCCTCCGGTCCCTCGCCGAGCCGTAGCTTGCCGGCCAGCCAGGGCAGCGTCGGCCCCTGGACCAGGGTGTAGACGACGACCAGGACGAAGACGATGTTGAAGATCCGGTGGCTGGTGTCGACGCCGTTCACCATGGGGATCGTCGCCAGGATGATGGGCACGGCGCCGCGCAGCCCGGCCCAGGACATCAGGGTCTGCTCCCGCCAGGGCACGCGGAACGGCGCGAGGCTGACGACCACGCTCAGCGGCCGGGCCACCATGGTGAGCGCGAGCCCGATGACCAGGGCGGGCACGATGTCGTCGCCGAGCTCGTGCGGGGTGACCAGCAGGCCGAGCAGGACGAACATGCCGATCTGGGCGATCCAGCCGAGCCCCTCGGCGAAACCGCGGGTGGCGGGCCAGTGCGGCAGCTTGGCGTTGCCGAGCACCATGGAGGCCAGGTAGACCGCGAGGAAGCCGCTGCCGTGCGCCAGCGCGCCGGCCGCGTACGCCGTGACCGCGATGGCCATCACGGCGATCGGGTAGAGGCCCGAGGCGGGCAGGGCGACGTGCCTGAGGCCCCAGGAGCCGAGCCAGCCGACCGCGAGGCCTATGCCCGCGCCGATGGCCAGTTCCATGGCTATCTCGCCCACCAGGACGTACCAGTGCTCGACCGGTCCCGCGGTGGACAGGGCGACGACCAGGATGACCACCGGGGCGTCGTTGAAGCCCGACTCCGCCTCCAGGGTGCCCGTCACGCGCGCGGGCAGCGGAATGCGCCGGAGCACCGAGAAGACCGCCGCCGCGTCCGTCGAGGACACCACCGCGCCGATGATGAGCGCCTGCCGCCACTCCAGTCCGACCAGGTAGTGCGCGCCCGCGGCGGTGACGCCGACGCTCACCCCGACCCCGGCCAGGGCCAGCATGGAGGCGGAGGCCAGGACGGGTTCGACCTCCTTCCACTTCGTGCCGAGACCGCCCTCGGCCAGGATCACGACCAGGGCCGCGTATCCGATGACCTGGGTCAGTTCGGCGTTGTCGAAGTGGATGTCGCCGATGCCGTCCTGGCCCATGAGGACGCCGATCCCCAGGTACACGAGCAGGCTGGGGAGCCCGCTGCGCGAGGAGATCCGGACGGCCGCGACGGCGACCAGCAGGACCACGGAGCAGACGAGCAGGAGCTGGTTGAGGTGGTGGACGGTCAGTGGCGCTTCCTTTCCTTGGCTCGCGCGCGGGCGACGCGGAAGCTCTCACGTACAAGACCCGAGGTTGCGGCACTCCGCACCCAAGTACTTCGTTACCTTACCTAACTCTTGACGCTTTCTTGACGTTCCCCGAGGCAAGATCGAACGCCCGTGCCCGCCGGTTCCCCACTCCGCGTCAAGTGGCGTAGGGCCCTGCGCCTATGGTTGCTCCAGCACTCCAGGACCGCCTGCCGCTCGCGTTAGGACAGCAAGGACAGCGATGCCCCCCAACACCACCGCCACAACGGGTGACAAGCCTGGCAAGTCCGGCAGGAAGAAGGGGCGCAGAGCCCGACTTATCGTGCTCGTGCTCGTTCTGGCCGTCGTCGGTGGCGTCTTCTACGGGGCGTACTGGTCGGTCAGCACGGTCCGCGCGTCCTTCCCGCAGACCAAGGGTTCGATCACGCTCCAGGGCCTCTCCGGGCCCGTGACCGTGAAGCGCGACAGCTACGGCATCCCGCAGATCTACGCCTCGACCGACGAGGACCTGTTCATGGCGCAGGGCTACGTCCAGGCGCAGGACCGGTTCTACGAGATGGACGTGCGCCGCCACATGACCTCCGGGCGCCTGTCCGAGATGTTCGGCAAGAGCCAGGTGAAGAACGACGAGTTCCTGCGCACCATGGGCTGGGACCGGGTCGCGAAGGAGGAGTACGACACCAAGCTGTCGGACTCCACCAAGAAGTACCTCCAGGCCTACTCCAAGGGAGTCAACGCCTACCTCCAGGGCAAGGACGGCAAGGACATCTCCCTGGAGTACGCGGCCCTCGGGTTCGTCAACGACTACAAGCCCGAGCAGTGGACCCCCGTCGACTCGGTCTCCTGGCTGAAGGCGATGGCCTGGGACCTGCGCGGCAACATGGACGACGAGATCGACCGGGCCCTGATGACCAGCCGCCTGGGCCCGCAGCAGATCAAGGACCTCTACCCGGACTACCCGTACAGCCGCAACCAGACGATCGTCCAGGACGGCCAGTACGACGAGCTCACCAAGACCTTCGAGCAGAGCGGCTCCACGAGCGGCTCCGGGACCTCGACGGGCACCGGCTCCACCACGACCTCGTCGTCCACCGGATCGGCGCTCACAAGCCAGCTGGCGGGCCTCTACAACGTTCTCGACGACGTCCCCACGGCCGTCGGCGTGAACGGCCAGGGCATCGGCTCCAACTCCTGGGTCGTCGGCGGCGAGCACACCATCACCGGCAAGCCGCTGCTCGCCAACGACCCGCACCTGTCGGCGTCCCTGCCGTCGGTCTGGTACCAGATGGGCCTGCACTGCACCACGGTCTCCAGCAAGTGCCAGTACGACGTCACCGGCTACACCTTCGCCGGCATGCCCGGCGTGATAATCGGCCACAACGCGGACATCGCCTGGGGCATGACCAACTCCGGCGTCGACGTCACCGACCTCTACCTGGAGAAGCTCTCCGGCGACGGCTACCTGTACAACGGCAGGACCAAGCCCTTCACGACCCGTACGGAGACCATCAAGGTCGCCGGCGGCACGTCCAAGAAGATCGTCGTGCGCCAGACCGCCGACGGCATGCCGCTGCTGTCCGACCGCGACGACGAACTCGTCGAGGTCGGCAAGAAGGCCACCGTGGACACCGCCGCACCCGACCGCGGCGACGGCTACGGCATCGCCCTGAGATGGACCGCCCTGGACCCGGGCACCACCATGGACGCCGTCTTCGCCCTCGACAAGGCGTCCGACTGGAGCTCCTTCCGGGACGCGGCCGCCCAGTTCGACGTGCCCTCGCAGAACCTGATCTACGCCGACACCAAGAACAACATCGGCTACACGCTGCCCGGCAAGATCCCCACGCGCTCCTCCGGGGACGACGGGTCCATCCCGGCACCGGGCTGGGACTCCAAGTACAAGTGGACCGGCTTCATCAAGCAGGACGAGCTGCCCTACGAGTACGACCCGAAGCGCGGCTACATCGTCACCGCCAACCAGGCCGTGATCGACAAGGACAAGTACCCCTACACGCTCACCACGGACTGGGGCTACGGCACCCGCAGCCAGCGCATCACCGACCTGATCGAGTCGAAGATCAAGGACGGCGGCAAGATCTCCACCGACGACATGCGCCAGATGCAGATGGACAACAGCAGCGAGATCGCCAAGCTGCTGGTGCCCAAGCTGCTGAAGATCGACGTCCCGGACAAGGACGTCCGCGAGGCGCAGAAGCTCCTGGAGGGCTGGGACTACACCCAGGACGCCGACTCCGCGGCCGCGGCCTACTTCAACTCGGTCTGGCGCAACATCCTCAAGCTCGCCTTCGGCAACAAGCTGCCCAAGGAGCTGCGGGTCAAGGGCCAGTGCCTGTGGGTCGACAAGGTCGACAGCACCGGCCCGGTCGACGACGACACCAAGGTGCGCGAGTGCGGCGAGCGCGACGCCGACCAGGCCCAGCCGGACGGCGGCGACCGCTGGTTCGAGGTGGTCCGCAACCTCATGGACAAGCCGAACAGCGACTGGTGGAAGACGCCGGCCGGAGCGGGTGACCGCCCCAAGGCCGACAACATGGACCAGCTGTTCAAGCGCGCCATGATCGACGCCCGCTGGGAGCTGACCGCCAAGCTCGGCAAGGACATCGACACCTGGAGCTGGGGCCGGCTGCACCGCCTGTTCCTGAAGAACCAGACCCTCGGCACCGACGGCCCGGCCATCGTCCAGTACATCCTCAACCGCGGCCCCTGGAAGCTCAGCGGCGGCGAGGCCACGGTCAACGCGACCGGCTGGAACGCCGCGGGCGGCTACGGCGTCGTGTGGGTCCCCTCCATGCGGATGGTGGTCAACCTCGACGACCTCGACAAATCCAAGTGGATCAACCTCACCGGAGCCTCCGGCCACGCCTTCAGCGCCCACTACACCGACCAGACGGGCAAGTGGGCCGACGGCGAACTGCTCCCGTGGTCGTTCTCGGACAAGGCGGTCGACAAGAGCACCAGCGACACGCTGGTCCTCAAGCCCTGAGACCGTCGGGCACCCGCCGGTGAAACGGCCCTCCACGCGTGCGTGGAGGGCCGTTTCACATGAGGGTCACGGGGCGTCCGGGCTCGTGAACCGGCGCGTGCCCGACGGTGTCACCACCGCCTGCACCGGCCGGTCGTGCCCCTCCGCGGGCACCCGCCCGACGACCTCCGTGTCGTACAGCAGCACCACGAGCGCCGGGTGCGCGCCCGCGTGCTCCAGGCGCGCCAGCACCCGGTCGTACGACCCTCCGCCGCGCCCCAGGCGGATCCCGCGCGCGTCCACCGCGAGCCCCGGCAGCAGCACGACGTCCGCGCCGAGCACGGCGTCCGGCCCGAGGCGTTCACCGGAGGGTTCGAACAGCGCCATCTTCCCGCCGTGTTGGACGCGGGCGAGGGAGCCCTCCCCGCCGTACGCGCCCCAGTCCAGGTCGTGGTCGGGCAGGAGCGCGGGGAGCAGGACGCGTACCCCCCGCGCGAGCAGCGCGTCCAGCAGCGTGAGCGTGCCGGGCTCGTTCTCGACGGAGACGTACGCCGCCACCGTGCGCGCACGCACCAGCTCGGGCAGCTCCAGCGCGTGTTCGGCCAGCGCGTCGGCCGCCTCCCTGACGACATCCGTCGTCAACCTGTTCCTCACCCCGAGGAATTCTCGGCGCAACGTTCGCTTGTCACCCTCGGCCTCAGGCCCACTGTGCTCCACAGGTCGTTCCCGCACCCTTCCCAATCCGCTCATATGAGTGCCAATTAACCGGAGCCTCAGATTCTCCGCAAAGGCACCGGATAAGGTTGCGGACATGACTCAGTCGCACCCCAGGATCAGCAAGGCTGTCATTCCCGCGGCCGGCCTCGGCACCCGGTTCCTGCCGGCCACCAAGGCCACTCCCAAGGAGATGCTGCCGGTCGTCGACAAGCCGGCGATCCAGTACGTGGTCGAGGAGGCCGTGTCGGCGGGGCTCGACGACGTCCTCATGATCACCGGACGCAACAAGCGCCCCCTGGAAGATCACTTCGACCGCAACTACGAGCTGGAATCGGCGCTCCAGAAGAAGGGCGACGCCGGCCGGCTCGCCAAGGTGCAGGAGTCCAGCGACCTGGCCACGATGCACTACGTGCGCCAGGGCGACCCCAGGGGCCTCGGCCACGCCGTGCTGTGCGCGGCCCCGCACGTGGGCCACGAGCCCTTCGCCGTCCTGCTCGGCGACGACCTGATCGACCCGCGCGACCCGCTGCTCCAGCGCATGATCGAGGTCCAGGAGCGGCACGGCGGCAGCGTGATCGCGCTCATGGAGGTCGACCCCGAGCAGATCCACCTCTACGGCTCCGCCGCCGTGGAGACCACCGCCGACGCCGACGTCGTCAAGGTGACCGGCCTGGTCGAGAAGCCGGACGCAGCGGACGCCCCGTCCAGCTACGCGGTCATCGGCCGCTATGTCCTCGACCCGCACGTCTTCGACATACTGCGGCGCACCGAGCCCGGCCGCGGCGGCGAGATCCAGCTCACCGACGCCCTCCAGCAGCTCGCCCAGGACGAGAAGGTCGGCGGCCCCGTGCACGGCGTCGTCTTCAAGGGCCGCCGCTATGACACCGGCGACCGCGGCGACTATCTGCGTGCCATTGTCCGCCTCGCGTGCGAACGTGAAGACCTGGGCCCGGACTTCCGGACCTGGCTTCGCAGTTACGTAGCCGAGGAGATGCAGCAGAGTTGAGCAACGCCGCGACCCGCCCCGCCGGCCCGGACCACCTGTGGTCGGTGGACGAGCACCTGGAGGACATCCTCACCACCGTCCGTCCCCTGGAACCCATCGAGCTGCAACTGCTCGACGCACAGGGCTGCGTCCTGGTCGACGACGTCACGGTGCCTCTCTCGCTGCCGCCGTTCGACAACAGCTCCATGGACGGGTACGCGGTACGGGTCGCGGATGTGGCGGGCGCGAGCGAGGAGTTCCCGGCCGTGCTCGAGGTCGTCGGGGACGTCGCGGCCGGCGCGGCCGAGCTGACCCCCGTGGGTCCCGGCCAGGCGGCCCGCATCATGACCGGCGCCCCGCTGCCGCCCGGCGCCGAGGCCGTCGTCCCCGTGGAGTGGACCGACGGCGGACTCGGCGAGGGACCGGTCGCCGGGATGCGGGCCCGCAGTCTCGCGCCCGAGGGCGCCGAGGGGCACGTGCGCGTGCACCGGCCGGCCGAGGCACGCGCGCACGTCCGCGCGAGGGGCAGCGATGTGAAGGCCGGCGACCTCGCCCTGGAGGCCGGCACCGTCCTCGGCCCGCCGCAGATCGCACTGCTCGCCGCGATCGGCCGCGGCACGGCACGCGTACGCCCGCGCCCGCGCGTGGTCGTCGTGTCCACCGGCAGCGAACTCGTCCAGCCCGGCGAGGAACTCGGCAGCGGCCAGATCTACGACTCCAACAGCTTCGCCCTCACCGCCGCCGCCCGGGACGCGGGCGCCATCGCCTACCGGGTGGGCGCCGTCGTCGACGACGCCGACACGCTCCGCGCCACCATCGAGGACCAACTCGTCCGCGCCGACCTGCTGGTCACCACCGGCGGGGTCAGCGTGGGGGCGTACGACGTCGTCAAGGAGGCGCTGGCGCACGTCGGCGACGAGGACGAGCCGGGCAGCGGCATCGACTTCCGCAAGCTCGCCATGCAGCCCGGCAAGCCCCAGGGCTTCGGCGCGATCGGCCCCGACCACACGCCCCTGCTGGCCCTTCCCGGCAACCCCGTGTCCTCGTACGTCTCCTTCGAACTGTTCGTCCGCCCCGTCATCCGCACCCTGATGGGCCTCAAGGACGTGCACCGGCCCAGCGCCACGGCGACCCTCAGAGCGGACAAGGCGCTGAGCTCGCCCAAGGGGCGCAGGCAGTTCCTGCGCGGGACGTATGCCGACGGCGAGGTGACCGCCGTGGGCGGCGCCGGTTCGCACCTGGTCGCGGCCCTGGCGCACGCCGACGCGCTGATCGTCGTACCCGAGGACGTCGAGTCCGTCGAGCCCGGCACGGACGTCGAGGTCGTCCTGCTCGGCTGAGCGCTCCGCTGGAAGTGCCGCGATGTGCCGTCTGCCGACTGCGGCGCCGTCGTGGCTGGTCGCGCAGTTCCTCCCCCAGCCTTCGGTCGGGGGTACCCCCAGCGCCCCTTCGGGGGCGCTGCCGAACCGCAGCGGACTTCGCCGGACCCGCTTGGACGGCCGTCCTGGTCGGCCAGGGGGTGTCCGCCGGACGCCGGGGGGTGTCCGCCGGACGTCCGCCACGCGCGCGTACCCGTCCGCCGGGCGGGTCCTGCCCGCTGGTGCGTGCCGCCTTGGCGGTACCGTGTCGCGCACAGCAGGCCCGAGCGCCGCACCGCGACGGGCCAGGACCGGGAGCGCCACACAGCATGACTGAGCCCTTCCGGGGAGACACCCCCGGACCCTCCGTGCCAGACCGACTGACGCACATCGACGACGCGGGCGCCGCCCGCATGGTCGACGTGTCCGGCAAGGACGTGACCGCGCGCACCGCCCGCGCGAGCGGACGCGTCCTCGTATCGCCCCGCGTGGTCGAGCTGCTGCGCGGCGAGGGTGTTCCGAAGGGCGACGCCCTCGCCACCGCCCGTATCGCCGGGATCATGGGCGCCAAACGCACCCCGGACCTGATCCCGCTGTGTCACCCCTTGGCCCTGTCCGGTGTGAAACTGGATCTGTCGGTCGCGGACGACGCGGTGGAGATCCTGGCCACGGTGCGGACGACGGACCGCACGGGTGTCGAGATGGAGGCGCTCACGGCGGTCTCCGTCGCGGCGCTCACCGTGATCGACATGGTCAAGGCGGTCGACAAGGGAGCGGTCATCACGGACGTACGCGTGGAGGAGAAGACGGGCGGAAAGTCGGGCGACTGGAGCCGGGCATGAGCGCCGGGCCGGCCACGGACGGTACCGCCGGCGGTGCGCCGCGCGCGCCGTACCGTGCGCTGGTCGTGACCGCGTCCAACCGTGCCGCCGCCGGTGTCTACGAGGACAAGGGCGGCCCGCTGGTCGCGGCCGGCCTGGCGGGCTTCGGGTTCAGCGTGGACGGGCCGCGGGTGGTGCCCGACGGGGAACCCGTGGCGGCCGCGCTGCGCGCGGGGGTCGAGGCCGGGTACGACGTCGTCGTCACCACCGGCGGCACCGGCGTCTCGCCCACCGACCGCACGCCCGAGGCGACCCGCGCGGTGCTTGACTACGAGGTACCGGGCATCGCCGAGGCCGTCCGGGCGTTCGGACGGGAGAAGGTGCCCACCGCCGCGCTCTCCCGGGGCCTGGCCGGAGTGGCGGGCCGGACGCTGATCGTCAATCTTCCGGGGTCCACCGGCGGGGTGCGGGACGGCCTGGCCGTCCTGGAACCGCTGCTGGCGCATGCCGTCGATCAGATCCGCGGCGGCGACCACCCCAGACCCAGCAGTGGGGGTGCGAGCTGAACAGCCTGTCCTGGCCCGTCGTGCTGGTGGACGGCGACGTCGTCCTCCGGCCCATAAGGGTGCGCGACCAACGGGCCTGGCGCGAGGTCAACCGGCGCAACCGCGACTGGCTGCGCCCGTGGGAGGCGACCATCCCGCCGCCCACGCCCAGCGGTCCGATCGCGCACCGGCCGACCTACCGGCAGATGGTCCGGCATCTGCGCTCCGAGGCGAACGCGGGCCGGATGCTGCCGTTCGTCATCGAGTACCAGGGGCAACTGGTCGGGCAGTTGACGGTCGCCGGGATCACCTGGGGTTCGATGTGCTCGGGGCACGTCGGCTACTGGGTGGACCAGTCGGTGGCCGGCCGCGGGGTGATGCCGACGGCCGTCGCGCTCGTGGTGGACCACTGTTTCCGCACCGTTGGTCTGCACCGCATCGAGGTCTGCATTCGCCCGGAGAACCGGCCCAGCCGCCGGGTCGTGGAGAAACTCGGATTCCGTGAGGAGGGGCTGCGGCCACGTTATCTCCACATCGACGGCGCCTGGCGCGACCATCTCGTCTTCGCGCTCACCGCGGAAGAGGTGCCCGAGGGGTTGCTCGGCCGCTGGCAGCGGGCACGCTCCCAGAGCGCGTCCGCGAAGGCACCGGGTTCGACGGGCACCCCGAACGGGCCCTGGAATCCGCAGAACACCCCAGGGAATCCCGGCTAGCCGAAAAATTGAATGCATGTTCGAAAGTGATCGGTTGTTGACTGTCTCGGGGCATTGAATTCACGGCTTCGGCGGCCTGCTGATCGCATCGGTCACAAAAAAAGCTCGAAATATCAGCCGGATCGTGCGACACACCGGCGCAATTGGCAGATGGCCCCACGCAAACCCCTCTACCGTGTGAGGCGTGAGCAGCAGCGGCCTCATCTACGCAGTCATTGTCGGGGCCTGGGCCGCCTACTTGGTGCCGATGTGGCTCCGTAGGCAGGACGAGCTGAACGAGGCCCGTCCGACGGAACGCTTCAGCACCGCCATCCGGCTGCTGTCCGGACGGGCGGGGATGGAGCGCCGGTACGCCAGGGACCTGCGGGCGCGCTCCGCCTCGGAGGGGGAGCAGGACGCCGGCGATCCGGACGCCGCCACCGACTCGGTGGACGTCCGGGCCTTCGCCATGCCTCCGACCCGCCGTCAGGTCCGGGCGGACGTGCAGCCGGAGGCGCCCGGGCGTCAGGAACCGGCGCGCGACCAGACGGTCGCGCCGGCGGCCAAGTCCCCGTCCACGCCGCCCCGTCAGACAGGCGCCGCGCCGGCCTCGGCATCCGTCCCCGTGTCCACCTCCGCGCCCGCGCCCAAGTCGGGCTCCGCGCCCGCGCGCAAACAGGTTCCGGCCGCACGGCGCGCGCCCTCCGCGCAGGCGGCCGCGGAACGCGCCCGGCGCTCGAAGGCGCTCGCGCGCCGTCGGCGCACCACCGTCATGCTCTTCGCCGCGTTCACGCTGGGCGCGATCGTCGCCGCCGTCGGAGGGCTCGCGTTCCTGTGGGCACCCGGCGTGCCCGCCGTCATGCTCAGCGCCTACATCGCGTACCTGCGCGCACAGGAGCGCCGGCGCTTCGCCTACCAGATGGACCGGCGTCAGGCCGAAGTCGCCGCGCAGCGGTTGCGGGAGCGCCAGCCGCGCCGCCGCCCGCCCCTCGACCCCGAGGCGGCCGCGGACGAACCGGAGGAAGGACCAGAGACCGGGACCGACCCCGGCCTGTCCGCGCTCGCCGCCGACCGGCGCGCCCTTGTCGAGCAGACCGACCACGCCGAATGGGTCGACCAGCAGCGCGAGCGGCAGCGGCGGCCCGGGCACGGGGACAGCTGGGACCCCGTGCCGGTGCCCCTGCCGACGTACGTGACCGCGCCGGTCGCGCCGCGCGCCACCTCCGACGTGGACCTGGGGGCGCCGGACGCGTGGAGTTCGGCGCGGTCCAGTGCCGTCACGCCGGAGCAGGAGACCAAGCCGGCGGCGCCGGAGGCCGAGGCGGAGGAGCCGGCGCCCGCCGCCGACGACGACAAGACGGCCGACGGCCGGACCGACGCCCGCCGCGCGGCCTCCGCCCGCCGGGCACGCGAGCGCGGCCGCACCCCCCTCTTCGACCAGTACGAGGACGGCGACCGCCCGCGCGCGGCCAACGAATGACCTGGCGGAGAGGGCGCGGGGCACCTCGGCACCCCGCTCCTGACCAGTCAGGGAACGGATTTCCAAGCACCCCGACGGGGATGCTAGAGTTTCACTCGTTGCAAGGGCCTGTGGCGCAGTCCGGTAGCGCACCTCGTTCGCATCGAGGGGGCCAGGGGTTCAAATCCCCTCAGGTCCACTGCACGGTGAGACCCCGCACGATCGTGAAGATCGTGCGGGGTCTTCGTCGTTCCCGCTCCACGCCGACCCGGTGGGTGACGGCTGGGCCGCCACCCGGCAGGTCCGCTGCGGCAGTTGCGACAGTTGAGGCCGTTGCGGCCGTTGCGGCCTACAGATCCGCCGATGCGTCCGCCCGCAGGGTCTTGGCGAAGCAGCGGCTCGACTCGTAGTGCCGGTAGTAGCCGAACTTGGTGCACGGTTCGTAGCCGCTGGAGGTGTACAGGGCGATGGCCTCCGGCTGCTTGGTGCCGGTCTCCAGGACCATGCGGAGGCGGCCGGCCGCGCGGGCGTCGTCCTCCAGGGCCGTGAGCATGCTGCGGGCCAGGCCCCGGCCGCGCATCCCCTCGACGACGAACATGCGCTTGAGTTCGGCGTCGCCGTCCTCGTTGCCCTCGCCGTTCTCGTCCTGGCTGCGCCAGCCGCCGGTGGCCACGGGGCGGTCGGACTCGTCGTACGCGATCAGGTAGACGCCGTTCGGCGGCTGGAAGTCGGCCGTGTCGAGGACGGTGGCGTCGCCGCCGTCGCCGTAGCGCAGCTGGTACTCGGCCTGGACCTCGTCGTTCAGCTTGACGGCGTCGGGGTGGTCGAAGGCGACTGGGCGAATATTCATGTGATGCATCGTATATTCATGTAGGTGGTGAGTGTGGTGCACATCCGGACTCCGTCCAGTGTGCCGGTATCGTTCCCGCGTGCTGACTGTGACCTCGGTGAATGTGAACGGGCTTCGGGCCGCCGCGAAGAAGGGCTTCGTGGAGTGGCTCGCGCAGACCTCCGCGGACGTGCTCTGTCTGCAGGAGGTGCGCGCGGAGCCGCAGCAGCTCCCGGAGGAGGTGCGCGCGCCCGGCGGGTGGCACGTGGTGCACGCGCCCGCGGCTGCCAAGGGGCGCGCGGGCGTCTCCCTGTACACCCGGCGTGAGCCGGACCGTGTGCGCATCGGCTTCGGGTCGGACGAGTTCGACGCGAGCGGGCGCTATGTCGAGGCCGACCTGCCCGGTGTGACCGTCGCCTCCCTCTACCTCCCCTCCGGGGAGGTGGGCACCGAGCGGCAGGACGAGAAGTACCGGTTCATGGGCGAGTTCCTGGCCCATCTGAAGGAGCTGCGCGAGCGGGCCGCCGCCGACGGGCGCGAGGTCGTCGTCTGCGGCGACTGGAACATCGCCCACCAGCAGGCCGACCTGAAGAACTGGCGCGGCAACACCAAGAACTCCGGCTTCCTCCCGGAGGAGCGGGAGTGGCTCGGCAACGTCCTGGACCCGGCCGACGGCGGCTACGTCGACGTCGTGCGCGCCCTGCATCCGGACGTCGAGGGGCCGTACTCCTGGTGGTCGTACCGGGGGCGGGCCTTTGACAACGATTCAGGATGGCGCATCGACCTCGCCGTGGCGACCCCTGGGCTGGCCGCCCGCGCCGTCAAGGCAGTGGTGGAGCGAGCGGCCAGTCATGAGGAGCGGTGGTCGGATCACGCTCCGGTGACGGTGGTCTTCGAGATGTGACGCGGACCGGTGTCCTCGCCGAGTGTGAAGGTCAGACGTGAGATGTCCGGTCCGAGGAGCCGTGCCGGGCCGCCACCGCAGTGCCCCTTGCCGACGGTGACGCGGACGATGCTTTCGAGCAGGAGTTCGCGGGAGACCGGCCCATCCATCGACGTGGCCTTGTGAAAGTGGTCGATGGTGTATTCCTCGAGCCAGTCGGAGCGCATTGCGGCCGGGGCGGGACAGGCCTCGCCGCGCGCTGTTGCACGGCACGTGTAGTCGCCGTACGGATACCCTTTGCGTACAGCGAGGTACATGCGCCCCTCGCAACCTGCGCAATGCGCGACGCCGGTGAGGAGAGCGGTCGTCCGGGATCTCGGCCGGCGGGTGCCGTTGGCGCGGGTCGCCAGGATTTCTTGCAAGGCCTGGAATTCCTTGTCGGTCAGCAGCGGTTCACCGACGAGCACCGGGTCGCCGTATGCGTCGCGAACCGTCTGCCCGCCATGCGTCCGGTGTCCCATCAGCGAGGGACCGCGCAGCACCTTGGACAAGGTGCCTGACGTCCACCGGAATCGGTCGAAGTCCCGTCCGTGCCGGCGCCCGCCCGTCGAGCGCCCTTGGAGCTGGGCGTGGCGGTCACGTGGCACGAGTACTCCCGACTCGTTCAGTTCGCGCGCGATGGCGACCAGGGAACGTCCCTTGTGTACGTCGGCGATGATTGTGCGGACGAGGGCGGCCGACTCGGGGTCAGGGGTCAGACACCACCCGCTACCCGAGGGGTGCGGTGCCTTCCGGTATCCGAAAGGGATCAGGCCGCCGCCGTAGCGACCCGCTGCCCGCAGCGCTTCGTGACTGCTGCTGAGGTGCGCGGAGATGGTGCGGGCCTCCCTCTCGGCGTCTTGGGCGAGGTCCATGCACCGCCGGATGGTCGAGCTGTCCGCCTGCGGTGTCACTACGAGAGGCCACTCGGCTTCCGGCATACCGAAGACGAGTGTCCGCCCGTGTTTCCGCCCGTGTGATCAGTTCGACCATGTGAGCCACGGAACGTACGGCACGATCCACGTGAGACCACATGATCGCGTCGAACGCCTGAGGAAGCAGCAGCCAGGACGAGAGAGAGGGCCTTGCGAACGGCGACATCCGGCGAGCTGAGACGCCGAGATCAGACGCCTCGGCCACCAGGTCGAAGCCGAGCTGCTCGGCGCTGTGTCGGATGACTGCGCGCTGCCGGGCCGGCGAGGTCGTCGCGTTGGTGAGACAGCTGAGACGCACGGCGGCAAGGGCTCTTGGCCGCCCGGCGCGGTGAGGATGGGATGGGGTGGGCGGTGTTGCTTGAGGGCTACGCTTGGGCACGTCGACGCTCCTAGGCAGAGTCGGCCGTACCCCGGGGCTGGTCGCACAGCCGCCGGGGCCTTTTCGATCTCACTCTCGGAGCGCGAACATCGGCACGAGGAAGATTCGTCGGAAAGTACCTCGAAGGAGTGATATGTGCGATCGGTGACCTAGTCCCGCTTGCGCAGCCGTCGGTCCAGTGCCAGGGACACCTCTGCCTCCACCACGCTGCGGGCCAGGGGGCGCAGGCGTTCCATGTCCTCTTCGGGGCCGTGGCGCAGGACGAGTTCGGCGAAGAGTTCGGCGAGGGCGTCGGCGTGTTCGCGGACGCTGCGGCCGGCTGCCAGGACCTCCGCGAGCGGGAAGCCCTCGCGGACCAGGGCCGAGGAGGCGTCCAGCAGGCGGCGGCTGATGTGGACGATGTCGTCGCCGTCGGTGCCGAGGTAGCCGAGGTCCATGGCGGCGGCGAGGTTCTCCGGGGTGACCTCGCCCTCGAAGCGGGCGGCGAGCTCCTCGGGGGTGAGTCGGACCGGTTCCTCCTCGGTGGGGGCGCCGACGCCGAGCAGGTCGGCGACGTCGCGGCCCTGGTCGAGGGCTTCCGCGAGCTCCGCGATGCCGTTCAGGGTGTGGCCGCGTTCCAGGAGCGCCGAGATCGTGCGCAGCCGGGCCAGGTGGTGGTCGTCGTACCAGGCGATACGGCCCTCGCGGCGGGGTGGCGGGATCAGCTTGCGCTCGCGGTAGAAGCGCAGGGTGCGCACGGTGATGCCGGCCAGTCCGGCCAGTTCCTCCATGCGGTACTCGCGCCCGCCGCCCTGGTCGAGCCGCTGGTCGGGGGCTGTGGAGGTCTTTCGCGCGCCGTGGTCTGCCACGTGCGCAGCCTATGTTGTACCGCGGGTAACTTTCGCCCGTCCGACCCCTACCCATCGGTACACAGCTGCTCTACAGTCCAACCGTGCCAGTGTTCACTGGCGTAATCGCGGGTGAGGTGTGGAGGCTCCGGGATGGCCCAGCACGAGCAGGTACGGGTGGCGGTGATCGGGTCCGGGTTCGGCGGGCTGGGCGCGGCCGTGCGGTTGCGCAGGGAGGGGATCACCGACTTCGTCGTCCTGGAACGGGCCGGCAGCGTCGGCGGTACCTGGCGGGACAACAGCTATCCGGGGTGCGCCTGCGACGTGCCGTCCCATCTGTACTCCTTCTCCTTCGCGCCCAACCCGGACTGGCCGCGCACCTTCTCCGGGCAGGAGCACATCCGCGCCTATCTGGAGCACGTCACCGACGTCTTCGGGCTCCGTCCCCACCTCCGCTTCGACGCCGAGGTGACGCGGATGACCTGGGACCCGGAGGCGCTGCGCTGGGACATCGAGACCGCCGCCGGCTCCTTCTCCGCCGACGTCGTCGTCTCCGCCACCGGGCCGCTGTCCGACCCGAAGATCCCGGAGATCCCCGGGCTGGACTCGTTTCCCGGCAAGGTCTTCCACTCGGCCCGCTGGGACCACGACCACGACCTGCGCGGCAAGCGGGTCGCCATGGTCGGCACCGGTGCCTCCGCGATCCAGATCGTGCCCGCCGTCCAGCCCGAGGTCGCTCACCTCACCCTCTTCCAGCGCACGCCCCCGTGGGTGATGCCTCGGGTGGACCGGGCCATCAGCGCCGCCGAGCGCCGGCTGCACCGCGCGCTGCCCTTCACCACCCAGGCCCGGCGCGGGCTCCTGTGGGGCATCCGGGAGCTCCAGGTCCAGGCGTTCACCAAGCGGCCCGACGAACTCGGTCTGGTCGAGAGTCTCGCCAAGCGCAACATGGCCCGCGCGATCAAGGACCCGGCGCTGCGCGCCAAACTCACCCCGGACTACCGCATCGGCTGCAAGCGGATCCTGCTCTCCAGCGCCTACTATCCGGCGATCGCGCAGCCCAACGTGGACGTGGTGGCGAGCGGGCTCGCCGAGGTCCGAGGATCGACGGTGGTGGCCGCCGACGGCGCCTCAGCCGAGGTCGACACGATCATCTTCGGCACCGGCTTCCACGTCACCGACATGCCCATCGCCGAGCGGGTCGTCGGCGCCGACGGGCGGACCCTGGCGGAGGCATGGAAGGGCGGTATGGAGGCGCTGCGCGGTGCCTCGGCCGCCGGGTTCCCCAACTGGATGACGATCATCGGGCCCAACACCGGCCTCGGGAACTCCTCCATGATCCTCATGATCGAGTCCCAGCTGAACTACATGGCCGACTATCTGCGCCAGCTCGGCGTACTCGGCGGCCGGGTGGCCCTGGACGCGCGGCCCGGTGCGGTGGCCGCCTGGAACCACCGGGTCCAGGAGCGCATGAAGCGCACCGTCTGGAACACCGGCGGCTGCACCAGCTGGTACCTCGACGCGAGCGGCCGCAACACCACCATCTGGCCCGGTACGACCACGGAGTTCCGGCGGGCGACCCAGCGAGTGGACCTCGCGGAGTACGACGTGATCCGCGCGCTCCTGCCCGGCAGCGGCGGCGGTACCGGCGGCGAGAAGGTCGCGGACGTGGAGGTGGGCGCGTGAGCCGGCTCACCCATGTGACCACCGGGCCGTACGCCCCGCCCGCCCCCGCGCGGGAAGTCACGGTCGTCTCCGCCGACGGCGCCCGCCTGCACGCCGAGGTGCACGGTCCCGAGGACGCGCCCCCCGTCGTCCTCGCCCACGGCTGGACCTGCTCGACCGCCTTCTGGGCCGCGCAGATACGGGAACTGGCCGCCGACCACCGGGTCATCGCGTACGACCAGCGGGGGCACGGGCGCAGTCCCGAGAGCCCCGCGTGCAGCACCCGGGCGCTGGCGGACGACCTCGAAGCGGTGCTCGCGCAGACCCTTGAGCGCGGGGAGCGTGCCGTGATCGTCGGCCACTCCATGGGCGGCATGACCGGCATGGCGGCCGCCGCGCGCCCCCGCTTCCGTGAGCACGCCGCCGCCGTTCTGCTGTGCAGCACCGGCAGTTCGCGGCTGGTCGCGGAGGCCCGCGTCCTGCCGATGCGCGCCGGCGGCCCGCGCACCTGGCTCACGGCGCGCGTCCTGGCCTCGCGCGCCCCGCTCGGACCGGTCACGCCCGTCGCGCGCCGCATCCTCAAGTACGTGACCATGGGCCCCGGTTCCGCCCCGCACATGGTGGAGGCGTGCGCACGGATCGTGCACGCCTGCCCGCGCGCCGTGCGCCACGCCTGGGCGCGTGTCCTCGCGCAGCTCGACCTCGACCACGGCGTACGGGAGTTGCGCGTCCCCACCGCGATCGTCACCGGCACGGCCGACCGGCTCACGCCCCCGGTGCACGCCCGCGCGCTGGTCGCCGCGCTGCCGCACCCCCTCGGCCTCACCGAACTGCCGGGCATGGGCCACATGACCCCGGTCGAGGCACCGGAGCTGGTCAACGGAAAGATCCGGGAACTGGTCACCACGTACGTGACCGGCGCCCCTGAAGAAGCCGGCGCCGACGGGCCCGAGCGGATCAAGGAGGGCTCATGAGCAGGGTCGGTCTCGAAGGACAGGTCGCCGTCGTCACCGGAGCGGCGCGCGGAGTCGGCGAGTTGCTCGCCCGCAAGCTCTCCGCGCGCGGGGCGAGGATCGCGCTGGTCGGGCTGGAGGAGGAGGCCCTCAAGGAGGTCTCCGGGCGGCTGCACACCGACAGTGCGCACTGGTACGCCGACGTCACCGACCACGAGGCGATGAGCCGGGTCGCGCGGGAGGTCAAGGAGCGGTTCGGGAAGGCTGACATCGTGGTGGCCAACGCCGGGGTGGCGAACGGCGGTCCGTTCGCCGACTCCGACCCCGATGCCTGGCGGCGGGTGATCGAGGTCAACCTGATCGGCTCGGCGGTGACCGGGCGGGCGTTCCTGCCGGTCCTCGCGGAGAGCCGCGGCTATCTGCTGCAGATCGCGTCGCTGGCCGCGATCACGCCGGCGCCGATGATGACGGCGTACTGCGCGTCAAAGGCGGGTGTGGAGGCGTACGCGCACAGCCTGCGCGCCGAGGTCGGCCACCAGGGCGTGCGGGTCGGGGTCGGGTACCTGTCCTGGACGGACACCGACATGGTGCGCGGCGCCGACCAGGACGACGTGATGCGGGAGTTGCGGCAGCGGCTGCCGTGGCCGGCGAACAAGACGTACCCGCTGGGTCCGGCCGTGGACCGGATCGTGGCCGGGATCGAGCGGCGCTCGGCGCATGTGTACGGGCAAGGGTGGCTGCGTGGGATGCAGGGCGTGCGCGGGTATCTGCCGGCGATCATCGGCGCGGTCGGGCAGCGGGAGATGAAGCGGTTCGCGCCCCGGTTGCAGGGCATCCGCACGGGGCTCGTCGGCGCAGGTGGGGCGGCCGACGAGGAGGCGCGCGCTACGCACCGTCATTGATCGAAATGCGAGCGTAGTCGGCCCGTGTGAGTCTGGTCGAGGCCCCACTGAGGGCCGATCCCCTCACCCTCCACGGGAGTGAACCCACATGGGTATGAAGGACAAGGCCGGCAAGACGCAGGGACAGGCCAAGCAGAAGATGCAAGAGGGCCAGCAGCAGGCGCAGCAGCGTGGTGAGCAGGCGCAGCAGCGTGGCGAGCAGGCCCAGCAGCGTGGCCAGCAGGCCCGCCAGCAGGGTCAGCAGAGCGGCAAGCAGGCGCAGGAGCGTGGCCGGCAGATTCCTGAGCGCGGTCGCCAGAACCTGGACGACACCGAGCAGGAGATGCAGGACCGGTTCGACCAGGACTACGACGCGTAGCGTTGCGCCTGGCTCGGCCTGACTCGGCCTGAACGCGCGTGGGGCGCCCTTCGTTCGAAGGGCGCCCTGCGCTGCGTCCTCATCCGCATACCGACTGGCGCGCGGAGCCGGGCAGGTACAGGGACCGTTCCCGGTCCGTGATGTCGCGGTGGATGGCGGCGCAGAGGTTGTGGATCAGCCGGGTCGTTCTGGGCAGGGTGACGTTCCACAGTTGTACGGTGCCGTCGCTGTCGCTGCTGGCCAGCGTGTGGCCGTCGGGACTGAAGGCCAGGGACTGCACTTCGCCGGTGTGGCCGACGAATTCGGCACGTGAGTACCCGGTGGCAACGTCCAGTAGCGACACCGATCCGCCGTCGTCGCTGTCACTGTGGCCGGTGGCCAGGGTGGTGCCGTCCGGGCTGAAGGCCACGACGGTCCCCGCGTTGGGGAAGGTGTCCTTGATGCCGGCGGTGGCTGGATTCCACAGCCGTACGGTTCCGTCTTGGTTGCTGGTGGCGAGGGTGGTGCCGTCCGGGCTGAAAGAGGCCGACTTGACGGCTTTATCCGATATGTCGAGGTCTTTCGTGGGACTCGTTGTCCCGGCAGCGGTCTCCTTTTGCGGTATGTACAGGGTGGGCATGACGTGGCCGCTGCCCACGTCCAGCAACCGTACGCGTCCAAGCGCGCCGATGGCGGCGAGTGTTGTGCCCGCGGAGTTGAAGACCAGCGACGGCTCCGTCCCTGCAGCGGGTTTGTTCGGGAAGACCTTCTTCGTCCGGCCGGTGGCGGCGTCTCTGAGTGTGACGGTCCCGTCGTAGTCGCTGGTGGCGAGCGTGCTGCCGTCCGGGCTGAACGCGACTGCCGCTCCTGCTGCGCGAAGTGTCTTCTTCCGCTGTCCGGTCGCCGTGTCCCACAGAGTTACTGTCCCCGACGAGTCGCTGCTCGCCACTGTGCCGCCGTCGGGGCTGAAAGCGATCGCGAAGTTGCGCCCGCGGCTCGGTGGCAAGTGTGTGATCTCGCCGGTTGCCGTGTTCCACAGTCGTACGCTGCTGTCGGGCGAGCGCCTGGACACGGCCCCGACGGCAACGGTGGTGCCGTGTGGGCTGAAAGCCACTGTGGTGGCGTCGGTCCCAGGTTTACGGAGTGTGGCGGTGGGCTGACGGCTGGCGGCATTCCACAGGCGTAGCGTTCCGCTGCTGTCTCCCGAGGCCAGGGTGGCACCGTCCGGGCTGAACGCGACCGAGTTCACCGCCTCGGTGTGCCCGGTGAGAGTGATCCTGGGCCGGCGGCTGGAGACGTCCCACAGCCGTACGCTGCCGTCATCGCTGCCGGAGGCCAGGGTCGTACCGTCCGGGCTGTAGGCCAGGGCGCGGACGGTGGCGCGGTGACCGGTGAGGCTCGCCTCGGCGCGTCCGGTGGCCGCGTCCCACAGTCGTACCACTCCTGATGCGCTTCCCGTCGCCACGGTGTGGCCGTCGGGGCTGAAGACCACTGCCTGCAAGGAGTCCAGGGAGTCGGTGGTGAGCGTTGCCCGGATCCGGCCGGTGTCCAGGTCCGACAGGAAGATCTTCCGGTTGTGGCCGCCCGTGGCCACGGTGTGGCCGTCCGGGCTGAAGGCCACCGTCATTTCGAGGCTGGAGGGAGCGGAGAGCGTGGTCTTCACGCGGCCGGTGGCCACATCCCATACGCGTCCGGCGTCGTTCACCGCCGTCGCCCGGCCGTGAACGAAAGCAACGGCTGCCACACGCTGGTCGGATATCGCGGCACGGCTTTCGACGCGGCGTTTCGCGACGTTCCATACCCGGACGCTCGTGCCCCCCGTGGCGACGAGACGCTCTCCGCTGTGGTCGAAGCCCGGGGACCACACGGCTGTGCCCGTGCTGGGCAGAGTGGACCGCTGACGGCCACTTGCGGCGTCCCAGAGTTTGATGTCGGCGGGGCCGGAATAGTCGTCGCTGCCAGTCGTCACCACCGTCCTGCTGTCCGGGCTGAAGACAACCGATTCCACTGTGTCGGCGTTGGCCGCGATGCGGTGTACGAGTGGCACGCTCGCGGCGGCGTACAGGCTTGTGGTGGCTTCGCGGGTGGGGCTGGTGCGGTAGGCCTGGATCGCCAGCAGGGAGGCCAGGTCCGAGTCGCTGCCCAGCAGGGCGGTGGACTGCGCGGCGAGTTGGCGGGACAGGGCCTGGCGCTGTGCGGTGACCGCGCTCTGGCGCTGGTCGAGCGCCGTGCCGGTAGCCGTGAGCGCCGCGACGAGCAGGAACGCCAGACCGGCGACGAGGGCGCGCAGTCGGCGCGTCCTGCGGGCGGCCTGTCTGCGTTCGTCGTCGCGGGACTGGAGGCTCGCCGCCAGGAAGTCCTTCTCCAGCGGGGTGAAGTGGTCCTGCTGTTCCGCGGTGAAGGTCTCCTCGGCGGTGGCGAGCCGGGTGCCGCGGTAGAGGGCACCGGGGTCGCGGCCGAGTTCGTCCCAGGACTTTGCCGCTTCGGATAAGCGGCGCTGTCCGCGCAGGAGGTCGCGGCTGGTGTCGATCCAGTCGCGCAGCCGGGGCCAGGCGGTGATGACGGCTTCGTGGGCGAGGTCCACGGTGTCGTCGTCGAGGGTGACCAGCCGGGCGCGGGCCAGCAGTTCGAGGATCTGGTCGGTGTCGGCGCCGCTCGTGGGGTTGAGTTCGCTGTGCGGCGCGGGACGGCGGGTGTCCTGGGCTCCCTCGCCGGGGGTGATCAGGCGCAGCAGCAGGCTCCGGGCGAGGGCGGCCTGCTCGGGCCGCAGCCGGGTGTAGACCTGCTCGGCGGTACCGGCGATGGCACCGTGGATGCCGCCGGCGGCCTCGTAGGCCTTGAGGGTGAGGGTCTTGCCCCTGCGGCGGCGCCAGGTCTCCAGCAGGGCGTGGGACATCAGCGGCAGGCTGCCGGGTTCGTCCGCCACTTCGTCGATGATCCTCGCGCTGAGCGCGCGCTCCAGCATCAGACCGTGGGCGGCGGCCGGTCCGACGATCGCTTCCCGCAGTTCTTCCCTGCTCATCGGTGTGACGAGCAGGTTGGCGCTCTGGAGGGCGCGGGCGAGGCCGTGGTGTTCGCCGCAGCGGCCGTAGAAGTCGGCCCGCACCGCGATCACCACGCGCAGGCGGCTGTCCTCGTCGAGTGCCGTCAGCAGGTGCTCGATGAACCTGACGCGCTCGTCGCTGTCGTGGCAGAGGGTGAACACCTCCTCGAACTGGTCGACCAGCACCCAGGTTTCCCCCTCGCCGGCCGCAGGGGTCAGAGCGGGAGCGTGCCGGTCGGCCGGTCGTGCGCCGGGCGTCAGGATCCGGATGGCCGCCGGGCGGGCCGTCGGCGGGGCCTGCCGCAGCGCGGGGATGAGGCCCGCTCGCAGCAGCGAGGACTTCCCGCTGCCGGACATGCCGATGAGCCCGGTGAAGCGGTGCGCCCCGGCCGTCCGGACCAGATCGGCCGTCAGCCGGTCCCGGCCGAAGAACCTGTCGTGATCGCCGGGCTCGAAGCGCGACAGCCCGAGATACGGACCCGGTGTCCCGTCGTCGGGCGCCAGTTGCTCCTGTTCCTCCTCCCGCGCGACCTGGTGCCAGCGCCGCTCCCAGTCGGCGGCGCGCCCGCCGCACGCGGTCGCGTACGCCAGGACCACGGGCAGCGAGGGCAGCC
The DNA here is from genome assembly GCF_019091475.1 of Streptomyces sp. GbtcB6. Classification (NCBI taxonomy): domain Bacteria; kingdom Bacillati; phylum Actinomycetota; class Actinomycetes; order Kitasatosporales; family Streptomycetaceae; genus Streptomyces; species Streptomyces sp. GbtcB6. The sequence goes on along the minus strand of NZ_JAGXJL010000014.1, from coordinate 211,102 downwards.
GCTCCCCGGCGGCGGCCTCGGAGAGGGTGGCGGGCGCGTATCCGCACCGTTCGGCCATGGAGCGGTAGGTGGGCCCGCCGGCCTCCTGGCGCAACGTGCGCAGCTCATGGGCGAAGCGCTGGACCGGTCCGGCCTCGGGATCCAGTGGACTCTCAGGACGACCCACGTGAGTGATGCTCCTTCTCAGGGAAATGGGCCCGCGGATTACGCGGATCCACGATGAGGTGCCACGGCCTCTCCGCAACAGACATCGCTCGGCCGATTTCCCGGATCCCTGCCCGTCGGTTGTCCCGCGTTCCCTCCCCCGTGGGGAACGCGGGACAACCGGTCAGGGAGGCCACAAGCCCGCGACCCGGGTCGGCCGCGTTGTCGGCGGCTCCTCCTCGTCTTCGATTGCAGCAGCGCCAGAGTTGATTGACAGGCCCTTTCCGCCCCCGAATCAACCGAGAACGGCCAGGTGGTGCGGGCCCTTCCGGCGCGCTTCCGCCGGACCGCGGACCGCCGGCTCCGGCGGCATCGGGGCGAAAGCGGATCGGGGGTCCGGTAATTCGCCGCGCGTGGGGGGCTGTTGATCGGCGGTCCGGAAGGGGATGTCAATCAACTTGGACCCCACTGGAATAACCACATGGCTTTCGCCGCACGGCAATACGCGGTGAAAGCCAGGAAGCAACGCAGAAGTTGCGAATCCCTCATCGGGAATCGGAATCAACCACCGGCAGGAAGGAAAGTCATGATCGCGTTTTCTTCACGGAAGGTGCTGGCCGCGGCGATGGCGACCGCGGCGCTGACGGCAGGGGCGGTCTCCGTCGCTCCGGCGGCCACCGCGTCCGTCAGCCAGGGGTACGTGGTCGGCGGCGGCTGGGGTGGCAGTGTGCAGGACGACTTCGGGGACGAAGGCCCCCTGGACTCGTCCTCGCACCGCACCAGCCTGGCGACCGCCCTGTGGCAGCAGATCCTGTGGGCCGACGGGCTCCTGCCCGCCTCCGGCGTCGACTGCGACTACGGGCCCAACACCACCGCGGCCACGAAGGGCTGGCAGGCAAAGTTCGGCATTTACTCGGACACGGGAAGCCTGGAGAAGGACGGCAGCGCCGGCCCCAAGACCATGGGCACCGCCGACCAGTGGCTCACCGATCAGGGCAACAGCAGGGACATCGTGTACGACGGCACCGAACACGATGTGACCTTCCGCCGGGTCGGCGGCATCTACCAGATCTCCCTCAACGGCGCCTGGCGGAACGCCTCCTACACCTCCTCCTCCGGCTGCTGAACCCGCTCCTGGGCACCCCGGCCGGCGTCGGCCGGGGTGCCCTCGCGCACCCGTGTCAAGGGGACGCCGACCTCGGCGGCAGTTTTGGGCGGGAGTGGTTCGGGACCTCGCTGTGGTCCGGGGGGACCGCTGCCGGGTGGTCGGTGAGGAGGTCCAGGGCGAGTTGGATCGCGTCGTCCATCTCGACGTGGCGGCCCTCCGCCCAGTCCAGGGGGGTGCGCAGGACCTCCAGGTCGGGGGCGACGCCGTGGTTCTCGACGGACCAGCCGTAGTCCTCGAACCAGGCCGCGTTCATCGGCACCGTGATCACCGTGCCGTCGCCCAGGCGGTGACGGCCGGTCATGCCGACAACTCCGCCCCAGGTGCGCTGCCCGACGACCGGGCCGAGCCTCAGCAGCTTGATCGCGGCGGTGATCATGTCGCCGTCGGAGGAGGTGGCCTCGTCGGCGAGCGCGACGATCGGGCCGCGCGGGGCGTTGGAGGCGTACGACACCGGCTGGGCGTTCCTCGTCAGGTCCCAGCCGAGGATGGTCCGGGTGAGCTTCTCCACGACGAGTTCGCTGATGTGGCCGCCCGCGTTGCCGCGCACGTCGACGATGAGCGCCGGCCGGGAGACCTCCATCCGCAGATCGCGGTTGAACTGGGCCCAGCCCGAGCCGCCCATGTCCGGGATGTGCAGGTAGCCGCACTTGCCGCCGCTCATCTCCCGTACCACCTCACGGCGTTTGGCCACCCAGTCCTGGTAGCGCAGCGGCCGTTCGTCGATCAGTGGGAGGACGGCGACCCGGCGCGGCGGTCCCGACTCGCCCTCGCCCGGGGTGAACGTCAGCTCCACCGTCGTGGCCCCCGCCCCCGCGAGCAGCGGGAACGGCCCGGTCACCGGGTCCACCGGCCTGCCGTCCACGTGGGTGAGGACCGCGCCCTCCCGGATGCCGGTGCCCGCGAGCGGGGACCGCGCCTTGGAGTCGGAGGAGTCGCCGGGCAGGATCCGCTTGACCGTCCAGCCGCCGTCCCGGCGTACGAAGTTGGCGCCGAGCAGGCCCTGGAGGCGCTGGTAGTGCGGCGGGCCCTCGTTGCGGCGGGCCGGGGCGACGTAGGCGTGCGAGGTGCCCAGTTCGCCGAGGACCTCGCGCAGCAGGTCGGCGAACTCGTCGGGGGAGGCGACCCGTTCGACCAGCGGGCGGTACTGGTCGAGCACGCCGTTCCAGTCGATGCCGCACATCCCCGGGTCCCAGAAGTAGTCGCGGATGAGGCGGCCGGCCTCGGCGTACGCCTGGCGCCACTCGGCGGGCGGGTCGACCTCGTGCAGGATGCGGCGCAGGTCGATCCAGACGGTCGTGTCGCCGTCGCCGGACTCGGTCGACGGAACGGCCCGCAGCTCGCCCTCGTCGACCACGACCAGCCGGCTGCCGTCGCCGCTGAGTGTGAACCAGTCGAGGTGGTCGACGAGTTCGGACTTCTTCGCCTTGCTGATGTTGAAGTACTCAAGGGTCGGCCGGCCGCTGGTGTCGGCCGGGTTGACGAAGGTCTCGCCCAGCGCGCCCGAGATCGGCCAGCGCAGCCAGACCAGCCCGCCGCCCGCGACCGGATACAGCGCCGAGTACTTGGAGGCGGTGACCGGGAACGGGGTCACCCTGCTCTCCAGGCCCTCCACCTCGACCGTCACCGCGCTGCCGTCGCCGGGCTCTTCCTCGTCCTCGACGGGGTCCAGGCCTCCGGCGGCCGGGCGTCCGTCCGGGTTGAGGGCGAAGGGGGAGGGGGTCGCCGAGGAGAGCGGGACCAGGTAGGGGCGGCAGCCGAGCGGGAACGACAGGTCGCCGGTGTGGACGTCGTACACCGGGTCGAAGCCACGCCAGGAGAGGAACGCGAGGTAGCGGCCGTCGCGGGTGAAGACCGGGTTCTCGTCCTCGAAGCGGCCGTTGGTGACGTCGATGACGAGCCGGTCGCTGATGCGGGCCATCTTGATCTGCCGCAGCGAACGGCCGATGCCTGGATGCGACCAGGTCAACCATGATCCGTCGGGCGAGAAAGCCAGATCACGGACGGGTCCGTTGATCGACTGGATCAACTCGGTGACCACGTCGTCGGAGCCCACGCCGTCAACAGAGTCAACGTCGGAAGGCTCGGCGGCATCAACCTGGTCAATGCCGTCAATGCCGTCAACAGAATCAACAGAATCGACGGAGTCGACGGAATCGGCAGAACCCTCGACGACCTCAACCTCCTCGGCCACGTCGATGAGCAGCAGCCGGCCGTCGTGTGCCGCCACGGCCAGCCGTTCGCCCAGTGGGTCCGAGACCAGTTCGAGCACCCGGCCCAGTCGGCCGGAGGCCAGCCGGCGCGGTGGGCGGGCGCCGGTCGCCCGGGGCAGGTGGGCGATCTCGACGGCGTCCTCGCCCCCGGCGTCCGTGACGTACGCGATCTGCCCGGTCGAGCCGAGCATCTCCGGGAGCCGCACCCGTACCCCCGGCGTGTCGGCGATGGTGCGGGCCGGGCCGTCGCGATGGGTGAGCCAGTACAGGCTGCCGCGTACGACGACGGCGCTGGCCCGGCCCGTCTCGTCGACCGAGACACCGTCGACGTGCTGGGCGGCCGGCACCTGGTAGGGGCGGCGCCCCGCCCGGGGCCCGGAGAGGTGTACGTCGAGCCTGCGCGGTGCCGCGTCCGGGCCGAGGTCGTCGACCAGCCACAGGTCGCCCGCGCACTGGTAGACGACCCTGGTTCCGTCGCTGGCGGCGTGCCGGGCGTAGAAGGCGTCGTGGTCGGTGTGCCGGCGCAGGTCGGAGCCGTCGTGGGCGCAGGAGTAGAGGTTGCCGACGCCCTCGTGGTCGGAGAGGAAGGCGATCCGGCCGCCGACGAACATCGGGGAGCACAGATGGCCGCCGATGCCTTCGAGCAGCCGCTGCCCGTGCAGCCACAGCCGGCCCATGGCGCCGCCCCGGTAGCGCTTCCAGCCGGCCGGTTCGTGCGGTGGGGTGCCGGTGAGCAGCAGGGTCCTGCGTTCGTCCGCGATGTCGGCGACCTGGATGTCGGCGACCGGTCCCCAGGGCAGCTTGCGGCCCGGGTCGCCGTCGGGGGAGACCTTGTAGGCCCAGGTGAAATAGGAGAAGGGCTGCCCGTGCGAGGCGACCGCCAGGATGTCGGCTCTGCCTTCCGCGTCGGGCGGAGTCCAGCCGCACACCTGGGTGTCGGCGCTGCCCCAGTACGTCAGCTGTTGACCGGGACCGCCGTCGACGTCGACCAGGTGGATCTCGGGCACCAGGCTGCGCCAGCTCGTGTACGCGATCCGACGGCCGTCCGGCGAGAAACGAGGGTGGCCGACCTTGGTGCGGTCGACGGTGAGCCGCCAGGCGCGGCCCGGGGTGCCGAGCGAGGTCAGCCAGAGGTCGTCCTCGGCCACGAAGCACAACAGATCACCGTGGAGGTGCGGCAGGCGCAGATAGCTCACCTCCCCATGCTTTTCCGGGGGAGGGGGGCCAGCAACTCGTGGGAACTCACGGATTTCCCCGTCACGTGAGACAGCACACGTACGAAACGGTTTCGTTTCTGTAGATCGCGGGGTATCTTCGAGATGTACACACGAAGATGCCGATGGAGCAGTGAAGGGTGAGTGGCATGACTGAGGTCGCAACGGCGCGTCGCAGTCGGATCACGCCCGAGCGCGAGGCCGAGCTGTACGAGGCCGTGCTCGACCTGCTCCGTGAGGTCGGCTACGACGCCCTCACCATGGACGCCGTCGCCGCCCGCACCAAGTCCAGCAAGGCCACCCTCTACCGCCAGTGGGGTGGCAAGGCCGAGCTGGTGGCCAAGGCGGTGCGGTACCAGAAGCCGGGTGCCGCGATCGACGAGATCGACACCGGGTCGCTCCGTGGCGACCTGCACGCTCTCACGATGCGCTCGGACGACTGCGAGATGGAGCAGAACTCCGCGCTGATGCGCGCGCTCGCCATGGCGGTCCACGGCAACCCGGACCTCCTGAAGGCGTTCAAGGAGCATCTGATCGAGCCCGAGATGGCTCAGTTCCGCCAAGTGCTGCAACGGGCGGTCGACCGGGGCGAGATCCGTGCGGACAATCCGGCGATCGAATTCCTGATGCACATGATGATCGGCGGATTCGCCGCTCGCACCCTGATCGACGAGCAGCCGCCGACGCAGACCTTCGTGCTGTCCTACATCGACGCCGTGGTGCTCCCCGCCCTCGGCGCACCCGTCACCTGCTGACGACTCCCCACAGCCAGCCCACCTGACGCCTTCGCTCACGTCGTCGGGCCGATCACGCCTGCTCCCCACCAGGCCGATCACCCCTGCCCTGAAAACCCCACGACCTGACCGGGAGTACGCCCTCGTGGCCACGTTCCTCTACAAACTGGGCCGGCTCGCCTTTCGGCGCCGGCACTTCGTCGCCCTCATATGGGTGGCGCTGCTGACGCTGGCGGGCGTCGGCGCGGCCAGTGCCCCCGCCGCCGGCAACACCTCCTTCTCCATCCCCGGAACCGAGGCCCAGAAGGCCTTCGACCTGCTGGACCAGCGCTTCCCCGGCTCCAGCTCCGACGGCGCGACCGCGCGTATGGTCTTCAAGGCGCCGGCCGGCGAGAAGATGACGGACAAGCTCAACAAGGCGACCGTCAAGAAGACCGTGAAGGAACTGGCCGACGGCTCCGAGGTGGTCTCCGTCGCCGACCCGTACAAGGCGAACGCCGTCAGCAAGGACGGGACCGTCGCCTACTCCTCGGTGAAGTACGAGGTCTCCGGCACAGAGCTGAAGGACTCCTCCCGCGACGCCCTGGAGGCCGCCGCCCAGCAGGCGCGCGACGCCGGGCTGACCGTGGATGTCGGCGGTGACGCGCTCCAGGCCGGGGCCGAGGCGGGAGGCGCCGGCGAGGCCATCGGTCTAGCCATCGCCGCCGTGGTGCTCGTCATCACCCTGGGCTCACTGGTCGCGGCCGGACTGCCGCTGCTGACGGCGATCATCGGCGTCGGCATCGGCGTCTCCACCATCACCGCCCTCGCCAAGACGCTCGACCTCGGTGACACCACCTCCACACTGGCGCTGATGATCGGTCTCGCGGTCGGCATCGACTACGCGCTGTTCATCGTCTCCCGCTACCGCGGCGAACTGGCCGAGGGCCGCGACCGCGAGGAAGCGGTCGGCCGCGCCACCGGCACGGCCGGCTCGGCGGTGGTCTTCGCGGGCCTCACGGTCGTGATCGCGCTGGCGGGCCTCTCGGTCGTCGGCGTGCCGATGCTGACGAAGATGGGCCTCGCGGCGGCGGGCACGGTCGTGGTCTCCGTCCTCATCGCGCTGACCATGATCCCGGCGATGCTCGGATACGCGGGCCGGCGGGTCAGGGCCGCGGGCGAGAAGCGCCGGCCGCACGCCCATGCCACCCGGCAGGACAAGCCCGGCCTCGGCGCCCGCTGGGCGAGCTTCGTGGTCCGCCGTCCGGCAGCCGTGCTGCTGCTCGGCGTGGTCGGACTGGGCGCGATCGCCCTCCCGGCCTCCCAGCTGGAACTGGGCCTGCCCGACGACGGCTCGCAGCCCACGTCCACCACCCAGCGCCGGGCGTACGACCTGCTGTCGGAGGGCTTCGGCCCCGGCTTCAACGGGCCCCTGATGATCGTGGTCGACGCCAAGGACAGTGACGCTCCCAAGGCCGCGGCCACCAAGGTGGCCGACGAGATCAAGGGTCTGAAGGACGTCGTGACGGTGACCCCGGCGGCGTTCAACAAGGCCGGCGACACCGCGACGATCACGGTGATCCCGGACTCCAAGCCGTCCTCGGTGCAGACCGAGGACCTGGTGCACGCCATCCGCGACCAGGGCGCCGGCGTCAAGGCCGACACCGGCGCGCAGGTCCTGGTCACCGGCACCACCGCGATGAACATCGACTTCTCGCAGAAGCTCAACGACGCGCTGGTCCCGTACCTGGCGCTGGTGGTCGGCCTCGCCTTCCTCCTCCTGATCGCGGTCTTCCGCTCCGTCCTGGTCCCGCTGAAGGCGGCCCTCGGCTTCCTGCTCAGCGTGCTCGCCGCGCTCGGCGCCGTCGTCGCGGTCTTCCAGTGGGGCTGGCTCGGCGGCCTGCTCGGCGTCGAGCAGACCGGCCCCATCATGTCGATGATGCCGATCTTCATGGTGGGCGTGGTCTTCGGTCTCGCCATGGACTACGAGGTGTTCCTCGTGACCCGGATGCGGGAGGCGTACGTCCACGGCGAGACGCCCGGCCAGGCCGTGGTGACCGGCTTCCGGCACAGCTCGCGGGTCGTGGCCGCCGCCGCGATCATCATGATGTCCGTCTTCAGCGGCTTCATCACGTCCAGCGAGTCCATGATCAAGATGATCGGCTTCGGCCTCGCCATCGCCGTCTTCTTCGACGCGTTCATCGTCCGGATGGCGATCGTCCCGGCGGTGCTCGCGCTGCTCGGCAAGCGCGCCTGGTGGCTGCCGAAGTGGCTGGACCGCGCGCTGCCCAACGTCGACGTCGAGGGCGAGGGCCTGCGCGCCCTGTCCGACAAGAACGCCGGCAAGGACGACGAGGACCGGGAGCTGGTACGCGCCTGACGCAGGGCGCATGACAGACCGCCGGTGAGGGTCCGTGGGGACGGGGCGCCCTCACCGGCCTCCTCGTGCCGTGACCGCCTCGGCGCCGCGCCCCGCGTTAACCACTCGCCGTCACTTCCCCGGCTTGGCTAGCGTGCCCCCATGACGACGACAGCCGCCACTGACGCCGATGCCGGGGGCTCCGGTGCCCATCCTCGTTTCGCCGCCGCCCTGGAGGAGCTGGGCCTCGGGGAGCTGACCTCGCGGATCCGGCGGTTCCCGGACGCGACCCGTACCGCGGCCGAGGCCGCCGCTGCGGTCGGGTGCGAACTGAGCGAGATCTGCAAGTCACTGATCTTCGCGGCCGACGGGGTGCCGGTGCTGGTGCTGATGGACGGCGCCTCCCGGGCCGACGTGGAACTGGTCCGCAAGGAACTCGGCGCCGGGAAGGTGACCCGGGCCAAGGCGGACGTCGTACGCGAGGCGACCGGCTACGCCATCGGTGGCGTGCCGCCCTTCGGGCACCGGACACGCACGCGCGTGCTCGCCGACCGGGCACTGCTGCGGCACGACCTGGTGTGGGCCGCGGCCGGCAACCCCCACGCCGTCTTCCCGATCGCGCCCGCCGCCCTCGTGGAGCACGCCGGCGCCACCGTCGTGGACGTGCGCGAGCCCACCGCGTGACCCCACTGGTCACAGCGGCCGTCCTGCTCGCCGCGGTCACGCACGCCAGCTGGAACGCCATCGCCCACCGGATCACCGACAAACTCGTCGGCTCCTCGCTGATCGCCGGCGGAGGCGTGCTGATCGGGCTGCTGCTGATGCCGTTCTGCGCCGCACCGGCGGCCGGCGCATGGCCGTATCTGATCGCCTCCGCGGTCATCCACGTCGCCTACTTCGCGCTGCTGATGCTCTCCTTCCGGCTCGGGGACTTCGGGCAGGCGTACCCGATCGCGCGCGGCACCGCCCCGCTGCTGGTGACGCTGTTCGCCGCCGTGTTCGCGCACGAGGTGCCCGACGCCCCGGCGGCCGCGGGCATCGCCGTGTCCTGCGCCGGGCTCACCGGGGTCGCCCTGTGGGGGCTGCGCGGCCGCCGCCCCGACTGGACGGCGATCGGGGCCGCCCTCGCCACCGGCCTGACGATCGCCGCGTACACCGTCCTGGACGGCCTCGGGGTCCGGGCCTCGGGATCCTCCGTGGGCTACATCGCCTGGCTGATGGCCCTGCAAGGCCTCGTGATCCCGGCATACGCCCTGTACCGCAGACGCGGCGAACTGCTCACCGCGGCCCGCCCGTTCGCGGCCCTGGGGCTGTTCGGCGCCCTGCTGTCCGTCTTCGCCTACGGACTGGTCCTGTGGGCACAGACCCGCGCTGAACTCGCGCCGGTCGCCGCGCTGCGCGAGTCGTCGATCATCGTCGGGGCGGCCATCGGAGCGGTCTTCTTCAAGGAGCGGTTCGGGGCGCCCAGGATCGCGGCGGCCGGTCTGGTGGTCGTCGGGATCGGGTTGCTGCTGCACGCCGGTTGAGCGGCGGGGGAACGGGGGTCGGCCGAGTGCGGGCGGGGTGCCGCAGCCGCCCCGTGACCGGTCCGGCTGGTGGATCCGTATCAGGACCGGCCGCGGGCTCGGAGCCCGCAGAGGCGACCGTCGCATCGGGCCTTGAACATCTGGCCTGGACATCGGGCCTTGGACATCGGGCCTGGACATCGACGACTTCGTGCGATCGCTGGCGGAGGCCCTGGGGGCGCGGGCGTTGTCAGGCGCGGTAGCGTGGTGCGGGCGGGTAGAAGTCCCCGTAGGTGCCCAACCACCGTTCGTGCAGGGCGCGGAGCCTGCCGGTGGAGCGCAGGCGGGCGAGTACGCCGTTGACGAAGCGGACGAGTTCCGGCGACTTCTTCGCGACGGCGATGCCGTGCGGTTCGTAGGTGAACCGCGGGCCGGTGATGCGGGTGGTGGGGTCCTGGGCGCTCAGTCCGGCGAGGACGTTGTCGGTGGTCGACACGGCGGCCACGGCGCCCAGCTGGAGCAGCACGAGGCAGTCGGTCCAGTCGGCGACGGCCACCGGCCGCACTTTCGGGCGGGCGCGGCGCAACTCGTCCAGCGAGGTGGAGCCCTTGGCCGTGCACACCTTCTGCCCGGCGAGATCCGCCAGGTTCTTCACCGGGGAGGTGTCGGGGACGAGGACACGCTGGCCGGAATCGAGGTAGTCGCTGCTGAACAGCACCCGCTCCATGCGCTCGCAGGTGATCGTCATGGAGTGGGCGACCAGGTCGACCTCGCCGCGTTCCAGTATCTCGATGCGCCGTGCGGACGGCACCGTCTTGAACTGCACCCGGTCCGGCCGCCCGAACAGGGCGCGGGAGATCTCCCGTACGAGGTCGATGTCGAGCCCGCTCAGCTGTCCGGTGTCGGAGTCGCGGTAGCCGAAGAGATAGTTGTTCTGGTCCACTCCCACGATCAGCCGGCCGCGAGCGACGATCCGTTCCATCGCCGTACCGCTCGGCATCCGGCCGCCTGGCTCCGGCATGTGGTCCGGCGGCTTCAGCGACCGCAGCCGATCGCAGTTCTCGCCGGTCTCGGCGCTCTCGGCTCGGGTGCCCGCGGAGGCGCTCTCGGCAGGCGCCTGCTTCGCGGCGGGTGAACGACGGTGCGGGGCGGACGAGTCCGCGCAGGACACCGCCAGCGTCATCGCGGCCAGCGACGCCACCACGGCGGGAAGGAGCCGGTGGCGGAACGTGGCCGGGCCCGGCACCCCTTGCCCGCGTGCACCCCCGCACCGCGGAGCAGCGGGCGGTGGCGGACGCCCGGTCCCCGCGGCATCCGACGACGTCCCCGAGGGCCCTCCGGCCGACACACCGGTGTCCGGCCCGGTCTCCGGCCCGGTGTCCGGCGCCGGTACCCCGCCGAGCAGCTGTCCCTCTTCTCCGCTTCCCCGAAGTTCCTTCACGCCGCCCTCGCAGTCCTCGGAAGGGATCCGGAAGACGCCCTACGGCGTCCTGCCTCGTCAGCCACTCGTCGGCGGTGACGCGTTCATGTCTCCTCGCGGTTCCCTCCGTAGCGCGGAACTCCATGTACGAGGCGGACAACTGGCCGTCCTCTGGCTCCGGTCGAGAGGCCAGGCCAAGGAAGGCGCCCCCTCAGTTGTGCCACCGCGCGCTACCCCATACGACTCCGGAGTGTCCATGCGTTGACCGGGTTCGGCCGGAATCCACCTCCTTCTCGGCCGACTTGCCGTTGCCTTGACGAACCGTTCGACGGGCGTTCAGCCATTCGTCTGTGCCTGGGTTGTGTGTTCTCCATAAAGTCCCTGCGGATCGCGGAAGAAGGGACGCATGGGACTCATGGACACACCTCACGCAGTCCGGGCCCGTGGGATCACCAAGTGCTTCGGTGACGTCGTGGCGCTGGACGCCGTGGACCTCGACGTGACACGAGGCCAGATCCACGGTCTGGTCGGGCCGAACGGCGCCGGCAAGACGACCCTGCTCGGGCTGCTGCTGGGGCTGGCCGTCGCCGACGGCGGCCGGCTGGAGATCCTGGGCACCCCGGTCGAGCGGGCGCTCGCCGCCCCCGACGGCGTCGCCGGCTTCGTGGACGCGCCCGGTCTCTACCCCTCGCTGACCGCCCGGCAGAACCTCGCCGCGCTGGCCGCGCTCCGCGGTCTCGGCACAGGGACGGCGGGGACCGCGGGGATCGACGACGTGCTCGCCGAGGTCGGGCTCACCGATGTCGCCGACGACAAGACCCGCGGCTTCTCCCTCGGCATGCGCCAGCGGCTCGGGCTCGCCGCAGCCCTGCTCACCCGGCCCCGGCTGCTCGTGCTCGACGAGCCCGCCAACGGCCTCGACCCGGCCGGCAAGAGACATGTGCACGGCGTCCTCACCCGGCTCGCCGCCGAGGGCACCGGCGTGGTGCTCTCCAGCCATCGGATGGACGACCTGGAGGCGCTGTGCTCCGAGGTCACCATCCTCGCCACCGGACGCGTCGTCTTCTCCGGCCCGCTGAACAAACTGGCCGCCGAGAACCGCGAACTCGACTACCGGCTGCGCACCTCCGATCCCGAGGCCGCGCGCCGGCTGGCCGCCGGCACGGCCGGCATCCGGATCTCCGACCACACCGGCCTCGGCCTGCGGCACGACCCCGACGTGCTCGTCGTACGCGCCCTGGTGCCCGCCCTCGACGAACTCGTCGCGGAGGTCGTGCGGTCGGGTGTCGCGGTGCGCGAACTCGCCCCCGTCGTATCCCCGCTCGAAGCCGCGTTCCTCGCCCTCACCGAGCACCAGGAGGCCGGCCGATGACCACCGCCACCGCTCCCGCCGGCACCGAACCCGCCGGTACCGAACCCGCCCGCGCCCGTCGTGTCCCGGTGTCGCGCGGTTACCGCTTCGAGCTGGTGAAGCTGGTCTCGCAGTGGCGGATCCGGCTGCTGGTGCTCGCCTGCTGGATCGCGCCGGGGCTGTTCGTCGCGGGGGTGAGCCAGCAGAGCACGCTCCCCGCCGACACGCTCTTCGGCCGCTGGATGCACGCGACCGGCTGGGCCGGGCCGCTGGTGATGCTCGGTTTCGCGGGCACCTGGGCGCTGCCGCTGCTGACGTCGGTGGTCGCCGGTGACGTGTTCGCCGCCGAGGACCGGCTCGGCACCTGGCGTCACCTGCTGGTGGCGGTCCGCTCGCCCGCGCGGATCTTCGTGGCGAAGTCGCTGGCCAGCCTCACCGTCATCCTGCTGCTGGTGGCCGGACTGGCCGCGTCCAGCACGCTCGGCGGGCTGGCGTCGGTCGGCGATCAGCCGCTGGTCGGCCTCGACGGCCATCTGCTGTCGTCCGGCGACGCGGCCGGCCGGGTCCTGCTCGCCTGGCTCGCGGCCCTCGCCCCGACCCTCTCCCTGGCCGCTATCGGACTGCTCGGCTCGGTCGCCCTCGGCCGCTCCCCGATGGGCCTGCTGCTGCCCCCGATCGTCGCGCTCGCGATGTCGGTCGCCCAGATGCTGCCGCTGCCCGTCGCCGTGCGCCTGGCCCTGCCCGGCTACGCCTTCATCTCCTGGAACGGCCTGTTCACCAGCCCCGCCCAGCTCGCCCCGCTCCTGACCGGCGTCGCGGTGAGCCTGACGTGGGCGGTGCTGGCCACCGTCCTGGCCTATCTGCTCTTCGTACGGCGGGACTTCACCAACCCGGCCTACGACGGCTCCGGGCGCCGCGCGATCACCCTCGGCGTGCTGCCGCTGGCCGCGCTGACCGCCGTCACCGTCGGGGCGGTCGCCGTGGCCACCCCGTCGACGGGCTCCGGGATCGAGCAGGACAAGGTGCAGAAGTCCCTCGCCACGGTCTTCGCCCACCTCTACCGCCTGCAGACCGAGCAGCTGCACCGGCCCGCCGTCACCGAGGCGCAGTTGAAGGCCACGGCGGCCTGCACCAAGAGCGACGGCCAGGCCGCCCAAGAGGGCGCGGGCAACGACTGGCGTTGCGTAGTGAGCTGGCACCTCCCCGGCGTCACGGCGGTCACGGGGACGGCGATCTACCAGCTCGACATCACCTCGGACGGGCGGTTCGTGGCCGACGGCGACGGTCCCAAGGAAGTCAACGGCTACTTCCTGGTGCGGACCCCGACCGGCGACGCCCCGAATCCGCTGTGGCAGTTCGACGGCAACGTCGACCTGCTCGACACCCACTGAAGGGAACAGTTCCGTGCAGGTAACACGCCAGCGTCGGATCAGCGAGAAGAAACAGTTCAACCTCTTCGGCAGACGCGTCGGCCGCCGCGCCCTGCTGGTCACGTCGGGTATCGCGGTCGCCCTCGGCGTCACGGGCACCGCGGTCGCCTCGACGTACCAGTTCGGCACCCAGCAGGTCGGCCAGACCACCGCCAACGGGCAGGTCGTCTCCGCCGATCAATACATCAACCCGTACGGCAGCCGTACGGTCATCAACGACGGCAAGATCATGTCGTCGACGGTCAGCCCGGACGGCACCCACCTCGCGGCCTCGGTCGCCGACGGCGACGCCTCCCTGGTCGTCGTGGACCTGGCGACCGGTCAGGTCACGCAGAAGATCGGCACCAACGCGGCCGACAACCTGCGCATCAGCAGCGGCGCGGTCGGCCAGGAAGGCCCGACCTACTCTCCCGACGGCAAGCAGCTGTGGCTGGGCCAGGCCAACGGCTACACGAAGTTCACCGTCAACGCCGACGGCACCCTCGCGAGCCCCACGGCCGTACCGATCGCGGCCGACGGCTCCAAGCAGGCACTGGTGGGCGCGGCCGTGTTCTCGGCCGACGGCTCCACCGTGTACTCCGCGGTCAACGGTGAGAACAAGGTGGTCGCCATAGACGCGGCGACCGGCACGATCAAGCAGACCTGGGCGGTCGGCAACGCCCCGCGCGGTATCGCCCTGGTCGGCGGCAAGCTCTACGTCAGCAACGAGGGCGGGCGCCCGGCCAAGGCCGGCGACACCACCATCAACTCCTACGGCACCGACGTGGTGGCGAACCCGAAGACCGGCGCCTCCACCACCGGCACGGTCAGCGTCATCGACACCGCGGACCCGTCCGCCGCCGTCGACACCATCGACGTCGGCCTGCACCCGACCGCCGTGTACGCGAGCAAGGGCGCGGTGTTCGTCACCAACACCGCCGACAACAACGTGTCGGTCATCGACACCCGCAAGGACAAGGTCGTCCAGACCATCTCCACACAGCCGTGGCCGGAGGCGTCCGTCGGCTACGAGCCGAACGCGGTGACGCTCACCGACGACGGCCGGCTCCTGGTGACCCTCGGCCGCGCCAACGCGGTCGCCGTCTACCGCTACACCTCCGCGCAGCAGCCCGCGCGGTACGTCGGTCTGCTGCCCACCGACTACTTCCCGTCGGGGATCACCGCCCTCGGCAAGAAGGTCGTCGTCGCCAACACCCGCGGCATCGACGCCCTCCGTCCCGACGCCGCCGGGCACAACACGCACGACACCACGTCGAGCCTCACCCAGTTCACGCTGCCGAGCGACCAGGTCGTCAGGTCCGAGACCGCCAAGGTGTTCAAGCAGAACGGCTGGACGTCCAACTCGGTCAAGACGGCCAAGGGCAACAGCGACAAGAAGGCCGTCCCGGTCCCGAAGCGGATCGGCGACCCGTCGACGATCAAGCACGTCTTCCTGCTCGTCAAGGAGAACCGCACCTACGACCAGGTCTTCGGCGACCTCCCGCAGGGCAACGGAAACTCCGCGCTCACCCAGTTCGGCGAGAACGTCACGCCGAACCAGCACGCACTGGCCCAGCAGTTCGGCCTGTACGACAACTTCTACGACATCGGCACCAACTCCGCCGAGGGCCACAACTGGCTGATGCAGTCGGACAACCCGGAGTACACGGAGTCGTCGGCAGGCGAGTACACCCGCAGCTACGACACCGAGAACGACGTCCTCGGCCACCAGAAGACCGGGTTCCTGTGGACCGGTGCGCAGGCGGCCGGCCAGACCGTCAAGGACTTCGGCGAGTTCCAGTCGTACGAGAGCAAGCCGGCCGGTGCGAACTGGCAGAACCTGTACTGCGACAGCAAGAACATGGCCGCGACCGGGGCGCAGACCGCCTACCCCATCAAGACGGGCTCGGCGATCCCCTCGCTGAACGACGTGTCGGTGCAGGGCTTCCCGCTGTTCGACCTCGACGTCCCGGACATCTACAAAGAGCAGATCTGGAAGCAGGACTTCGAGAAGAACGGCCCGGCGAACCTGAACATGTTCTGGTTCTCCAACGACCACACCGGCGGCCCCGCGAACGCGGCCGCCGAGGTCGCCGACAACGACCTGGCGGTCGGCCGGATGGTCGACGAGATCACGCACAGCAAGTACTGGAAGGACTCGGCGATCTTCGTCGTCGAGGACGACTCCCAGGCCGGCCTCGACCACGTCGACGGCCACCGCGCCCCGGTCCAGGTCATCAGCCCGTACGCCCAGCACGGCACGGTCGACGACCACTACTACTCGCAGATCACCATGGTCCGCACCATCGAGCAGATCCTCGGGGTGCACCCGATGAACCAGCTCGACAGCGCGGCCACCCCGATGTACGGGGCGTTCACGAAGAAGCCGGACGACACGCCGTTCACCGCGGTCCCGAACCGGACCTCGCTGACCCTCGGCGTGAACCCGCAGCCGAGCTGCGGCTCGGACACCCCGGCGGCCCAGGACGCCCAGGCGGCGGCCGCGCCGACGTCGGTCTCCGTCCCGGCGGCCGAGAAGTCGGTCGCGGCCCAGTGGCAGACCTGGGCCAAGCACCAGCGGCTGACCGGCAAGAACGCCGTGCCGGACTACGCGAACCCCACCCAGATGAACCGTTACACCTGGTACCAGACCCACAACTGGACCAAGCCCTACCCCGGCGACAAGAAGGTCTACGCGCCGAACGACGTGCCGGGCGCCTACCTCCCGTCCGCGGAGAACGACGGCTGACCCAGCCCGCTCGACAGCCCGCTCGACGTCAAGGGACCCCGGCCACCGGACCGGGGTCCCTGCGCTTTCCGCCGCGCTGCCGCGCGCCCGCCGGCCCGCGGTACGCCAAGCTTGCTGCGGAACGTACGAGGACAGGGAGACGTCATGACCGACAAGCCGACCGTGGGCATGCTGGGCACCGGCATCATGGGCGCCGCGATGGCCCGCAACCTCCTCAGGGCCGGGCACACCGTCCGCGCGTGGAACCGCACCCGAGCCAAGGCCGAACCCCTCGCGGCCGACGGCGCCCAGGTCACCGACACACCGGCCGAGGCCGTCGAGGGCGCCGACGTCGTCCTGACCATGCTGTACGACGGCGCCACCGCGCTGGAGACGATGCGCGAGGCGGCCGGCGCGCTGCGCCCCGGGGCCGTCTGGGTGCAGTCGACCACCGCGGGCCTCGACCAGATCCCCGAACTCGCCGCCTTCGCCCGCGAGCACGGCCTGGTCTTCTACGACGCCCCGGTCCTCGGCACCCGCCAGCCCGCCGAGGCCGGACAGCTCACCGTCCTGGCCGCGGGGCCCGAGCAGGGCCGGGAGACGGTCACGCCCGTCTTCGACGCGGTCGGCGCCCGCACGGTGTGGACCGGGGACGACGGTTCCTCGGCCGCCGCGACCCGGCTCAAGCTGGTCGCCAACAGCTGGGTCCTCGCGGCCACCGCCGCGACCGGCGAGGTGGTCGCGCTGGCGCAGGGTCTCGGCGTGGACCCGCAGCGCTTCTTCGACCTGATCGCGGGCGGCCCCCTCGACATGGGCTACCTGCGGGCCAAGGCCGGGCTGATCCTCGACGGCGGGCTGACCCCGCCGTCGTTCGCGGTGGACACCGCCGGGAAGGACGCCCGGCTGATCGTCGCCGCCGGCGCGAGCCACGGCGTGCGCCTGGACGTCGCCGAGGCGGCCGCCGAACGCTTCGCCCGCGCCGCCGCCCAGGGACACGCCGACGAGGACATGGCCGCCGCGTACTTCGCCAGCTTCGACGGCAGGTAGCGAGGCGAAAGGGCCTGCGCCGACGTGACGGCCCGGGCCCCGAGGGAGCACCCTGGAAGCAGCGATTCCGGAGGTGGACCCCATGATGAACATGATGAAGACCGCTGTGGGATGGCACGTCGAGATGGAGTTCCTGGAGGACGACACGCACACGCGCGCGGTGGCCCTGGTCCGTCTGCCCGACGGCACCGAGGTACGGGCGCACGGCCACGCGAGCCGGCACGAGTCCGACAGCAACCAGCCCAGAGTCGGCGAGGAGATCGCCGGCGCCCGCGCCCTCAACGAACTGGCCATGCAGTTGCTGTCCAAGGCGCACGGCGAGATCGACGCGGTGTCGGGGCGGCACTCGCACCCGATCAACGTGTGAGAAGCGCGGGAGCACACGGCAGCGCAGGCGCGTACGACAGCGCAGGCGTGTGCGGCAGCGCAGGCGCGCACGGGGGCGCGTGCGGGGCGTGCGGTGGCGTGTTCGGTGGTTACGAAAGCGCCGTGCGCACCGCGCGCACCAGCGCCTGCGCCCGTGGGTCTGCCGTCACGCTCTTGCGGAAGCCGTTGGTGACATAGCCGAAGGCGATGCCCGACTCGGGGTCCGCGAAGGCGAGCGCGCCGCCGCGGCCCGGGTGCCCGAAGGAGGCGGGGGAGAGCAGCGGGGACGCGCTGCCGTGCAGCATGTAGCCGAGCCCGAAGCGGGTGGAGATGACCAGCACCCGGTCAGGGCCGGCCGACTGCTCGGTGCGGGCCAGCTCCGCGGTCTCCGGGGTGAACAGCCGCCTGCCGCCGTCGACCTCGCCGATCAGGGAGGCGTAGAAGCGGGCCAGGCCGTCGGCGGTGGCGATGCCGTTGGAGGCGGGGAGGGCGGCCGCACGGTAGCCGGGGTCGTTCTCGTCCGGGAGCGGGCTGATCGCGCCGAACGCCCGGCGGGTCAGCGATGCGGGGTCGGCGTACGCCTCGGAGACGGCGCGCTTGGGCCGGGTCCGGAGCGTGCCCGCGGTCTCCGGCGCCGCCACCGGCCCGACGCGCCCCACGCGCCCCTGCTCCGCCGCGGGGAGCCCGAGCCACAGCTCGGCGCCGGCCGGCCCGGCGATCTCGTCCGCGATCCACTCGCCGACGGTCCGCCCGGTCACCCGCCGCACCAGCTCACCGGTCAGCCAGCTGTACGTCTGTGCGTGGTAGCCGTGGTCGGTGCCCGGCTCCCACACCGGCGCCTGCGCCGCCACCGCGGCCGCGCCTAGGTCCGGGTCGGCGGCCTCCGCGGGCGTGAGCGGCCGGTCAAGGACCGGCACGCCCGCGCGGTGCGCGAGCAGCTGCCGCACCAGCGTCCGCTCCTTGCCGGCCGCCTTGTACTCCGGCCAGTACTCACCCACCGGCGCGTCCAGGTCCAGCTCCCCGCGCTGGCGCAGAAGCAGCAGTACGGCGGCGGCGACGCCCTTGGTCGCCGAGCGCACGATCTGGGCGGTGCCGTGCTCCCACGGCACCTTGCCGGCGTCCCCGTCGAAGTCCCGGGCGCCGCCCCACAGGTCGACGACCCGGTGCCCGTCCCGGTACACGGCCACCGCCGCGCCCCGGTCCCCGAGCAGCCCGAAGTTGCCTGCGAACGCGTCCCTGACCGGCTCGAAGCCCTCGGCCACAGTGCCGTGCACGTCCACGCCCACGTCCGGATCCCTCCACCCACTTGCTCGCGACAGTGAGTGAAACATGGCCGTGCGGCCTTGGATTCCTCGGTACGACGTGGTCTGCAGCACGTGCCCCGGGGTCAGCCGAGCACGATCGTGACCTCGATGTTCCCGCGCGTCGCGTTCGAGTACGGGCACACCTCGTGGGCGGCGTCCACCAGCTTCGTCGCGATGTCCGCGTCCACCACCGGCAGCGAGACGCTGAGGGCGACCGCGAGGCCGTAGCCGCGCTGCTTGTTGGGGCCGATACCGACCTTCGCGGCGACCGTGGAGCCGGTCAGGTCGTAGCCCGAGCGGTTGCCGACGAGGATCAGCGCGTTGTGGAAACACGCGCTGTAGCCCGCCGCGAACAGCTGCTCGGGGTTGGTGCCGTTGCCGTCCCCGCCCAGCGCCGGAGGCATCGCCACCTTGAGCTCGATCTGGCCGTCCTGACTGGTGACATATCCGTCCCGGCCGCCGTGCGCGGTCGCCTCGGCGACATACATGATCTTCGTCGGACGGGTGTCGACAGCGGCGCCTTCGATCACGGCGGGACCTCCCCCAGGACAGAAACAGTGGTGGGCAACACAGAAGTGTGCAAGCACATCGTGCACAAGGTACCGACCGGTAGGAAGCCCTGGGAGGGGCAGGGGGGTGGAAACCGTGGGTAACAGGAGCCGGGGAGCGGAGTGCGCCGCGGAGTGCAGCGCGAAGTGCCCGCGTGCGCGCTGTTACGAGGGGCGTGCGGCCGCCCTGCCCGCCCGCTCCGCGAGCTCCCGCAACTCCTCGCGCAGCCGCGCCACGTCGGCCCCGTCCAGCCCGGTCGTCGTGAGCAGGGCGCCGGGGATGCGCGCCGCGCGCTCCCTCAGTTCCTCCGCGCGCTCGGTGCAGGCGACGAGCACCGAGCGCTCGTCCCGCTCCGAGCGCTCCCTGCGCACCAGACCCGCCCCCTCCAGCCGCTTCAGCAGCGGCGACACCGTGCCGTAGTCCAGCCGGAGCGCCTCCGCCAGCTCCTTCACCGTGGTCTCGCCCCGCTCCCACAGGACGAGCAGCACGAGGTACTGCGGGTAGGTGAGCCCGAGTTCGTCGAGGAGCGGGCGGTAGGCGGCGGTCACGGCGCGCTGCGCGGCATACAGGGCGAAGCACAGCTGGTCGTCCAGCCGCGGCGCCCCGGTGAGCGGCCCGGCGAGCGGCCCGGCGTCCTCTTGATGCGTCACGCGCCCATTGTCACGGATGCGCGGACGGGCCGGACGGCCGTCACGGAAACGCGTCATTCGCTCCCGCGCCCCGCCGTCGCCGCGCGCGGGTCGAAACCGAAGGGCAGTTCCAGCCGGTGGGCACGCATCAGGGTGTCGTCGCAGAGGAGTCCGGCGGTGGGCCCGTCGGCGGCGATCGTGCCGTCACTCAGGATCAGGGCGCGCGGGCACAGCTCCAGGGCGTACGGCAGATCGTGGGTGACCATCAGGACCGTCACGTCCAGGGAGCGCAGGATGTCGGCGAGTTCGCGCCGGGAGGCCGGGTCGAGGTTGGAGGAGGGCTCGTCCAGGACGAGGATCTCCGGCTCCATGGCCAGGACGGTCGCCACCGCCACCCGGCGGCGCTGCCCGAAGGACAGGTGGTGGGGCGGGCGTTCGGCGAAGCCGGCCATGCCGACCCGGTCCAGGGCGGCACGCACGCGTGCCTCCAGTTCCGCGCCCTTCAGGCCGGCCGCCGCCGGTCCGAACGCCACGTCCTCGCGGACCGTCGGCATGAACAGCTGGTCGTCCGGGTCCTGGAAGACGATGCCGACCCGGCGCCGGATCTCCGCCATGTGCCGCTTGCCGACCGGCAGTCCGGCCACCGTCACGGTGCCCGTGCCGCCGCTCAGGATGCCGTTGAGGTGCAGCACGAGGGTGGTCTTCCCGGCGCCGTTCGGCCCGAGCAGCGCGACCCGTTCGCCGCGTGTCACGGAGAAGTCCACGCCGAACAGGGCCTGGTGCCCGTCCGGGTAGGCGAAGGCGAGGCCGGAGACCTCCAGGGAAGCGGGAGCGGTGGTCACAGGGCCCATCCCAACGCGCAGACGGCAAGGGCGGACAAGGGCAGCGCGAGGGCGTGGGACCACTGCGCCCGGGACGCGGTCACCTCGTCGATGACCGGCATCGAACCGGCGTACCCCCGGCTCACCATGGCCAGGTGGACGCGCTCGCCGCGCTCGTAGGAGCGGATGAACAGCGCGCCCGCGGACTTCGCGAGCACACCCCAGTGGCGCACGCCACGCGCCTCGAAGCCGCGCGACTCCCGGGCGATCCGCATCCGGCGCATCTCGTCGGTGATCACGTCGCCGTAGCGGATCATGAAGGAGGCGATCTGGACGAGCAGCGGCGGCAGCTTCAGCCGCTCCAGGCCGAGGAGGAGCGCGCGCAGCTCCGTGGTGGCCGCGAGGAGGACGGAGGTGGCGACGCCCAGAGTGCCTTTGACTAGAACGTTCCAGGCGCCCCACAGGCCGTTCACGCTGAGCGAGAGGCCCAGCACGCCGACCCGCTCGCCCTCCGCGACGAACGGCATCAGCACCGCGAAGGCCACGAACGGCACCTCGATCAGCAGCCGCCTCAGCAGGAAGCCGGCGGGCACGCGCGCGTGGTGCGCGACGCACGCGAGCAGCACGGCGTACAGCGCGAACGCCCACATCGCCGTGCGCGGGGTCGAGACCACCACGACCACGAAGGCGAAGGCGGCGGCGAGCTTGGTGTGCGGCGGAAGCGCGTGCACGGGGGAGTGCGCGTGCCGGTAGAGCCGGTGTGCGTGCCCTGCACCCATGTCAGCGTGCCTCGGCCGGGGCGCTCGTACGGCGCCTGCGCACCGCCCAGAACACCGCGCTGCCCGCGACGACGGTCGTGCCGACCCCGATGACGCCCGCCAGGCCGCCGGAGAGCCGGGCGTCGGAGACGTCCTCGACGCCGTAGTCGGCGAGCGGGGAGCCGGCCGCGGCGTGCTCCTCGGTCTTCGTGTCGATGCCCTGGTCGTGGGCGACCTTCTCCAGGCCGTCGGGGCTGGCGGAGGCGTAGAAGCTGACGAACCCGGCGAGCACCAGGGAGGTCACCAGACCGCTGATCCACAGCGCGCGACGGGAGGTGCGCGCCGCCACCGGCGCGGCCGGCTCCGGCGCGTCCACCAGGACGCCGTTCACGCGCAGCCTCAGCCCCTGGCGCAGGCCGCGCGCCCCGTACACCAGGTCGGGGCGTACGGCGACGACCGCGCCGACCGTGAGGGCGGTGATCGCGGCCTCGCCGACGCCGATGAGGACGTGCACGCCGATCATCGCGCCGGCCACCTTGCCGATGGCGACGTCGGTGGTGCCGCCGACCGCGTAGAGGAGCGTGAAGGCGACCGCGGCGGCGGGCACCGAGAGCAGGGCGGCGACGAAGGCGGCGGCGGTCACCGAGCGCCTGCCGCGGGGCAGGACCTTCAGCAGGGCGCGGAAGACGGCGTACGCGACCACGGTCGTCACGATCGCCATGTCGGTGATGTTGACGCCGAGCGCGGTCAGCCCGCCGTCCGCGAACAGGATGCCCTGCATCAGCAGCACCACGGACACGCACAGCACGCCCGTGTAGGGGCCGACGAGTATCGCGGCCAGCGCCCCGCCCAGCAGATGGCCGCTTGTTCCGGCCGCGACGGGGAAGTTGAGCATCTGTACGGCGAAGATGAACGCCGCCACCAGACCGGCCAGCGGCGCCGTGCGCTCGTCGAGTTCACGGCGGGCGCCGCGCAGGCCGACCGCGAGGGCGCCGGCCGCGACCACGGCGGTGACCGCGGAGGTGGGGGCGTCGATGAATCCGTCAGGTACATGCACGGTCCGATTTTAGGGTCCTATTGCGAAGCTTTTGCAAGAGCGAGAAGGTCGTCACATGCGGAATCGCATGCGGGGTACGGGGGCTCCCGCAAGCGCATTCTGGAAAATGTGCGACATTGGATAAGAAAGCGGATGCACAGCTTTCGCACAGATCACGGAGCGTAAAGGGCAGTCCGATGTCTGTAGTCGAGCAGTATGCGCGAGCCCACATCGTCACGGACGAGGACCCGCAGGAGGAGCCGCCCGCGGTGCCCGTCGTCCTGCGTTACGACTCCGATGCCGACCCGAGGACGGTACGGGTCGGCCTCCCCGGCACGGACGAGTGGACGTTCTCGCGCTCGCTGCTGGAGCAGGGCCTCAGGGCGCCCGCGGAGAGCGGTGACGTACGGGTGTGGCCGCTGGGGCGGGTCCAGGCCGTGGTGGAGTTCCACTCCGACCACGGCACGTCGGTGGTGCAGTTCGAGTCGAAGGCCCTGCTGCGCTTCCTCCGGCGGACCTACATGGCCACTCCTGTGGCCGGCTGACACTCCCTGCTACAGCGAGGACCCCAGCTTCAGCAGGGCCGCCACGATCGGTCCGGCCGTGTCGCCGCCGTGGCCGCCCGCCTGGACCACGCCCGCGGCGGCGAAGTCGCCGCAGTACGCGGTGAACCAGCCGTTCGGCTTCTTCTGGCCGTCGACCTCCGCCGAGCCCGTCTTGGCGCCGCAGCTCGAACTCAGGCCCGACATCGCCTTGGCCGCCGTGCCGTACCCCGCCGTGTACTGCATGACCTCCTTCAGCTCCGACTGCGTCTTCGACGACATCGTGCGCGAGGCCTTCGCGATCGTCCGGTTGTCGACGCTGGGGGCGACCAGGTACGGCTGGTGGAAGGTGCCGGTGTCCACCGTGGCCGACACCGACGCCATGTTCAGCGGGTTCATGCGCACCCCGCCCTGCCCGATCAGCGAGGCGCCCATCTGCGCGCCGCTCTGCACCGGGACCGAGCCGTCGAAGGTCGGGACGCCGATGGCCCAGTTGTTCATGCCCAGGCCGTAGACCTGCTGGGCCTCCGTCGTCAGGTCGCTGTCGGACAGCTTCGGCGCGAAGTCGATGAAGGCGTTGTTGCAGGAGGCCCCGAAGCTCAGCTTGAAGGTGCCCTGCTTGATCTCGGAGTCGTCGTCGTTGTGGAACGTCCACCCGGCGAGCTTGTACGTCTTCGGGCAGGGGTGCGACGCGTCCGGGGTGATGAGCCCCTTCTCGAACAGCATCGTCGACGTGATGATCTTCATCGTGGAGCCGGGCGCCAGGGAGCCCTGGAAGGCCACGTTGAAGCCGTGGCTGGAGTTGGCGACGGCGAGGACCTCGCCGGTCGACGGGCGCATCACCACGACCGAGGCGTTCTTCTGCGTGGTGACCTGTTTCTCGGCGGCCGCCTGCAGGGTCGGGCTGAGCGTGGTCTTCACGGTGCCCGGCGTGCCCTTGCTGAGCTCCAGGAGCGTCTTGTCGGACAGCTTCGCCTTCTCGGCCGCCTTGCCGCGCACCACGCGCAGTTCGACGCCCGCCTTGCCGCCGGCCTTCTTGCCGAACTTCTCCCGCAGCCCGTCCAGGACCGAGCCCAGTGACGGGTACTTGGCGGTGGTGATCTCCCCGCCGTCGCGGTCCAGGGCCTTGATGGGCGGGGTGCCGGACTCGCCGGTGACCAGGGTGTCGCCGTCCGAGAGGTCCGGGTGGACGACCGCGGCGTGCCAGTTCACCACCGGCTTGCCGTCGCTCTTCCGCCGGACGACGGTGAACGCGGAGTCGTACGACAGCGGCTTGCTGACGCCCTTGTACGACACCGTCGCCTTCACGGAGAACGGGACCTTGTCGCCGGTGCGGGTGCCCTCGGTGAGGGTGACGCCCTTGACGTGGGCGTCCTTGGCATAGCCGGTGAGGAGTCTGATGCAGGCCTTGCTGTCGTCCGTGACGGCGGCGGCCTGTGTGACCTTGCCGTGCTGCCAGGACGCCAGGAAGGTGCGCGCCGTCGTCTGCACCTCGGTGGCGGACAGCGGGCCGGTCTTCACGGGCTTGTGCTCGGCCGTGGTCGACGCCGCGTCGGCCGCCCCGCCGCCGTACAGCGCGTACAGGCCGAAACCGGCCCCGCCGACGACGACGGCGATCATCCCGCCGATGACGGCGGGTCTCTTCTTCCGTCGTTCGACGACGCGCCTTCTCTTGCCCACAGTCCAGTTCCTCCGCGCACTTCCCCCGGGGTCCCCGTCGCCCCGTAGCCCTCACGCTCCCCAACGACTGCACCAAGCCTAGAGTCCCGGCCTGTGGGAGTGACGTCAGCCACCGATCCGTAGCACACTCGCGACAATCGGTCCGGCCGCGTCGATGCCGTGGCCGCCGTCCTGGGTCATGGCCGCGGCCGCGACGTCGTTGCGGTAGCCGGCGAACCAGCTGTTCGACTTGGACTGGCCGTCGACCTCCGCCGACCCCGTCTTGGCGCCGATGCTGCCGGTCAGCCCGCGCATCACACCGGCCGCGGTGCCGCTGGTCGCGGTGCGGTTCATCATGGCGCGCAGCTGGCCGGTCGTGGCGGGCGACAGGCCCTTCGCGGTGGCCAGTTCACGGCCGTCCAGCTTCTGCGGGACGAGCACCGGCTGCCGGAAGGTCCCCGTCATCGCGGTCGCCGCCACCGACGCCATGTTCAGCGGGCTCATCTGCACCTGGCCCTGGCCGATCAGGTTGGCCGCGGTGTCCGGGCCGCCGGAGGCGGGGACCCGGCCGTCGAAACTCGGGATGCCCACCTTCCAGTTGTTCTTCCCGAGCCCGAACCGGTCCTCGGCCTCCTTGGTGAGCGAGTCGACCTGGACCGAGTCCGCGTACTTCACGAACGCCGTGTTGCAGGAGCGCGCGAAGCTGTCCGAGAGGGTGGCCTTGAGGTCCGGCTGAAGTCCCTTGAGGTTGCTGAAGGTCTGGCTCTGCCAGGTCGCGGTCGGCGGGCAGGGGGCTGGACCTGTGGCCGTCGTCAGCCCTGTGTCGATCAGGGTGGCCGCGCTGATGATCTTCATGGTGGAACCGGGCGCCAGCTCGCCGAGGAAGGCCGCGTTGAAGCCGTCCTCGCGGTGGTTGGCGACCGCCAGCACCTCGCCGGTGCTGGGCTTGACGGCCACCACCGACGACTCGGCGTACTTCGTCACGGCGGTCTCGGCGGCGGCCTGCACGCGCGCGTCGAGCGTCGTCTGCAGCTTGCCGGCCTTCCCCTCCGCGAGGGTCAGCAGCGTGGTGTCGGCCGACTCCTCGGACGCGTGCTGGATGACCAGCTCCACGCCGGGGGTGCCGCCCGCCTTGTCGCCGTAGCGGCTGCGCAGTTCGTCCAGGATCGGACCCAGGGACGGGTACTTCTCCTTGGTGAGGACCTTGCCGTTGCGGTCCACGGCCTCGATGGGCGGGCTCGCCGCCTCGCCGGTGGACAGGGTGTCGCCGCGCCGGAGGTCCGGGTGGACCACGGTCGGATTCCAGTCGACGAGCGCGCGGTGCGTGGTCGCGCCGCGCACGATCGTCAGACGGCTCTTGTAGGCGAGCGGTTTCGACTTCCCGCCGTAGGACACGGTCGCCTTCACGCTGTACGGCACGGTGGCGCCGGTCGCCTTGCCGGGCGTGATGTGCACGTCCTTGATGTGCGCCACGTCGCTGAAGGACGTGAGCACGGGTTCGGCGTCGGCGGAGTCGTTCGTGAAGGACGCCGCGGTCACCGACTGGCCCTTCTCCCAGGCCGTGAAGAACTTCTGCGTGGTGTCCTTGATCTCGTCCTTCGTGGGCGGCCCGGTCCGCACGGCCGGTGTGTCGTCGCCGCGGAGCGCCGACAGCACGTTGTAGGCGCCGTACCCGCCCCCGCCCAGCACGGCTGCGCAGACGCCGCCGATCAGGGCGCCCTTGACCCCCTTGCGCATGGTGCGAAATCCCTCCCCGTGAGCCTTTTCCGCATTTTGTGAACGCGTTCAAAAGCTGGTAGTGACTCGCACTGTAGGTCGTTGTGGGGTCCCTGTGACAGGTGTTGGCCGATTATTGGCCGAACTGTTGGCCGAACGGAGATCAGGGATGTGGCTCACACCCAGGTGTCGAGCCACATACGTGAACGCCAGGAGTCGATCGGAATCGCCGTGCCCGTGTACAGCGGCCAGAAGTAGATGAAGTTCCAGGCGATCAGCAGCACCAGCACACCCGCACTCGACGCGCCGACCAGCCGTCGGGTGTCGCTGGAGCCCGGCGGGCCGATGATCGCGCCGACCATCATCGCCACCGCGAGACACAGGAACGGCACGAAGACGACGGCGTAGAAGAGGAAGATCGTGCGCTCCTGGTACATGAACCAGGGCAGGTAACCGGCCGCGATGCCGCAGGCGATGGCCCCGGCCCGCCAGTCGCGGCGGAACGCCCACCGCCACAGGATGTAGGCGATCGCGAAGCAGGCCGCCCACCACAGCAGCGGGGTGCCGATCGCGAGCACCTCACGGGCGCACTTCTCGCCGGCGTCCGACGGGCAGCCGTCCACACCCGGGGACGGCGACTCGTAGTAGTACGACACCGGGCGGCCCAGCACCAGCCAGGACCACGGGTTCGACATGTACGTGTGCGGCGACGAGAGGCCGACGTGGAACAGGTACACCTCGTGCTCGTAGTGCCACAGGCTGCGCAGCCAGTCCGGCAGGAACGTCCAGTTGCCGCCCTTGCCGTCGGTGGCCGCCCAGCTGCGGAAGTAGCCGCCGGTTCCGTCGGTGGGGGACAGGATCCAGCCGATCCAGGAGGCCAGGTAGACGGCGATCGCCACCGGGACCGTCGCCAGGAACGTGATCCCCGTGTCGTGCGTCAGGACCGCCTTGTACGGGTGCCGGGCACCGGCCACCTTGCGGGCGCCGACGTCCCACAACAGCGCCATCAGGCAGAACGCGGCCAGGATGTAGAGGGCGTTCCACTTGGTGCCGAGCGCGAGGCCCAGCAGCAGGCCGGCGGCCCAGCGCCAGGGACGCCACCCGAAGCGGAAACCGTCGGCCACGCGCGCGTCCGGGCGGATCCGGCCGTCCGCGTCGGGCGGCAGCGCGGCCGCCAGCTTCGCCCGCGACCTGTCCCGGTCGATGACCAGACAGCCGAACGCGGCCAGCACGAAGAACATCAGCACGCCGTCGAGCAGCGAGGTGCGGCTCATCACGAAGTGCAGCCCGTCCACCGCCATCAGGCCGCCCGCCAGGCAGCCCAGGAACGTGGACCGGAACATCCGGCGCCCGATCCGGCACAGCAGCAGCACGCTCAGCGTGCCGAGCAGCGCCGTCATGAACCGCCAGCCGAACGGGTTGAAGCCGAAGATCAGCTCCCCGAGCCCGATGACGTACTTGCCGACCGGCGGGTGCACGACGTACGCCGCGTCCACCGGGATGCCGACGTGGCCGGCCTTCTGCAGGATCAGGTCGTTGGCGTTCTTGTCCCAGTTGACCTCGAAACCGCGGTGGACGAGCGCCCACGCGTCCTTCGCGTAGTACGTCTCGTCGAATATCACCGCCTTGGGGCTGCCCAGGTTCCAGAACCGCAGCAGGCCCGCCATCAGCGTCACGAGGAGCGGACCGCCCCAGCCCGACCAGCGGGTGATCCGCTCGGCGAGCACCGGGGGCACCCCCAGGGCGAGCCACAGCCGGGAGCCGGGCTCGGCGTACGGCGGCACCAGGCGGTCGACGATGTCGGCGTGCGCGCCGGAGCCCGAGGCGCCTCTGTCACCGGGGGTGTGCGCCGTGTGCGCCGGGCTGGCCGTGTAGCCGAACCGGCGCAGCCGCTGCTGCCACGTCGGCCGCTCGTCGAGCGCTGCCTGGCCCTGCCGGGTGTCCGTGGAGGACGCGGTACTGGTCACCGCGCCATCGTAGGGAACCGTTCTGTGTGAGTCCCGTGCAATGGGGCTTCGTGGTGGGTTCCTTTGCGTTCACCTCCCCAGGTGCCGGGGGGCGCTG
Organism: Streptomyces sp. GbtcB6; assembly: GCF_019091475.1. Taxonomy (NCBI): domain Bacteria; kingdom Bacillati; phylum Actinomycetota; class Actinomycetes; order Kitasatosporales; family Streptomycetaceae; genus Streptomyces; species Streptomyces sp. GbtcB6. The sequence goes on along the minus strand of NZ_JAGXJL010000014.1, from coordinate 182,390 downwards.
TCCGGTGGGGACGGCGCTGTCGGTGGCGGCTGCGAGGATGGAGGCGTGACTGGAACCCTTGTCCTCGCAGGCACCCCCATCGGCGACGTCGCGGACGCGCCGCCCCGGCTCGTCGCGGAGCTGACCGGCGCCGACGTGATCGCGGCCGAGGACACGCGTCGGCTGCGCTGGCTCACCCAGGCGCTCGGCGTGACGCCCAAGGGGCGCGTGGTGTCGTACTTCGAGGGCAACGAGGCGGCCCGCACACCGGAACTGGTCGAGGAGCTCGTCGGCGGCGCGCGCGTGCTGCTCGTGACCGACGCCGGGATGCCGTCCGTCTCCGACCCCGGCTACCGGCTGGTCGCGGCCGCCGTGGAGAAGGAGATCCGGGTCACGGCCGTCCCGGGGCCGTCCGCCGTGCTCACCGCGCTCGCGCTGTCCGGGCTGCCCGTCGACCGGTTCTGCTTCGAGGGGTTCCTGCCGCGCAAGGCGGGCGAGCGCCGCTCGCGGCTGGCGGAGGTCGCCGAGGAGCGCCGCACGCTCGTCTACTTCGAGGCCCCGCACCGCCTCGACGACACCCTCGCCGCCATGGCCGAGGTCTTCGGCGCCGACCGGCGGGCCGCCGTCTGCCGTGAGCTGACCAAGACGTACGAGGAGGTGCGGCGCGGTCCGCTGGCCGAACTGGCGGTGTGGGCCGCCGACGGGGTGCGCGGCGAGATCACCGTGGTCGTCGAGGGCGCCCCCGAGCGCGGGCCCGAGGAACTCGACGCGGAGGAGCTGGTGCGGCGGGTGCGGGTGCGGGAGGAGGCCGGCGAGCGCCGTAAGGAGGCGATCGCGGCGGTGGCGGTGGAGGCGGGGATTCCGAAGCGGGTGGTGTTCGACGCCGTGGTTGCCGCGAAGCGTGTGGATGGGTGAGGCCGGTTTCGGCGGCGCCGTGGTGGTTGCTCTTGTGTAGTCGTGTGCGGGGTGGTGGGGGCTGGTCGCGCAGTTCCCCATGCCCCTGAAGGGGCGCTCTCGTGCAGGGTGTTTGAAAGAGGGCGCGTCCTGATCTCCGAGCGAGCCGCTTCTCCCCTGAGCGTGCGCCCCTGACCTGCGGTGATGTGTCCTCTGAGCGGGGTGCGTCTCCTCTGAGCGCGCGCCCCACGGGACGGTAAAGCGGGGGCGGGAAACGCAAAGCCCAGCCCTATGCGGCGAGGCCGATTTGGCAAGCAGAATCCAAATCGCCTCCAACACTCGGCAGGCCTGTCGCATTCGCGTCGGTGAAGGCGTCCACTGGTCAGCAGGGACGCACCCGTCCCTCACCCCCATGGGATTCCGGGGGGAATCCCCGCGCCGGGGGCGCGTGCTTGTCCGAGCGGACAAGAGGAGCTGGCATGAGTGAGATCGCAGGGCAGACCGGCCTCAGCGGTGCGGCCACAGCCGTCGTCCACGAGTCGTATTCCTTCGCCTGCATGCGATGCGGGCACGGCTGGGAGCAGTCGTACGAGATAGAGCACCACACCGACGCCGACAACCACGAGTTCGTCAAGTACGTGGCGAACGGCCGGGTCGTCCCGTCACCGCTGAGCCGGCCCTCGTGCCTGAACTGCGACGGCCAGGTCCTGCGGATCATGCGCGCGGGGCAGGTCTCGTCGGTGCGGAACGCCGCGCAGCGGTCGCATCAGCCGGCGGCGCAGGACCGTTCCGTCGGGCAGGACGGTGCGGAGACCGGGCCGGCCGTGGCGGCGGAGACCTCCGCGGAGGTCAAGGCGGTGCACCACTGGCACCTGTCGGATCTCCTGCACCCCTTCCAGCGCAAGGCGAGCTGACCCGGGCGCGGGTCCGGCGGGCATGCCCCTTTCGTAGGATCGGGGCATGCCTTCGAACGCCTCCGGTACGGCCTCCCCTACGGCCGACAAGAACGCGGCGCCGCCGCTCCCGGAACCTCTCCGGGTGCCCGTCGCCGACTCCCACACCCACCTCGACATGCAGTCCGGCACGGTCGAGGAGGGCCTCGCGAAGGCCGCTTCGGTGGGCGTGACGACCGTCGTCCAGGTCGGCTGCGACATCAAGGGCTCGCGGTGGGCGGCCGACACCGCCGCCGCGCACGCGAACGTCCACGCGACCGTCGCGCTGCACCCCAACGAGGCCCCGCGGATCGTGCACGGCGACCCTGGGGGCACCTCCCAGCCCCCTGGGGCTGGGGGAGGATGGTCCCGGCAGGGGGCCCGTGCCGGGGGCGGGGACGCGGCGCTGGACGAGGCGCTCGCCGAGATCGACCGGCTGGCCGGGCTGCCCCAGGTGAAGGGCGTCGGCGAGACCGGCCTCGACTACTTCCGCACCGGGCCCGAGGGCAAGGCCGCCCAGGAGCGCTCCTTCCGCGCCCACATCGAGATCGCCAAGCGGCACGGCAAGGCCCTCGTCATCCACGACCGCGACGCCCACGCCGACGTCCTGCGCGTCCTCAAGGAGGAGGGCGCCCCCGAGCGGACCGTGTTCCACTGCTACTCCGGGGACGCCGGGATGGCCGAGGAGTGCGCCCGCGAGGGCTACTTCATGTCCTTCGCCGGCAACGTCACCTTCAAGAACGCCCAGAACCTGCGGGACGCGGTGCTGGTCGCCCCCCTGGAACTGCTCCTTGTGGAGACCGACGCGCCCTTCCTGACCCCGGCGCCGTACCGCGGACGGCCCAACGCCCCGTATCTCATTCCGGTCACGGTGCGCGCGATGGCCGCCGTACGCGGTATCGACGAGGACGCGCTGGCGACGGCCCTGGGCGCGAACACGGCCCGCGCCTTCGACTACTGAGGGTATATCGATCATAACTGGCGCATAACGTTCGCGGGGTCGCGCCTTCGGTCCGCCCGCGACCGTGCGTAGTCGTGCCGCTTTGGAGAGTGACGGGCGCTCCGCTAGGTTCTGGGGGCCCGATCCGGACCCCTCTGGCCCTCTGGAGCGTGTCGGCGTGAGCGCATCGCAGTACGAGACGTCTGGGACGCACGACCCCTATGGCGCGCCCGGAGTGCACGGCGCGCAGGAGATGTACGGCGTGTACGACGCCGAGACGCCGGCATACGGCGCGGCGTACGGGACGGCGTACGGGGGTGACACCTACCGCCCGGCGTACGAGGTCGCGGCACAGGCGTACGCGAGTGAGCCGGTGCTGCCGCGGCAGGGCGGGCGCGGTTCGCAGGGTGAGGGGGGTGAAGCGGGCGCGCGTGCCGTGGTGGGGCGACGCGCCGCGCGCCGGCGGAAGGCGCGGAACTCCAGGCGCCCGGAGTCCGCGGTGCGCCGTCTGCTGCCGCAGGCGCTCGTCGTCGCGTTCCTCGCGGGCGGCACCACCGCTTTCCTCGCCAAGGACAAGGCGATCGAGCTGACCGTGGACGGCAGGCCGCGCACCCTGCACACGTTCGCCGACGACGTGACCGGCCTGCTCACCGAGGAGGGCGTACCGGTCGGGGCGCACGACGTGGTGGCGCCCGCCCCCGGCACGGCGCTGGCCAGCGGCGACGAGGTCGCGGTGCGCTACGGCCGCCCCGTACGGCTCACACTGGACGGAGAACGGCGCGAGGTGTGGACGACGGCGCGCACGGTGGACGGGGCGCTCCGGCAGCTGGGGGTGCGTGCCGAGGGCGCGTACCTGTCGGCCTCGCGCTCCCAGAGCATCGGACGCGCCGGGCTCGCACTCGACGTACGCACCGAGCGCACGGTCACGGTCCTGGCGGACGGCCGGACCCGGACCATCCGCACCAACGCGGCGACCGTCCGCGAGGCCGTCGAGGAGGCCGGGATCACCCTGCACGGCCAGGACACCACCTCGGTGCCCCAGTCCGGCTTCCCGCGCGACGGGCAGACGGTGACCGTGCTGCGCGTGACGGGCAGCAGGGAGGTGCGCGAGGAGACCATCCCGTTCGAGGTGCGGCGGACGGCGGACCCGACGCTGTTCAAGGGCACCGAGGTGGTCGAGCGGGCCGGGCGGCCGGGGTTGCGCCGTGTGACATATTACTTGCGCTCCGTCAACGGCGTCCGGCAGAAGCCCCGCCGCGAGACGTCCGAGGTGGTGCGCGAACCGCGCACCCAGCTCGTGCAGGTGGGGACCAAGCCGCACCCGGACTCCGCGAAGGGCACCGACGGCCTGAACTGGCACGGTCTCGCCGCGTGCGAGTCCGGCGGCCGCCCGCACGCGGTGGACCCCTCCGGGACGTACGGCGGGCTGTACCAGTTCGACACCCACACCTGGCACAGCCTCGGCGGCAGCGGGCGCCCGCAGGACGCCTCGGCCGAGGAGCAGACGTTCCGCGCCAAGAAGCTCTACGTGAGCCGCGGCTCCACGCCCTGGCCGCACTGCGGGGCGCGGCTGCACAGGTGACCGGCGGAAGGTGTCCCCGGCGGCCCGTACCCTTGTCCCGTGAGCAGCCCGACCCCTGACGCCCTCCTCGGCCCCGCCGACATCCGTGAGCTCGCGGCAGCGCTCGGTGTACGCCCCACCAAGCAGCGCGGCCAGAACTTCGTGATCGACGCCAACACGGTCCGCCGTATCGTCCGCACCGCCGAGGTCCGCCCGGACGACGTCGTCGTGGAGGTCGGCCCGGGCCTCGGGTCCCTCACGCTCGCGCTCCTGGAGGTCGCCGACCGGGTCACCGCGGTCGAGATCGACGACGTGCTGGCCGGCGCACTGCCCGCGACGATCGCGGCGCGCATGCCGGCGCGCGCGGACCGGTTCGCGCTGGTCCACTCCGACGCGATGCACGTCACCGAGCTGCCAGGCCCCCCGCCGACCGCACTCGTCGCGAACCTCCCCTACAACGTCGCCGTCCCCGTCCTCCTGCACATGCTCGAGACCTTCCCGAGCATCGAGCGGACGCTGGTGATGGTGCAGTCCGAGGTCGCCGACCGGCTCGCCGCCGGACCCGGCAACAAGGTGTACGGCGTGCCGTCCGTCAAGGCCAACTGGTACGCCGAGGTGAAGCGCGCCGGTGCCATCGGGCGCAACGTCTTCTGGCCCGCCCCGAACGTCGACAGCGGGCTCGTCTCCCTCGTCCGGCGCGCGGAACCGCTGAAGACGACGGCGTCCAGGCGCGAGGTCTTCGCGGTCGTCGACGCGGCGTTCGCGCAGCGGCGCAAGACCCTGCGGGCGGCGCTCGCCGGCTGGGCCGGGTCCGCGGCGGCCGCCGAGACGGCGCTGGTCGCGGCCGGGGTCTCGCCGCAGGCCCGCGGCGAGGCGCTGACGGTCGAGGAGTTCGCGAGGATCGCCGAACACAAGGAGCCCGGTAAGTGAGCGTCACGGTACGCGTCCCCGCCAAGGTCAACGTCCAGCTCGCGGTGGGTGCCGCGCGCCCCGACGGCTTCCACGACCTGGCCAACGTCTTCCTCGCCGTCGGCCTCTACGACGAGGTCACCGTCACCCCCGCCGGCGAACTGGCCGTCACCTGCGAGGGCCCCGGCGCCGATCAGGTCCCCCTGGACCGCACCAACCTCGCCGCGCGGGCCGCGCTCGCGCTCGCCGAGCGCCGGGGCATCGAGCCGGCCGTGCACATCCACATCGCCAAGGACATCCCGGTCGCCGGCGGCATGGCCGGGGGGAGCGCGGACGGGGCGGGCGCGCTGCTCGCCTGCAACGAGCTCTGGCGGGCGGGCGCTTCCCGCGCCGAACTCCTCGCCATCTGCGCCGACCTGGGCAGCGATGTGCCCTTCAGCCTGGTCGGCGGCGCCGCCCTCGGCACCGGGCGCGGTGAGCGCCTCACCGCCCTCGAAGTCGGCTCCACCTTCCACTGGGTGTTCGCGATGGCCGGGCGGGGGCTGTCCACCCCGGCCGTCTTCCGTGAGTTCGACCGGCTCGCGGCGGGGCGCGACATCCCGGAGCCCATCGCCTCCCGCGACCTCCTCGACGCCCTCGCCAAGGGCGACGCCGACGCGCTCGCCGCCGCCGTCTCCAACGACCTCCAGCCCGCCGCGCTCGCCCTCTTCCCGGAGCTCGCGGAGACGCTCGACGCGGGCCGCGCGGCCGGCGCCCTCACCGCGCTGGTCTCCGGTTCCGGTCCCACCACGGCGTTCCTGGTCCGCGACACCGCATCGGCACAGAAGGTCTCCGAGGCGCTCCTCGCCTCCGGCACCTGCCGCACGGTACGCACGGCGACGGCACCCGCGCCGGGCGCGAGGGTGCTCACGACGGACCGGACGGCCGGGTCCGTGTAACCTGAAACTAGGTCTGACCTGCGAAGATGTGAAGATTCGGTGCTGTTACCTACTTCACGGTAATTTAATTTTCACAAATGCACCCCATGGTCCCTTTCGCGCCGTCTGGCTCAAAGTGGCGGCTGGCATGATCGCCATCCCCGCCCTCTGTTACCGGCGGTACCTCGTGTGCGCGGCGACTACGTGTCCGTGCCACGTAGAGAGGACATTTCCATGGGGCACATGGACCACTTCAGCGCCGGATGGGTCACGCCCGTCCTGTCCTACGCGATGGCCTGCGTCGGCTCGGCGCTGGGACTGCGCTGCACCGTCAGGGCACTGGAGGCGGAAGGCGCCTCGAAACGGAACTGGCTGACGCTCGCCTCGTTCGCCATCGGGTCCGGCATCTGGACCATGCACTTCGTCGCGATGATGGGCTTCTCCGTGGAGGGCACGCCCATCCGCTACGACATCCCGCTGACCGTGCTCAGCCTCGTCATGGCGATCGCCGTCGTCAGCGCCGGCATCTTCACCGCCGGATACGGCCGTTCGCGCGTACAGGCGGTGCTGCTCGGCGGACTCGGCACCGGACTCGGCGTCGCCGCGATGCACTACACCGGCATGGCCGCGCTCAACCTGCACGGCTCGGTGGGCTTCGACCCGCTGATGGTCATCGCGTCCGTCGCGATCGCCGTCGTCGCGGCAACAGCGGCGCTCACGCTCTCCCTCGTCGTCCGCGGCCCCGTCCTGGCGACGCTGTCCGCGCTCGTCATGGGCCTCGCGGTGAGCAGCATGCACTACACGGCGATGTTCGCCGTCACCGTCAACCTGAAACCCAGCAGCGCCGAGTTGCCCGGTGCCACGGCCACCGAGTTCCTCTTCCCGCTCGCGGTGCTGCTCGGCTCCTTCCTCTTCCTGGCCTCCGCGTACGTGGCGCTCTCCCCGACCGGCAAGCGCCACGAGTCCGCCGTCGCCGCGGAGTTGCTGCGCGAGGTCGAACTGACCACGGCCTGAGCGCCGTTCCCCGCTGCCACCCCCCCCCGCACCTCCTCGACACCCTCACCCCGTCCGGGAACGCGCGCGCCCTCGGCCCGCCGGTTCCCGGGCGCGCCCCTCCCCGAACGAGGTCCCCATGCGCGTTCGCCGTACCACCGAACGGCTCCGCCCCAGATCCGTCCGCGCGAAGATCGTCGCCCTGCTCATGCTGCCCGTCGTCTCGCTGATGGCGCTGTGGGCGTACGCCGCCGTGACGACCGTCGCCGCGATCGGCGACACCGAGCGGGCCAAGGACGTCAACGCCCAGCTCCTCACCCCCGTGGCCGGCTTCGTGACCGCGCTCCAGGGCGAGCGGACCGCCGCCACCCGCTACGCGGCCGCCCCCGACACCCGTTCCCTCGCCGCGCTGAAGACCGCCAGGGCGGCCACCGACAGGGCGAGGACGAAGCTCACCGACGGCATCAACGCCTCCACCTCCGATGCGGCCCTGCTCAACTCCGCGCTCCCCGCCCGGATCGACCTGCTCTCCGGCGCCGCGGACTCCGTGGGCACCGTACGCGCGGAGACCGCCGAGAAGGGCGCGGCGCAGACGGCGTACACCAAGTACACGGCCGTCGTGGAGCGCGCCTTCGCCGTCACCGGGGCGCTCACCGGCGAGAAGGGCACCGACTCCGCCTCGCAGACCCGCGTGGTGCTCGAACTGGCACGCGCGCGTGAGGCGTTCGCCCGCGAGCAGGCGCTGCTCGCGGCGGGCGAGGCGGCCGGCGACCTGACGCGGCGGCAGTACACCGCGTTCGTCGGCGCGGCAGCCACCCACCGCGAACTGCTGGAGCCCGCGGTCGCCGATCTGAAGGCCGAGCACAGGCGGGCGTACGAGGAGATCCTGGACGGCGCGGGGTACCGGAGGCTGGCCGCCGTGGAGGAGCGGGTCGAGGCCGCGGGTCCTGGCACCGACGCGGTGTCCGCGGCCACGCTGTCCGGCTGGGACGGCTCCGCCACCGGCGTCCTCGACCAGCTGACGGCGGCCGAGGAGGGCGCCGGTACGGGAGCCACGGCCAAGGCCGCCACGTTCGGCTGGAGCACGCTCGGCGCGTCCGGCGTCGCCGTCGTCCTCGGCCTGGTCGGCGTCCTGCTGTCGCTGCTGGTCTCGGTGGGCGTCGGCCGCGGCCTGATCGTCGAACTCCTCGACCTGCGGAACTCCGCCCTGGAGGTGGCCGGCCGCCGCCTCCCGCAGGCCATGCGCAAGCTGCACGCCGGGCAGGGCGTCGACATCGACGCCGAGGCACCCATGCGCCGCCTCGTGGGTGACGAACTCGCCCAGGTGGGCACCGCGCTCACGGCTGTCCAGCGCGCCGCCCTGAAGGCCGCCTCCGAGCGCGCCGAGCTCCTCAGCGGCATCTCCGGCGTGTACGTCAGCCTCGCGCGCCGCAGCCAGGTGCTGCTCCACCGCCAGCTGGACCTGCTCGACCAGATGCAGAGCCGCCAGCAGGACCAGACCGAGCTGTACGACCTCTACCGCGTCGACTACCTCGCCACCCGGATGCGCCGTCACTCGGAGAGCCTGCTCATCCTCTCCGGGATCGCACCGGGCCGCGGCTGGCGGGACCCGATCCCGCTGGCGGACGTGGTGCGCGCCGCCGTCGCCGAGATCGAGAACTCCGCGCGCGTGCAGATCTGGGCCGTGCCGCGCGTGTCGCTCGCCGGCGGCTCGGTGGCCGACGTGATCCATCTGATCGCCGAACTCGTCGAGAACGCGGCCGCCTTCTCGCCCCCCAGCACCAAGGTGCAACTGCGTGCCGCGCGGATGCGTGACGGCCTGCTCGTCGAGATCGAGGACAGCGGCTTCGGCATGAACGAGCAGGCGATGGCCGAGGCCAACGGCAAGATCCAGTCCGCCAAGGTCGACCTCCTCGACGCCAAGCAGATCGGGCTGTTCGTGGTCAACCGGCTGCGCGAGCGGCAGGGCCTCAGGGTCGAGCTGCGCCCCTCGCCGAACGGCGGTGTCACGGCCGCGGTCCTCATCCCCGAGAACCTCATGCGCGACGACATGCCGGTCGGCGAGCAGACCGCCGGGACCGGCCGCGGCCTGGCACCGGCGGCCGCGCTGATCCAGGGCCGGCGACTGGGCGGGGCGAGCGCCTGAGGCCTCGCGAGCACCGCGTCGCGCGCCGTGGCGGCCTCTCCCGCGGCGCGCGACGTCCACGAGGGCCGCAGTGCCACCCGTGACGAGGTACGACCTCCTCGGCGAGGTACGCGCGCGGGCGGGCGGAAAACAGCTCCCGGCGGGACGGCCTCCCGGCGCGCATTACGCTGGGAGGCTGACCGTCCCCCTGCGCAGGAGTGAAATGGCCGTCAACCTGGTCAATGTCGAGAACGTCAGCAAGGTCTACGGCACCCGTGCCCTGCTGGACGGCGTCTCGCTCGGCGTGTCGGAGGGCGACCGCATCGGCGTGGTGGGCCGCAACGGCGACGGCAAGACCACCCTCATCCGGATGCTCGCCAGGCTGGAGGAGGCCGACACCGGCCGTGTCACCCACTCCGGCGGGCTGCGCATCGGCGTCCTCACCCAGCACGATTCCCTCGACCCGGCCGCCACCGTCCGGCACGAGGTCATCGGCGACATGGCCGATCACGAGTGGGCCGGCAACGCCAAGGTCCGGGACGTCCTCACCGGCCTCTTCGGCGGCCTGGACCTGCCCGGCTTCCCCAAGGGCCTGGACACCGTCATCGGCCCGCTGTCGGGTGGCGAGCGGCGGCGCATCGCGCTCGCCAAGCTGCTCATCGAGGAGCAGGACCTGCTCGTCCTCGACGAGCCCACCAACCACCTCGACGTCGAGGGCATCTCCTGGCTGGCCAAGCACCTGCGGGAGCGCCGGTCGGCACTGGTGTGCGTGACCCACGACCGCTGGTTCCTCGACCAGGTCTGCACCCGCATGTGGGACGTGCAGCGCGGCGCCGTCTACGAGTACGAGGGCGGCTACTCCGACTACGTCTTCGCCCGCGCGGAGCGCGAGCGGATCGCGGCCACCGAGGAGACCAAGCGGCAGAACCTGGTCCGCAAGGAGCTGGCCTGGCTGCGCCGCGGCGCTCCCGCCCGTACCTCCAAGCCGCGCTTCCGGGTCGAGGCCGCCAATGAGCTGATCAAGGACGTGCCGCCGCCGCGTGACACCTCCGAGCTGATGAAGTTCGCCTCGTCGCGGCTCGGCAAGACCGTCTTCGACCTGGAGGACGTGACCGTCCAGGCCGGACCGAAGGTGCTGCTCAAGCACGTCACCTGGCAGCTCGGCCCCGGCGACCGCATCGGCCTGGTCGGCGTCAACGGCGCCGGCAAGACCTCGCTGCTGCGCGCCATGGCCGAGGCCGCGCGCACGGAGGGCGAGGCGCAGCCGGCCGCCGGGCGGGTCGTCGTCGGCAGGACCGTCAAGCTCGCCTACCTCTCCCAGGAGGTCGTCGAGCTGGACCCGGCCACCCGGGTCCTGGAGGCGGTCCAGCAGGTGCGCGAGCGCGTCGACCTCGGCAAGGGGCGCGAGATGACCGCCGGGCAGCTGTGCGAGACGTTCGGCTTCAGCAAGGAGAAGCAGTGGACGCCGGTCGGCGACCTGTCCGGCGGTGAGCGCCGCCGCCTCCAGCTGCTGCGCCTGCTCATGGACGAGCCGAACGTCCTCTTCCTCGACGAGCCCACCAACGACCTCGACATCGAGACCCTCACCCAGCTGGAGGACGTCCTCGACGGCTGGCCCGGCTCGATGATCGTCATCTCCCACGACCGGTTCTTCGTGGAGCGCACCACCGACCGCGTCTTCGCCCTCCTCGGCGACGCCACGCTGCGGATGCTGCCGCGCGGCATCGACGAGTACCTGGAGCGCCGGCAGCGCATGGAGGAGGCGGTCGCCGCCACCGCCACCGCCGCGGCCCCCAAGGCCGCCACGGCCGAGCGGAGCGCCGCCGACCAGCGCGCCGCCAAGAAGGAACTCCAGCGGATCGAGCGTCAGCTGGACCGCGTCTCCGAGAAGGAGACCAAGCTGCACGACCAGATCGCCGTGAACGCCACGGACTTCACGAAGGTCGCCGAACTCGACGCCCAGCTGCGTGACCTGGCCACGGAGCGCGAGGAACTGGAGATGCGCTGGCTGGAGCTGGCGGAGGACGCGTAGCCGCCACCGGCGTGAATCAGCCCTCTTCGGTCCCCGCGCACCCCCCTTGCGCGGGCCCGGTGAAGGGGGCGTGAAGGCGCGTAACGGCGGCATCACGGGCCGGTTCTCCCTTGGGAACAGCGGCACATGAGGGCCCGTGGGCTGTCAGTGCCGGGTGGTAGAAAGGTCAGTCTGAGAACTGCCTGAGTGCGACCGAGGGTCCGTCACCAGCCCCAGGCATGGCTCGAAATCAGTGAACGAGGGGGAAGAACGCTGATGACACAGCCGCCCGGCCAGCCGCCGCACGGCGCATTCGGAGCGCCACAGGACCAGCCGCCACCGGGCGGCGGCTTCGGCGCCCCGCAACAGCCGCCCGCGCAGGGCGGCTTCGGCGCGCCCCAGCCACAACCGGGTTACGGCTACCCGCAGCAGCCCGCCCCCGGCCCCTACGGCACACCGGGTCCGTACGGGCCGCAGCCCGGTTACGGCTACCCCCAGCAGCAGCCGCAGTACCCCGGCGGACCCGGGATGCCCCCGCCCTCCAGCGGCAGTGGCTCGGGCGGCGGGCCGTTCAAGGGGAAGCCCGCGCTGATCGTCGCGGCGGCGGTGGCGGGACTGCTGGTCGTCGGCGGCACGGTGTACGCCCTGACCGGCGAGGGCGACGGCAAGAAGCCGGTCGCCCAGCAGTCCGACGACCCCAAGGCCTCCGGCACCGGCACCCCGGTCAACCCGGGTGACGGCAGCGGCGACGGCGGTGCGGACCCGGAGAACCTCAACGCGGGCCGCAAGTCCGGCGAGGCCAAGGTGCTCTGGTACAAGTCGGCACCCGACGCGCCCGCCTCCGGCGCCGACGCGCCCGGCATGTGGATCACCGGGAAGACGGCGGTGAAGGCGGCGTACAAGCAGGTCTTCGCCTACAAGGTGGGCAACGGCGACCCGGCCTGGGCCCCGATCACGTTCCCGCAGAAGATCTGCGCGGTCACCCCGCAGAAGTCGGCGGACGGCAAGGTCGTCGTGGCCTACATGAACGGCACCAGCGACCGCGCCAAGTGCAACCAGCTGCAGGAGATCGACCTCGACACGGGCAAGAAGGGCTGGACCGCGACCGTCGCCGACGGCGGGCTGTTCGACAGCGCCCTCAGCATCGAGCTGACGATCAGTGGAAAGACCCTGATGGCCGGCCGTTCCGAGTCGGGCACGGCGTACGACCTCGACAGCGGCGACAAGTTGTACGACAAGAAGAAGTACGGTGCGGCCTGCTTCCCGACGGCGTTCGCCGGCGGCACGGACAGGCTGATCGAGGTGGCGTCCTGCGCCGCCGGCGGCAGCGCCGAGCACGACGAGATCTCGCAGCTCGACCCGGCCACCGGCCGCGTCGAGTGGACGCGGCCGATCAAGAAGGGCTGGACGGTCGAGCGGACCTACTCCGTCGACCCGCTCGTGGTCTACCTGACCAACGAGGAGAAGAAGGCCTGGAACATCTCGGTACTGGACGGCAAGGGCACGTTCAGTTCCGAGGTGAAGGTGGACGAGAAGTTCGCGCCCCAGTGCGGCCTGGCGATCCTCGCCCGTGACCTCCAGGGCTGCCAGGGCGTGGCCGTCGACGCGAACACCCTCTACCTGCCGACGGACGCGAGCGGCGGCGGCAACGAGATCGTCGCGATCAGCCTCACCGACGGTACGGCGAAGTGGCGTACGAAGTCCCCGACGGACGAGGGGATGTACCCGGTCGAGGTCGAGGGCGGCAAACTCGTCGCGTACGTACGGCCGTCGTACGACGCGGGCGGCCAGGTCGTGTCGATCCCGACCACGGGCTCCACCCACCCCGCCACCAAGCTGCTGCAGAACCCGCAGCACACCGCCGACATCGAGGGCGGCTTCTACGACGGCGCCGTCGACTGGGCCGACGGCCGCTTCTACCTCTCCTCCACGCGGCTGACCGGCAGCGACGACGCGAAGGAGAAGCTGATGATGGCCTTCGGCAACTGAGCGGGGCCCGTCCCGTGCCGTCCAGCAGTCCACGCCGTCCCCAGCCGTCTCACGCGCCGTCTCCCGAGGTACCCCCGTCATGACCCAGCCGCCCCCGCCCCCGCCCAACCAGCCCCCGCAGCAGCCCGGATTCGGCGCACCGCAGCCCCAGCCGGGCTACGGCTACCCACAGCAGCCCCCGGCACCCCAGCCGGGTTACGGCTATCCGCAACAGTCCCCGAACCCGTACGCCCAGCAGCCCGGCTACGGCTACCCGAACCAGCCGCCCCAGCCCGGCTACGGCTACCAGGGCGGCCAACCGGGCGGCCCCGCTCCCGGCCCCGGCCGGAACAACGCCACGCTGCTCATCGTCGTCGCCGCGGTCGCCGCCATCGCGCTGATCGTCGGCGGCGGCATCTGGTACGCCAGGTCCTCCGGCGGCGACGGCAAGAAGGACGACACCGCGAGCTCCAGCGGCGGCAGCACCGGCGGCCAGGACGCGAACGGCGGCGGGGACGGCGGCAAGAACGGCAAGGGCACCGAGAAGGTGCCCGCGGACCCCGCCTCCAAGGTCCTCTTCCAGGTCCCGCTGCCCACGGCGAAGGACACGACCGTCACCGCCGGTTCCTGGCTCACCGACAAGGTCTACGCGAAGAGCGGCGTCGCCCGGATCACCGGCTACGACCCCGACTCGGGCGCCGAACTGTGGACGGTCCCGCTGTCCGGCCCGGTCTGCCGCGCCAGCGAGCACGCCAGCGCGGACGGCCGGACCGCGGTCGTCTTCCAGCCGAAGATGCCCGCGAAGGGCTCCACGGCCGGCTGCACTCGGATCGCCGCGATCGACCTGAACGCCGGTAAGGAACTGTGGACCAAGACGATCAAGTCCGGTGATGTCGCGGTCAACTTCGACAACGTGACGGTCGCTCAGCAGACGGTCGCGGTCGGCGGCAGCAGCGGCGGCGCCGCCTTGGACCTCGCCTCCGGCAAGATCCGCTGGCAGCCGAAGCCGGCCGACAGCTGCTACGACGCCGGCTACGGCGGCGGCGCCAAGCTGGTCGCGGTCCGCAGGTGCGGCAGCGGCGACACCGGGCAGCTGCACATCCAGACCCTCGACCCGGTCTCCGGCAAGGTGCTCTCCGAGTACAAGATGACCTCGGGCATCGACTACGCGAGCGTCGTGTCGACCGACCCGCTCGTGGTGGCCGCCGACGTCAACGACAGCGCGGGCGACGGCAGCGGCTTCTCGGACGTCTTTTCCATCGACGGCAGGACCGGCGCACTGCGCACCCGTATCTCCACGCCGGGCAGCTCCTACGCGGCCCGCTGCGACGGCATCTACGAGCTGGAGAAGTGCACGGGAGTGGTGGTCGGCAACGACAGGCTGTACCTGGCGACCGAGGAGCACGACGGCGACGGGGACTACACGAAGACCAACGAGATCGTCGCCTTCGACCTGGCCACCGGCAAGCAGACCGGCCAGCGCGCCGACGCCGGGGACAACTACACGATCACGCCCCTGCGCATGGACGGCCCCAACCTGATCGCGTACAAGAATGCGCCGTACGACAAGGGTGCCCAGGTCGTCAGCATCGACGGCGGCTCCTTCAAGGAGACCAAGCTGCTGGAGAACCCGGCGACCACGGCGGTCAAGGCGGTGGAGACCGCCATGTCACCGGAGTACGGGGAGGTCCTCTACTCCCAGGGGCACCTCTACCTGTCCGCCGGGTACGCCCACACCGCCGGTTCGTCGTCGTCGGCCAAGGAGTATCTCGTCACCGCCTTCGGAGCGGGCGGCTGATACGCGCTCTTCACCCTCGCATACGAGAAAAACCAGAGATTCCTCCGATCCGGGGCACTTCTCATCAGTAGGGGCAGCGCAACGTCGAACAAGCGTGTAGCTTCCGGGGGCATGAAGGACGAGGTGCCGGGGGGCCCTCTGTCCATGCGGACCAGTGGGCATCCATAGTGGGGCATCCATTGGGGGGACTGGGGGGTTGCTCTATGGGAGTGCGGCTCATGGTGGTCGACGACCACCGGTTGCTCGCGGAGGCGCTGGCCTCGGCGCTGAAACTGCGCGGCCACCGGGTGCTGGCGGCGGCGGCACCGGCCGCGGGCGCGGCCGAACTGGTGATCACAAGGGCACCCGAGGTGTGCCTGCTCGGTACAGCGGCACCGGCCGAGCCGGGGATCTTCGACCCGGTGGTGCGGATCAAGAAGGAGCGGCCGCAGGTCGCGGTGCTGGTGCTGGGCCCGGTGCCGTCCCCGCGGGGCATCGCGGCGGCCTTCGCCGCGGGCGCCTCCGGGTATGTACGGCACGACGAGCGGATAGAGGGCGTCGAGCGGGCGATCATGAAGGCGCGGGCCGGGGAGGCCGCCGTGGCACCCGCCCTCCTCCAGGGCGCCTTCGCCGAACTCCTCAACCCGGCCGCCCAGCCCGACGACGAGGGCCAGCGCCTCCTCCAGATGCTCACCCCGAGGGAGGTGGAGGTCCTGGTGCGGGTGGCTGACGGCGAGGACACGAGGCTGATCGCGGCGGGCATGGGCATCGCCCCGAGCACGGCACGTACGCATGTACAGAGGGTGCTGATGAAGCTGGGGGTGGGGTCGAGGCTGGAGGCGGCTGCGCTCGCGGCGCGCACGGGGCTCCTGGACAGGGCAGGCCCGCTCAACAATTCAGCAGGGCCGGACATTTAGCCGACGGCCACCGCACCCACCCAGGGGCGCGGGGCTGTATCAATTTGCGGCTCCGCCGCGCGGGCGCGACCAGCCCCCACGCACCCGCAGCCGGAACACAACCGGAAATCAGTCGTCGGCCTCTCCCACCGGAGGAGTGGGCCGCACCCACAGCCACACCAGAAAGAACACCCCCAGCAACAGCATCCCGATCCCGGTCCACAGGTTGATGTTGATCCCCTGCGCCTTGTCGATCTCGGCTTGCGAGTCCGTGATCCCGGTGATCGTGACGATGATCCCGTACAGCACGAACAACCCACCGATGATCCGCCGCAGATCGAAGATGCGCGCGGCGGTCGCCGATTTGCCCTCCAGCTCGGTGACTTCCCGCTGGACGTCCTGCTCGGAGTAGTGGAACCCGGAGTGCCCGGAGTCGTCGGTCATGGTCTCTCCATTCTGCAGCGACGGCGATCAGAACGAGAACGGCACATAGCAGAGGGCGGCCAGGATCACCGCGCCCCAGCCCAGCAGTGCCGGCCGCCGGTACCAGGCCTCGTCGCCGGGCGCGGGCGCCTCCGTCATGCCGGGGGAGCGCGTGCCGTAGACGAGGCCCGCGAGCTCCGCCTCCGGCTTGGGCGCGGTGAACAGGGACACGATCACCATCACCACCGCGCCGGCGACGAAGCCGGCGATCGCGGAGACGAAGTTGGCGCCCTGGTCGGTGGGGATGCCGATGATGCCCTTCTTGTAGAGGACGAAGTAGTTGACCATCGCGGTCACGGTGCCCGCGAGCAGCCCCCAGAAGCCGGATTTCGCCGAGGCCCGCTTCCAGAACATGCCGACGATGAAGACGACGAACATCGGCACGTTGAAGAAGGAGAACAGCGTCTGGAGGTAGCTCATGATGTTCGAGAACGACGACGCCAGGAACGCCGTACCGATGGACGCGCAGACGCCGATCGCCGTGATGAGGCGTCCGAAGCGCACGTAGTAGCCGTCCTCACGGCCTCTGACCACGTACTTCGCCCAGATGTCCGTCGTGAAGACGGTGTTGAAGGACGAGACGTTGGCCGCCATGCCGGCCATGAAGGCGGCCAGCAGTCCGGTGACCGCGATGCCGAGCACGCCGTTGGGCAGCAGCTGTGACATCAGATACGGGATCGCGTCGTTGTACTGGAGGTCCGAGCCGGGCCTGCCGATGCCCGGCACCAGCGCGGCGGCGACCAGGCCCGGGATCATCACCAGGAAGACGATGAAGATCTTCGGGTAGGCGGCGATCAGCGGCGTGCGCTGCGCGGCGGAGAGGTTCTTCGCCGACAGGGCGCGCTGCACCTCGGCGAAGTTCGTCGTCCAGTAGCCGAAGGAGAGCACGAAGCCGAGGCCGACGACGATGGTCAGCCAGTTCGCGCCGAGCGGGTTGACGGAGCCGATGCCGGTGCCGCCCCAGGCGGTCGTGAAGTTGCGGCCGTGGGTGGCGGTGAGCTTGTCGACCAGGCCGTCCCAGCCGCCGACCTTCTTCAGGCCGAGCACGGACAGCGGGATGAGGGCGGCGAGGATCACGAAGAACTGCAGTACCTCGTTGTAGATGGCGGAGGAGAGACCACCGAGGGTGATGTACGCCAGCACGAACGCGCCGGCGACCACGATCGCCACCCACTGCGGCCAGCCGAGCAGCGCCTCCACGACGATCGCCAGGGCGTACAGGTTCACACCGGCGATCAGAATGGCCGCGAAGGCGAACAGGATCGAACTCAGCAGGTGCGCGGCTCTGTCGAAGCGGAGCAGCAGCATCTCGGGGACCGAGCGGACCTTGCTGCCGTAGTAGAAGGGCATCATCACCAGGCCCAGGAAGACCATGGCCGGAATGGCGCCGATCCAGTACCAGTGCACGGTGTACGCGCCGTACTGCGCGCTGTTGGCGGCCATGCCGAGGATCTCGGTGGCGGCCAGGTTCGCCGAGATGAACGCGAGACCGGTGATCCAGGCGGGCAGCGACCGCCCGGAGAGGAAGAAGTCGAGGCTGGTCTTCACCGAGCGGCGGGCCGCGAAGCCGATGCCCAGGACGACGACGAAGTAGATCGCGAGGATCGTGTAGTCCAGGCCGTTGGTGGGGAGCCGCAGCCCCGCCGCGAGGTCCGTGGTGAGGTCCGCCGCGAGGTGTGTGGGGGATACGGGGGCATCTGTGGGGTTCTGCACCCAGTAATTCAACACTTTCGTTGTCTCACCTTGATTGATTGCGATGTTGACTGGGGTGGTGAGTTGTGTTTTGGTGTGTTCGGTTCTGTTTGATGGTTGGCTGGCTCGATCAATGGGAGTCCGCAGTGAAGAAGACCTCGACCCGGCTGGCCGACGGTCGCGAACTCATCTACTACGACCTGCGCGACGACACCGTGCGGGACGCGGTGGACCGCCGTCCGCTGGAGCGGACGCACACCACCTCCGAGATCCGGAGGGATCCGCTCCTCGGCGACCAGGTGGCCATCGCCTCGCACCGGCAGGGCCGCACCTACCACCCGCCGGCCGACCAGTGCCCGCTGTGCCCGACCAAGGGCGACCGGCTGAGCGAGATCCCGGACTCGTCGTACGACGTCGTGGTCTTCGAGAACCGTTTCCCCTCGCTGGCCGGCGACTCCGGGCGCTGTGAGGTGGTCTGCTTCACCTCGGACCACGACGCGTCCTTCGCGAGCCTCACCGAGGAGCAGGCGGGCCTGGTCCTGGACGCGTGGACCGACCGGACGTCGGAGCTGTCGCATCTCCCCTCCGTCGAGCAGGTGTTCTGCTTCGAGAACCGCGGCGAGGAGATCGGCGTGACGCTCGGTCACCCGCACGGCCAGATCTACGCGTACCCCTTCACCACCCCGCGCACCGCCCTGATGCTGCGCTCACTCGCCGCCCACAAGGAGGCCACCGGCGGAGAGAACCTCTTCGACGCCGTGCTGGCGCGTGAACTCGCCGACGAGCGGGTCGTCCTTGAGAGTGAACACTGGGTCGCCTTCGTGCCGTACGCGGCACACTGGCCCTACGAGGTCCACCTGTACCCGAAGCGCCGTGTCCCCGACCTGCTCGGGCTCGACGAGGCGGCACGCTCAGAGTTCCCCCAGGTTTATCTGGAACTCTTGAGGCGCTTCGACCGTATCTTCGGTGAGGGTGAGCCTCCCACGCCCTACATCGCCGCCTGGCACCAGGCGCCGTTCGGGACGCTGGAGGAGTTCGAGGGTGTCACGCGCGACGACTTCGCGCTGCACCTGGAGCTTTTCACCATCCGCCGAACGTCCGGCAAGCTGAAGTTTCTCGCGGGTTCCGAGTCGGGCATGAGCGTGTTCATCAACGACGTGCCGCCGGAGCGCGCGGCCGAGCGACTGCGAGAGGTAGCGAGTTGATGAAGTACCTGGTGACGGGCGGGGCGGGTTACGTCGGCAGCGTGGTCGCCCAGCACCTGCTGGAGGCGGGCCACGAGGTCACCGTCCTCGACAACCTCTCCACGGGCTTCCGCGAGGGCGTCCCCGCGGGCGCCGCCTTCGTCGAGGGCGACATCCGCGACGCCGCCAAGTGGCTGGACTCCTCCTACGAGGCGGTGCTGCACTTCGCCGCGTTCTCCCAGGTCGGCGAGTCGGTCGTGAAGCCCGAGAAGTACTGGGACAACAACGTCGGCGGCACCATGGCGCTGCTCGCCGCGATGCGCGAGGCCGGCGTCCGCAAGCTCGTCTTCTCCTCCACGGCGGCCACCTACGGCGAGCCGGAGCAGGTCCCGATCGTCGAGACCGCCCCCACCCAGCCGACCAACCCGTACGGCGCCACCAAGCTCGCCGTCGACCACATGATCACCGGCGAGGCCGCCGCGCACGGCCTGGGCGCGGTCTCCCTGCGCTACTTCAACGTGGCCGGGGCGTACGGCGCGCAGGGCGAGCGCCACAACCCCGAGTCGCACCTGATCCCGCTGGTCCTCCAGGTCGCCCAGGGCAGGCGCGAGGCCATCTCCGTCTTCGGCGACGACTACCCGACGCCCGACGGCACCTGCATCCGCGACTACATCCACGTCGCCGACCTGGCCGACGCCCACCTGCTGGCCCTGACGGCCGCACGCCCCGGCGAGCACCTGATCTGCAACCTCGGCAACGGCGAGGGCTTCTCGGTCCGCGAGGTCATCGAGACGGTCCGGCAGGTCACCGGCCACCCGATCCCCGAGGTCGTGGCCCCGCGCCGGGGCGGCGACCCGGCGGTCCTGGTCGCCTCGGCGGCCACCGCCCGCGAGAAGCTGGGCTGGAACCCGACCCGCGCGGACCTCGCGGGGATCGTCGCGGACGCCTGGGAGTTCGCACAGCACATCGCAAGGGAGCAGTAGTGGGGGCAGCAGCACAGGTCGGAGCCGCCTTCGAGGAGCTGTACGGGACGGCTCCCGACGGCGTCTGGGCGGCACCGGGCCGGGTCAACCTGATCGGCGAGCACACCGACTACAACGACGGCTTCGTGATGCCGTTCGCGCTGCCGCACGTGGCGACGGCCGCCGTCGCCCGCCGCACCGACGGCGTGCTGCGGCTGCACTCCTCGGACGTCGAGGGCGGGATCGTCGAGCTCTCCCTCGACGCCCTGGAACCCGGCACCGACCAGGAGTGGACGGCGTACCCGGCGGGTGTGGTCTGGGCGCTGCGCGAGGCCGGCCACCCGGTCACCGGCGCCGATGTCCACCTCGCCTCCACTGTGCCGACCGGCGCCGGCCTGTCCTCCTCCGCGGCCCTGGAGGTGGTGATCGCCCTCGCGCTCAACGACCTCTACGAACTGGGCCTGCAGCGCTGGCAGCTGGCCCGCCTGTGCCAGCGCGCGGAGAACGTCTACGTCGGGGCGCCGACCGGCATCATGGACCAGACGGCGTCCGCCTGCTGCGAGGCCGGCCACGCCCTGTTCCTGGACACCCGCGACCTCTCGCAGAAGCAGATCCCCTTCGACCTCGCGGCCGAGGGCATGCGCCTGCTGGTCGTCGACACCCAGGTCAAGCACGCGCACAGCGGCGGCGAGTACGGCAAGCGCCGCGCGGGCTGCGAGAAGGGTGCGGCCCTGCTCGGCGTGGACGCGCTGCGGGACATCGCCTACGCCGACCTGGAGCCCGCGCTCGAACGCCTCGGTGACGAGGAAGAGGTACGGCGCCTGGTCCGGCACGTCGTCACCGAGGACCACCGCGTCGAGCGCGTCGTCGCCCTCCTCGAAGCGGGCGACAACCGCGCCATCGGCCCGGTCCTCACCGAGGGCCACGCCTCTCTCCGCGACGACTTCCAGGTCTCCTGCCCCGAGCTGGACCTGGTCGTGGAGGCGGCGAACGCGGCCGGTGCGCTGGGCGCCCGGATGACCGGCGGCGGCTTCGGCGGCTCGGCGATCGTCCTCGCCGAGGCGGCCGACGTCGACACGATCACCAAGGCGGTCGAGGAGGCCTTCGCGGCGGCCGGTTTCAAGGCCCCGCGGGTGTTCGAGGCGGTGCCGTCGGCGGGCGCCCGGCGGGAGCAGGGCTGAGGCTCAGCCCAGCCGCTTCGTCAGCGTGTACTCCGTGATCCCCGGCGGATAGTCGGGGATCACGCACACCACCTCGTACCCCTGCTTCTTGTAGAACTCCGGGGCCTGGAAGTCCCAGGTCTCCAGGCGGGCGGCGGTGCAGCCGCGGTCCGCGCGGGCGATGCGCTCGGCCTCCGCGAGCAGGCCGCCGCCGAGGCCGGTGCCGCGATGGCGGGCGTCCACCCAGAGGTAGGTGACGTGCAGCCAGGACGCCCAGCTGTGCCCGACAAGACCGCCGGCCAGGTCGCCCGAACCCTCGTCCGTCGCCCACAGGTGCAGCGGGACCTCGCGTTCGGCCGGTGTGCCGCGCAGGGCCGCCAGGACGGGAGAGGCCGCCGTGTTGGTGGCCAGCAGCCGGGCGCGGAGCAGATCGCGTCGTTCCTTGTCGACTTCCGCCTCAATACGAAACATGCGGCACACCATAAACGCGTCGGCCGGGCAGTTCTGCAAATTGCCTTCCGCTCCCGGCGACCGCCCGTACTCTGATGAGCAGTACCGGTGGGGGCCGGTACTGATCAGGGGGCGAGACAAGTCGGATACGACGCCCGCGGTGGGGGTAGCAGTTCAGGCACGGCGGCGGCCGTGCGGTTCCGTCCCTCCGCGGGTGTCGTGTCCGCATGGTTTGTCGTTCTCCGGACCTTGGGGTATCCCCAGCTCGTGAAGAGCACTGGGGAAGGGGGTTTCGTGGTTCGTATCCGAGTCCTGGTCGTCGACGACCACCGCATCTTCGCCGAGTCACTGGCCGCCGCACTGGCTGCCGAGCCCGACGTCGACGTGTCCGCGGCCGGCAGCGGTCCGGCCGCGCTGCGCTGCCTGGAGCGCGCGGTCGCCGAGGGCCGCCGCTACGACGTGCTGCTCGTCGACGCCGACCTGGGCGGTCAACTGCCCGGTGGCCGGGCGGCCGTGCCGGTGCAGGAGGCCAACGAGGAGGGGCTGGTCGACGGCATATCGCTGGTCGCCGGCGTCCGCTCGGCCCAGCCCGCCGTCCGGGTCGTCGTCCTCGCCGAGAAGGACGACCCGCGGCGCGCGGCCCTGGCCCTGCAGGCCGGCGCCTCCGGCTGGGTCGCCAAGGACTGCTCGCTGTCCCGGCTGCTGAACGTCATCCGGGGCGTGCTGCGCGACGAGACGCATCTGCCGCCCGCCCTGCTGACCGGGGTGCTGCGGGAGTTGACGGCCGCGCGCAAGCACCGCACCGAGAGCGAGCGGCTCGTGGAGTCCCTCACGCCGAGAGAGCGGGAAGTGCTCCGGTGCATGGTGGCGGGCCTGGGGCGCAAGGCCGTCGCCGAGCGCCTCTTCCTGTCCCCGCACACCGTCCGCACCCACATGCAGAACGTCCTCGGCAAACTGGGCGTCCACTCCACCCTGGCCGCGGTCGCACTCGCACGCCGGGCCGGGGTGGGGCCGGTGGACCTGGGGCCCGCCGGGCGGATCATGCCGGAGGAGAGCAGCAGCGCCTGACCAGCGCCCCGTAGGGGCGCGGGGCTGTATCAATATGCGGCTCCGCCGCGTGGGCGCGACCAGCCACAACGGCGCCGCAGCCGACCGACGGCCTACCGCGGTACTTCCAGCGGAGCGCCTAGCCGGGGATGTTGTCGAACGGGGCGGTCAACTGGCGTAGCAGTCCGGCGAGTTCGGATCGCTGGGTGGGGGAGAGCTCGCCGAGGATAGCCCGCTCCTGGTCGAGGAGGCCGGCCAGGGCCTGGTCCGCGCGGTCCTGGCCCTCGGTGGTCAGGCGTACCAGCACGCCCCGCCGGTCGCTGGGGTCCGGCAGCCGTTCCACCAGGCTCTTCTTGGCCAGCCGGTCGATCCGGTTGGTCATCGTCCCCGAGGTGACCAGGGTCTGCGTCAGCAGCTGCCCGGGGGAGAGCTGGTACGGCGTGCCCGCGCGCCTCAGCGCGGTCAGCACGTCGAACTCCCAGGGCTCCAGGCTGTGCTCGGCGAAGGCCAGCCGACGTGCCCGGTCCAGGTGCCGCGCCAGCCGGCTCACCCGGCTGAGCACCTCGAGCGGTTCCACGTCGAGGTCCGGGCGCTCCCGGCGCCACGCAGCGACCAGCCGATCGACCTCGTCCTCCATGGCGATCAGTGTAGTGGTTGTGTCGACATGAAGTCTCTTGATGTCGAGTCTCTTGACATCAAGAGATCTTCGCGGGGAAAGTGGTCGGCATGACGACGCCCTCCTGGGACCCCACCCAGTACCTCCGCCACGCCGGCCACCGCGCCCGCCCCTTCACCGACCTTCTGGCCCGCATCCCCGACCTCCCCGGCGAACCCCCGGCCGTCGCGGACCTCGGCTGCGGCCCCGGCAACGTGACCGCTGTCCTCGCCGACCGCTGGCCCAGCGCGCACATCACCGGCTACGACAACTCGACCGCGATGCTCGACAAGGCCCAGGTCGACCACGCGGGACCCACCCCCGGCGGCGGCCGCCTCGACTTCGCCCACGCCGACCTGCGCACCTGGGCGCCCGAACGGTCGTACGACCTGATCGTGTCGAACGCGGCGCTCCACTGGGTCCCCGGCCACCTCGACCGCTTCGCCGGCTGGCTGGACGCGCTCGTTCCCGGCGGCAGCTTCGCCTTCCAGGTGCCGAACAACATCGACGCGCCCCTGCACGCCCTGATGCGCGAGCTCGCCGCCACGCCCCGCTGGAAGGCCCGGCTCGCCGACGTCCTGCGCCACGAGGACTCCGTCCACCCGCCCGTCGCCTACCTCGACCGGCTCGCCCGCCTCGGCTGCGCCACCGACGTCTGGGAGACCACCTACCTGCACGTCCTGGAGGGCGAGGACCCCGTCCTGGACTGGGTCAAGGGCACCGGGCTGCGCCCCGCCCTCACCGTCCTCGGCGACGACCCCGAGGCCCGGGACGCCTTCGTCGCCGAGTACCGCGACCTGCTGCGCGAGGCCTACCCGAGCGCCCCGTACGGCACGGTCCTGCCGTTCCGCCGGCTGTTCGCCGTCGCCCGCAAGGAGGGCTGATGCTCGCCGCCGTCGACCACGTCCAGCTCGCCGCCCCGCCCGGCTCGGAGGACGCGCTGCGGGCGTACTACGGGGACGCCCTCGGCATGACCGAGGTGGCCAAGCCGCCGGTGCTCGCGGCGCGCGGCGGCTGCTGGTTCGAGGCCGGCACCGTCCGGCTCCACCTGGGCGTCGAGAACGCCCCCGCCGGAGGCGGAGAATGTCACTGTCATCCGGCGAAGAAGGCCCACCCGGGCCTGCGGGTCACGGACATCGACGCGTACGCCGCCCGGCTGACCGCCCACGGCGCCCCCGTCACCTGGGACGACGACCTCCCCGGCCACCGTCGCTTCTACTCCGCGGACCCCGTCGGCAACCGGCTGGAGTTCCTGGAGCCCGCCACGGCGTGAGACGGCGCGTGAGGCGGTCCTACGCCTTGCGGCGCCCTATCAGGTGCGGCTTCTGCTCCAGGCCGTCCAGGCCGTGCCAGGACAGGTTCACCAGGTGGGCGGCGACCTCCGCCTTCTTCGGACGGCGCACGTCCAGCCACCACTGGCCGGTCAGCGCGACCATGCCCACCAGCGCCTGCGCGTACAGCGGGGCCAGCTTGGGATCGAAGCCGCGGGACTTGAACTCGCGGCCCAGGATGTCCTCCACCTGGGTGGCGATGTCCGAGATGAGGGACGCGAAGGAACCCGTCGACTGGGGGATGGGGGAGTCCCGGACCAGGATCCGGAAGCCGTCCGTGTACTCCTCGATGTAGTCGAGGAGGGCGAACGCGGCCTGCTCCAGCAGCTCCCGCGGATGACCGGCGGTGAGGGAACTGGTCACCATGTCCAGCAACCGCCGCATCTCCCGGTCGACCACCACCGCGTACAGCCCCTCCTTGCCGCCGAAGTGCTCGTACACCACCGGCTTGGAGACCCCGGCCTTCGCCGCGATCTCCTCCACCGAGGTGCCTTCGAAACCCTTCGCCGCGAAGAGGGTGCGACCGATCTCCAACAGCTGCTGGCGACGCTCCGCCCCGGTCATACGGGTACGACGCGCCCGCCGCTGCTTTTCGGGACTGGGGGTGCTGGAGTCGGTCGCCACGGCGTCAATCATGCCGCCTTCGCGGCCTCCGCCCCCTGTCGGGAGCCGCCTTCCCCGGTGTCACGGCGCGAATCGATACGTGAGCGTGACGGCCAGCGCACGTCGTACGCCCACCCCAGCTGCTCGCACCAGCGGATGATCCGCGCCGACGAGTCCAGCTGCCCGCGCTCCACCCCGTGCCGCGCCGAGGTCGGGTCGGCGTGGTGCAGGTTGTGCCAGGACTCGCCGCAGGACAGCACCGCCAGCCACCAGACGTTGCCCGAACGGTCACGCGACTTGAACGGCCGCTTGCCGACCGCGTGGCAGATCGAGTTGATCGACCACGTCACATGATGGAGCAGGGCCACCCGCACGAGTGAACCCCAGAAGAACGCGGTGAACGCGCCCCACCAGGACATCGTCACCAGACCGCCGATCAGCGGCGGCAGCGCCAGCGACAGCACCGTCCAGTAGATGAACTGCCGCGAGATCGCCCGGATCGCCGGGTCCTTGATCAGATCCGGTGCGTACTTCTCCTGCGGAGTCCGCTCCTCGTCGAACATCCAGGCGATGTGCGCCCACCACAGGCCCTTGATCAGCGCCGGCACGGTCTCGCCGTACCGCCACGGCGAATGCGGGTCGCCCTCCGCGTCGGAGAACTTGTGGTGCTTGCGGTGGTCGGCCACCCAGCGCACCAGGGGCCCCTCCACCGCCAGCGACCCCGCGATCGCCAGCGCGATCCTGAGCGGCCGTTTCGCCTTGAAGGAACCGTGGGTGAAGTAACGGTGGTAACCGATCGTCACGCCGTGACAGCCCAGATAGTAGAAGAACACCATCAGGCCCAGGTCGAGCCAGCTCACGCCCCATCCCCACGCCAGTGGCACCGCCGCCAGCAGCGCGAGGAACGGCACCACGATGAACAGCAACAGGGTGATCTGCTCCAGCGAACCCTTCCGCTCGCCCCCCAGGGTGGCGGCCGGGAGCGCGGCGTCGGCCGCCTTCCGGGGGTCTTCGATCACATTGGAACTAGACGAGGTCATGCGCGTCCCCTGTGGGGTCGAGGGTTGAGAGAGACGCCGATCCGCGGCGACCGAGCGGGACGATAGAGGTACTTCCCTACGGTTCCGTAACCTACGGCGACGTAAGTATGGCAGTGAGGCGTCTCGCGGCAAGAGCCCCAGAACCTGCGCGTCCTCATGGACACCTATCCTTGGAGTCGGTCGGACAGCGCGGTCCGCTCTGTTTCCTTCCCTGATGTCCGGCCCCTATGCGGCCAGGCCCCGCCTGCCGTCCGGCCGACTGACGGGTTCCCTCCAGACGAGCTTCAACACTGCAAGGAGCCGCACCTGTGAGCAGTGCCGACGACCAGACCACCACGACCACCAGTGAGCTGCGCGCCGACATCCGCCGGCTGGGTGACCTCCTCGGCGAGACCCTCGTCCGCCAGGAGGGCCCCGAGCTGCTGGAACTCGTCGAGAAGGTCCGCCGCCTCACCCGCGAGGACGGCGAGGCCGCCGCCGACCTGCTGCGCGGCATCGAACTGGAGACCGCCGCCAAGCTGGTCCGGGCCTTCTCCACCTACTTCCATCTTGCCAACGTCACCGAGCAGGTGCACCGCGGCCGCGAGCTGCGCGCCCGCCGCGCCGCCGAGGGCGGCCTCCTCGCCCGCACCGCCGACCGGCTGAAGGACGCCGACCCCGAGCACCTGCGCCAGACCGTGCAGAACCTCAACGTCCGCCCGGTGTTCACGGCACACCCCACCGAGGCCGCACGCCGTTCGGTCCTCAACAAGCTCCGGCGCATCGCCGCGCTCCTGGACACCCCGGTCATCGAGTCCGACCGCCGCCGTACCGACATCCGCCTCGCCGAGAACATCGACCTGGTGTGGCAGACGGACGAGCTGCGCGTCGTACGCCCGGAGCCCGCCGACGAGGCCCGCAACGCCATCTACTACCTGGACGAACTGCACGCAGACGCGGTCGGAGACGTCCTGGAGGACCTGACGGCGGAGCTGGAGCGGGTCGGGGTGAAGCTGCCCGACGACACCCGGCCGCTCACCTTCGGCACCTGGATCGGCGGCGACCGCGACGGCAACCCCAACGTCACCCCCCAGGTCACCTGGGACGTCCTCATCCTCCAGCACGAGCACGGCATCAACGACGCCCTGGAGATGATCGACGAACTCCGCGGCTTCCTCTCCAACTCCATCCGCTACACCGGCGCCACCGAGGAACTCCTGGAGTCCCTGAAGGCCGACCTGGAGCTGCTGCCCGGGATCAGCCCCCGCTACAAGCGCCTCAACGCCGAGGAGCCCTACCGCCTCAAGGCCACCTGCATCCGGCAGAAGCTGACCAACACCAAGCAGCGCCTGGCCACCGGCACCCCGCACGAGCCCGGCCGCGACTACCTCGGCACCGCCGAACTCCTCGGCGACCTGCGCCTGATCCAGGCCTCCCTGCGCGAGCACCGCGGCGGCCTGTTCGCCGACGGCCGCCTGGCCCGGACGATCCGCACCCTCGCCGCGTTCGGCCTCCAGCTCGCCACCATGGACGTCCGCGAACACGCCGACGCCCACCACCACGCCCTCGGCCAGCTCTTCGACCGGCTCGGCGAGGAGTCCTGGCGCTACGCCGACATGCCCCGCGAGTACCGCGCCAAGCTCCTCGCCAAGGAGCTCAGGTCGCGAAGGCCGCTGGCCCCGACCCCGGCACCCGTGGACGCGGCCGGCGCGAAGACCCTGGGCGTCTTCGAGACCGTGAAGAAGGCCCTGGAGATCTTCGGCCCCGAGGTCGTCGAGTCGTACATCATCTCCATGTGCCAGGGCGCCGACGACGTCTTCGCCGCCGCGGTCCTCGCCCGCGAGGCGGGCCTGGTCGACCTGCACGCCGGCTGGGCGAAGGTCGGCATCGTGCCGCTCCTGGAGACCACCGACGAGCTCAAGGCCGCCGACACCATCCTTGAGGACATGCTCTCCGACCCGTCGTACCGCCGCCTGGTGGCACTGCGCGGGGACGTCCAGGAGGTCATGCTCGGCTACTCCGACTCCTCCAAGTTCGGCGGCATCACCACCTCCCAGTGGGAGATCCACCGCGCCCAGCGCCGGCTGCGCGACGTCGCCCACCGCTACGGCGTCCGGCTGCGTCTCTTCCACGGCCGCGGCGGCACCGTCGGCCGTGGCGGCGGCCCCTCCCACGACGCGATCCTCGCCCAGCCCTGGGGCACCCTGGAGGGCGAGATCAAGGTGACCGAGCAGGGCGAGGTCATCTCCGACAAGTACCTGATCCCGTCCCTGGCCAGGGAGAACCTGGAACTGACGGTCGCGGCGACCCTGCAGGCCTCCGCCCTGCACACGGCCCCCCGCCAGTCGGGGGAGGCCCTGGCCCGCTGGGACGCCGCGATGGACGCGGTGTCGGACGCCGCCCACGCGGCCTACCGCCGCCTGGTGGAGGACCCGGACCTGCCGACGTACTTCCTCGCGTCGACGCCGGTGGACCAGCTCGCCGACCTGCACCTGGGCTCCCGGCCCTCCCGCCGCCCCGGCTCCGGCGTCTCGCTCGACGGCCTGCGCGCCATCCCCTGGGTGTTCGGCTGGACCCAGTCCCGGCAGATCGTCCCCGGCTGGTTCGGCGTCGGTTCCGGTCTGAAGGCACTGCGCGAGGCGGGTCTGGACACCGTCCTGGACGAGATGCACGGACAGTGGCACTTCTTCCGCAACTTCGTCTCCAACGTCGAGATGACCCTCGCCAAGACGGACCTGCGGATCGCCCAGCACTACGTCGACACCCTCGTCCCCGACGAGCTCAAGCACGTCTTCGACACCATCAGGGCCGAGCACGAACTGACGGTCGCCGAGGTCCTGAAGATCACCGGTGAGGCCGAACTGCTGGACGCCACCCCGGCCCTCAAGCAGACCTTCACCATCCGCGACGCCTACCTGGACCCGATCTCCTACCTCCAGGTCACCCTCCTCAAGCGCCAGCGCGACGCGGCGGCAGCCGGAGAACAGGCCGACCCGCTGCTCGCCCGCGCGCTGCTCCTCACGGTCAACGGCGTGGCGGCCGGCCTGCGCAACACCGGCTGACGGCCCTCGGACACGGCGGTGCCCCCGGGGTCGTACACCCCGGGGGCACCCGTCGTCTCACTGCCCTCGTCTCACTGCAGCGCCCCGAACGCCGCCGTCAGCAGCGCGATCCCCGCACCCCCCAGCAGCCACGCCACGCGCGTCAGCCGCAGCCCCCCGGCCACCACCACAGACGCCAGCAGCAGCGCACCGCCGAGCGGCACCCAGGCGTACAGGATCCCGGCGGGACCGGACCGGACCACGTCCTCGGTGCCGGGCTTCACGATCACGTCGTACGTCTGCCCCTTGCGCACCGCGACCGACTTGCCGATGACGACACTCGCGCGCTTCGACGCACCGGCCGAGACGGGCGTGAACGGCCCCGTGCAGGTGTCGTCACCGCACGCCGTCACCTTGACGGTGCCCTGCTCCTTGCCCTTCGTCAGCATCACGTCCTGCGCGGTGCCCCAGGACCCCCACACCCCGGCGACCAGGATCAGCACGGCGACCGCGCCCATCGACAGGACACGCAGCGCGTTGACCGAGGCCGTACGGGAGGAAGCGGCGGAGGCAGCAGGCATGGCCGGGATCATTGGCCATGTCCCTACGGCCGGTCAACTGCCGTGGGGGACAAGTCAGGAGTTGTACGTGCTTTGCGCCCGCTCAAGACCCTCGATGACCAGCGCCTCCACCGCGTCGGCGGCCCGGTCCACGAAGTAGTCCAGTTCCTTGCGCTCGGCCGAGGAGAAGTCCTTCAGCACGAAGTCGGCGACCTGCATACGACCCGGAGGACGCCCGATCCCGAACCGCACCCGGTGATAGTCCGGCCCCATCGCCTTCGTCATCGACTTCAGCCCGTTGTGCCCGTTGTCGCCGCCGCCCAGCTTCAGGCGGAGGACGCCGTAGTCGATGTCCAGCTCGTCGTGGATCGCCACGATGTTGGCGACCGGCACCTTGTAGAAGTCGCGCAGCGCGTTGACGGGACCGCCGGAAAGATTCATGAACGACATCGGCTTCGCCAGGATCACCCGCCGGTTCTCGGGCCCCGGCGCCCCGAGCCGCCCCTCCACGACCTGCGCCTGCGCCTTCCCGGCCCGCTTGAACTTCCCCCCGATCCGCCCGGCGAGCAACTCCACGACCATGAACCCGACGTTGTGCCGGTTCATCGCGTACTCGGGCCCGGGATTACCGAGCCCGACGATCAGCCACGGGGCGTTGGCGGGGGTGGTCACGTCCATGTCTCCTTGATACGCGCCAGCCGCCGCTCCCGGGGGAACGGCGGCTGACCGTTGCTTAACCGCTTGCCGCTTGCGCGGACCGCTTACGGCTCACTGCTGTGGGCAATCGTTCCGCAAGGCGGAACGGGTGGGCACAGCCATCAGCGCCGGGGGCCTGGTCAGCAGACGGCACCTGAACCGACGGCTCAGGCCTCGGCGGCTTCCTCGGCCTCGCCCTCGCCCGCCGCGGCCTCCTCCGCCTGCGCGGCCAGGACCTGGAGGACGACCGCGTCCTCGTCGACGGCCAGGGTCGCGCCGGACGGCAGGGTGATGTCCTTGGCGAGGACGGAGGCGCCGGCCTCCAGGCCCTCGATCGAGACGATGACGGCCTCGGGGATGTGGGTGGCCTCGGCCTCGACCGGCAGCGCGTTGAGCACGTGCTCCAGCAGGTTGCCGCCGGCGGCCAGCTCGCCCTCGGTGTGCACCGGGATCTCGACCGTGACCTTCTCGCCGCGCTTGACCAGCAGCAGGTCGACGTGCTCCAGGAAGCCCTTGATCGGGTCGCGCACCACGGACTTCGGGATCGCCAGCTCGTTCGACTTGCCGTCGATGTCCAGGGAGATCAGGACGTTCGGCGTACGCAGCGCGAGCAGCAGCTCGTGGCCCGGGAGGGTCAGGTGGATCGGGTCCGAACCGTGGCCGTACAGGACACCGGGGACCTTGCTGTCACGGCGGATACGGCGCGCGGCACCCTTGCCGAACTCGCTGCGCGTCTCGGCGGCGATCTTCACCTCGGACATGGTGATCACTCCTCGTAGAGGTAGAAACGGACGTGGTCACCCGGCCACGAACGGCCTGCTACGAAGAGCGCGTCGATAACGGACCGCCGACACCTGCGCAAACAGGTACGGCCTCCCTCGCCGAGCAACTGCAGCAGTCTACTCGGAGGGGAGGCCGTACCCAAAAGGATCTTCAGCGGCAGCCGACGGAGGTCAGCTCAGCCGGTGCAGAAACCTCACTGCTCGTCGAAGAGGCTCGTCACCGAACCGTCCTCGAACACCTCACGCACCGCACTCGCGATCGTCGGCGCGATCGACAGCACCGTGATCTTGTCCAGATCCCGGCTCAGCTCGCCCGGCGTCGGCAGCGTGTTCGTCAGCACGAACTCGCTCACCCGCGAGTTCTTCAGCCGGTCCGCCGCCGGACCCGACAGCACACCGTGCGTCGCCGTCACGATGACGTCCTCCGCACCGTGCGCGAACAGCGCGTCCGCCGCCGCACAGATCGTGCCACCCGTGTCGATCATGTCGTCGACCAGGACACACACGCGCCCCTTGACCTCACCCACGACCTCGTGGACGGTCACCTGGTTC
Organism: Streptomyces sp. GbtcB6; assembly: GCF_019091475.1. NCBI lineage: Bacteria > Bacillati > Actinomycetota > Actinomycetes > Kitasatosporales > Streptomycetaceae > Streptomyces > Streptomyces sp. GbtcB6. The sequence continues at coordinate 150,271 of NZ_JAGXJL010000014.1, read as the reverse complement.
GCCACGTCCTTGTCGCGCCGCTTGTGCACGATGGCGAGGGGCGCACCGAGCCGGTCGCACCAGCGGTCGGCCACCCGAACCCGGCCGGCGTCGGGAGACACGATCGTCAGCTTGTCCTTGTCCACCTTCGCGCCGACGTAGTCCGCGAGCAGCGGAAGCGCGAACAGGTGGTCCACCGGGCCGTCGAAGAAGCCCTGGATCTGGTCCGTGTGCAGATCCACGGTCAGGATCCGGTCCGCGCCCGCGGTCTTCATCAGATCCGCGATCAGCCGCGCGGAGATCGGTTCACGACCACGGTGCTTCTTGTCCTGCCGCGCGTAACCGTAGAAGGGCACGATCACCGTGACGGAGCGTGCCGACGCGCGCTTCAGCGCGTCGATCATGATCAGTTGTTCCATGATCCACTGGTTGATCGGAGCCGTGTGGCTCTGGATCACGAAACAGTCGGCGCCGCGCGCCGACTCCTGGTAGCGGACGTAGATCTCGCCGTTCGCGAAGTCGAAGGCCTTCGTCGGGACGACCCCGACACCCAGCTGGTGGGCGACCTCCTCGGCAAGCTCGGGGTGGGCGCGGCCGGAGAAGAACATCATCTTCTTCTCGCCGGTCGTCTTGAACCCGGTCACAGCACTGTCTCCTCAGAGGTGTCTCAGCCGTACAGCTGGATCTCCAGCGCCCTGAGTGCCGGGCGCGGGAGGCCGAAACAGCTGGTTAGGTGCGGGTGTGCACTTATCACGGTACGACGTCTTCGGCGCACCTGTTTCCGGTCAGTCCTCGCTCACGCCCCGCCGGGAAGCCGCCTCGGCAGCCTTCGCGGCCGAGCTCCCCGGACGCTTCCGCGCCACCCAACCCTCGATATTCCGCTGCTGACCGCGGGCCACGGCCAGCGAACCGGGCGGCACATCCTTCGTGATCACAGATCCGGCAGCGGTGTACGCACCGTCCCCGATCGTGACAGGCGCCACAAACATGTTGTCCGAACCCGTCTTGCAGTGCGACCCGACGGTGGTGTGGTGCTTGCTTTCCCCGTCGTAGTTCACGAACACGCTCGCCGCACCGATGTTCGAGTACTCGCCGATCGTCGCGTCACCCACGTAGGAGAGATGCGGAATCTTCGTCCCCTCCCCGATCGACGCGTTCTTCGTCTCCACGTACGTGCCGATCTTGCCCTTCGCCCCCAGCCGGGTCCCCGGCCGCAGATAGGCGTACGGTCCCACAGACGCGTCCGCGCCGACATGGGCGGAATCGGACACCGTGTTGTTCACCCGCGCCCCCGCACCCACCCGGGTGTCCTTCAGCCGGCTGTTCGGCCCGACCTCGGCACCCTGCGCCAGATGCGTCGAACCGAGCAACTGCGTCCCCGGGTGGACGACGGCGTCCTGCTCGAAGGTCACCGTCACGTCCACCCACGTCGTCGCCGGGTCCACGACGGTCACGCCGTCGAGCATCGCCCGCTCCAGCAACCGGTCGTTCAGGATGCGGCGCGCCTCCGCCAGCTGCACCCGGTTGTTGATCCCGGCGATCTCCCGGTGGTCGCCGGCCACCGAGGCCCCCACCCGGTGCCCGGCCTCCCGCAGGATCCCGAGCACGTCGGTCAGGTACTCCTCGCCCTGGCTGTTGTCCGTCCGCACCTTCCCCAGCGCGTCCGCCAGCAGCCGGCCGTCGAACGCGAACACCCCGGAGTTGATCTCCCGGATCGCCCGCTGCGCCTCGGAGGCGTCCTTGTGCTCCACGATGGCCGTCACCGCACCGGAGGCGGCGTCGCGCACGATACGGCCGTAACCGGTCGCGTCCGGCACCTCGGCGGTCAGCACGGTCACCGCGTTGCCGTCGCCGTGATGCGTTCCGGTGAGCCGCTTCAACGTCTCCCCGGTCAGCAGCGGGGTGTCCCCGCAGACCACGACAACGGTCCCGTCGACCGCCCCGCCCAGCTCCTCCAGCGCGATCCGCACGGCGTGCCCGGTGCCGTTCTGCCGCTCCTGCACGGCGGTACGGACGGCGGCGTCGACCTCTCCGAGATGCGCGGCGACCTGCTCGCGCGCGTGCCCGACGACGACGACCAGGTTCTCGGGGTTCAACTCACGGGAGGCGGCGAGCACATGACCCACCAGGGAACGGCCACAGATCTCATGCAGGACCTTCGGTGTGGCCGACTTCATACGGGTGCCCTCACCCGCTGCGAGAACGACGACGGCTGCCGGGCGAATGGCGCTCACGGAGTTGCCCTTCGGCTTTTTGGATGGGTGGGGGTGACATCCGCAGGATACCGGGGCGTTTCGTGGGGGACATGGGAGCGGGCCCTGACGGAGCTGTCAGGGCCCGAACCGGGTATGGCTCCCCCGCCAGGACTCGAACCCGGACAGATGGCACCAAAAGCCACAGTGCTGCCAATTACACCACGGGGGAATATTCGCGACCGAACCGGATATTTAGTCAGGTCGCCGAGTGGCGCTCCCTACTATGCCGTACCAGGTGCCCTCGATGCGACGGTACAGATCCGCGCTCCGCGGGACGCTGATCACGGGACAACCCCCTTGGGCTCCGCCGACGTTCTTGCGGACCGTTTTGGGGTTGTGCTCTTTCGGGGTTGTCTTGTGGACGCGGTCGTACGTCCAGCCCTGCAGCCGCAACTCCCGGGCCCTGGTCCGCGGGTCGCATACCGTCCGGGTGGAATGGCTGATTCCGTGCTCGAACGTGAGTGGTTCAGTAGTTCGAGGGATATCAAGGGGTTTCGGTGTTGTTCGGTTACGGAGTGTGGTGTAGGCGAGTAGACGAAACTCACCGGAAAAGCCCACCCTTGCGCCCGTAGGCTGGAGGCATGACCACGACGGGGGCAGACCACGCGACGGCCTTGACCGGGCCGTGGTGGTGGTCGCGGTGGCGTAGTGCGGTTCTGGACGTGGGGCTCGCACTGGTGTCGGCGCTGGAGTGCGCCGCGGAGGGGATTCCGTTCGCGCGGGACGCGGGGATCCCGCTGTCGGCGGGGATCGTGTTCGGTTTGCTGGCCGGTTCCGTACTGGTGCTGCGGCGTAAGTGGCCGATCGCCGTGGTGCTGGTCGCGATCGCTATCACGCCGGCCCAGATGGGTTTCCTGATGGGCATCGTCGGCCTCTACACCCTCGCCGCGGCGGAGCTGCCGCGGCGGATCATCGTGGCGCTGGCCGGGATGTCGCTGCTCGGGACGATGATCGTGACGTTCGTGCGGGTGAAGCAGGACATGGCGCGGGGGGATCTGACGCTGGGCGACTGGTTCGTGCCCTTCGCGGCGGTGACGACCTCGCTGGGGCTGACCGCTCCGCCGGTGCTGCTGGGGTTGTACGTGGGTGCGCGGCGGCGCCTGATGGAGAGCCTGCGGGAGCGGGCGGACAGTCTGGAGCGGGAGCTTCAGCTGCTCGCGGAGCGGGCGGAGGAGCGGGCGGAGTGGGCGCGGGGCGAGGAACGGACGCGGATCGCGCGGGAGATGCATGACGTGGTCGCGCACCGGGTGTCGTTGATGGTGGTGCATGCGGCGGCCTTGCAGGCGGTGGCGCGGAAGGATCCCGAGAAGGCGGTGCGGAACGCGGCGCTGGTGGGGGACATGGGGCGCCAGGCGTTGACGGAGCTGCGGGAGATGCTGGGGGTGCTGCGTTCGGGGGAGGCCGCTCAGCGGCGTACGGCGCCGGCTTCCGCGTCGGCCTCGGTGCCGTTGGCGGCCGTGGGGGTGGCGGCCGCGGCGGCGGCTTCGCGGGTGGCGGAGGAGGAGGGGCCGTGGCTGTCGGAGCTGGAGGTGCTGATCGGGCAGTCGGCGGCGGCGGGGATGGTGGTGGATCTGTCGGTCGAGGGCGCTGTGCGGTCGTACACGGCGTTGATCGAGCAGACGGCGTTCCGGGTGGTGCAGGAGGCGCTGACGAACGTCCACAAGCACGCGGCGGGTGCGAAGACGCATGTGCGGCTGGCGCACCGGGTGGCGGAGATCGCGATGCAGGTGGAGAACGAGCCGCCGCCGGAGCCGGCCTCGGCGGCGTCGGCGGGGTTGCCGTCGGGTGGGAACGGTCTGGTGGGGATGCGTGAGCGGGTGCTGGGGCTGGGCGGGGTGTTCGTGTCGGGGCCGACCGATGCCGGGGGTTTTCGGGTGTCGGCGGTGATTCCGGCGGCCTGACCCGTCGGTTACGACTGGGTGGTGAGGCGTTGGGGTTCGACGCCCGCGATGAGGGTGGTCAGGGCCTGGTCGATGTCGGGGCCGAGGTACCAGTCGCCGGTGTGGTCGAGGGTGTAGACACGGCCCTCGGCGTCGATGGCGAGGAGGGAGTGGGTGTCGGTCTCCGCGCCGAGGGGGCAGACCTCGGTGTCGAGGGCGCGGCCGAGGTCGCCGAGGGTGCGGGCGAGGTGGAGGCCGTGCAGGGGGTCGAGGTGGAGGGTGGCGGGGGCGATCTGGCGGCCGGTGCCGGTGGGGTTGACCTGCAGGCCGCCGAACTCGGCCCAGGCCTCCACCGCGGCGGGGAAGACGGCGTGCCGGTGTCCGGCGGGTGAGGCGTGGTCGCGCAGGGCGTCGGCCCAGACCTCGGCCTGCTTTATGTCCCAGCGCCCGGGTTGCCAGCCGGCGGCGCGCAGGGCTGCGTCGACGGGCGCGGAGAAGCGCGATGGGGATCCTCCCGGTCGCGCGAAGCCGAGACTGGGGGATGAGGTGCGGTCGGCGTGCATCTGCCCTTCGATCGTCCTGGTTCGTGTACGGGTGCGCGTGCGGGTGCTCTGTGTGTCTGTCTGCGTCTGTCTGTGTGTGGGGTGCGTCAGGCGTCGGTGGTGGTGGGGTCGACGACGCGGACGCCGAAGTGGGCGGTGAGGGCGGCGCAGGCCCGGCAGGGGGCCGCGAAGCTGCCGTGCAGCGGGTCGCCGTCCTCGCGTATGCGGCGGGCGGTGAGTTTGGCCTGCTTGAGGGCCTTGCGGGCTTCGCCGTTGGTCATGGGTTTGCGCAGGGCGCGTTTGCTGCGGGCGGCGTCGGCAACGCCGATGTGGCGTGAGATGAGGATGGCTTCGGCGCAGCGGCCGGTGAAGCGGTCGCGTTGTCCGCTGGGGAGTGTGTCGAGGAACTCCTGGACCAGCGGGTGCAGCGGGGGCGGCTGGTCGCCGCGGGCGGCGGTGCCGGTGAGGGTGGCGCCGCGGACCGAGAGGGCGGCGGCGACGGTGGGCAGGATGCCGTCGCGGCGGTGCTGGAGGGTGGGCGCGGGAGGTATTTCGCTGCTGCTCCAGCCGATGCGGGGGTCGCCGTTGAGGGCGCCGTGGGCGGCGCCGGACATGGCGGTGTGTGGTCCTGTCTGTGTGGCGTTCATGATCGTCTTCCCCTCCCGGGGATCCCCCCGAAAGTCACAGACTGCCAAATCCCGTGGCGGGTGCGGAAGCTGGGGCGGTGCGACACGCCCGGGTTTGGGCAGGCTGTCACGGCGGGGTGACGGCTGGTCACTGAACCGGAGGGCCGGTGACCGGGGTTCGTGTACCGCATAGGCTGTCGGCACCGCGATGGGCGCGGTCGACGCGTCTGGGACGTGGGAGAGACAGCCGGATACGGGCCGTGGCGCGCCGCAGGGGTGTGGTGTCGGTTCGTACAGAGTGCCGCAGGGGGCAACCGTCATGACGACAGGTCGGCTCGGGCAGCAAGCCGCGCCGCCGAACGCGGCCTATGCCGGGCAGGTCGTGCATTTCCCGGATCCGGTCCGGGCGGCACGTCACCCGAGAGGGGTACGGATCGACGAGCGTGGCTACCCCGACTTCTCGCCCTACGCGCGCGCGGCGGCCGAGATCGCCGATCCGCCGGAGGGTTTCGGGGTCGACGAGCTGCGGCTGACGGACTTCGTGTCCGCGAACGCGGTGCTGTCGGCTTCGGGGCATGAACTGTGGGACACGGTGCCGGCGGTGGCGACGCCGCACGGCTGGACCTGGCATCACGTGGTGGGGTCGCGGCGGCTGGAGCTGGTCCCGGTCGAAGTGAAGGCCTTGCTGCGGCACCACGGTGGGGTGGCGACGACGCGGGTGGACCACGGCAAGCGGGGGACGCGGCCGTTGCAGGAGACGCGTCCGGCGCACTTCGGGCTGCCGAAGTCGGGTGTGGCGGTGTCGGAGTCGCAGGTGCAGGGGGTCGAGGAGGATCTCGGGTACCGGCTGCCGGGTGCGTACCGTTCGTTCCTGAAGGCGGCGGGCGGCTGCGCGCCGGTGGGCACGGCCCTGGACGCGGGCCTCGGACTGCTGGTGGACCAGCCGTTCTTCACGGTCCGCGACGAGGCGGCGGTGAACGACCTCGTGTACGTCAACAAGTGCCTGCGCGACCATCTGACCAAGGACTACCTGGGTGTCACCTTCGTGCAGGGCGGTCTGCTCGCGGTGAAGGTGAAGGGCGACCGGCTGGGTTCGGTGTGGTTCTGTGCGTACGACGACGCGCGTGACGTGGATCCGGGGTGGTCGCCGGCGGAGCGGGTGGAGCGTCTGCTGCTGCCCTGCGGTGAGGACTTCGACGTGTTCCTGTCGCGGCTGGCGGGGTCGCCGCCGGAGTTGGAGACGGTGGCGAACCTGATGGTCGACGGTGGTTTCGCGCGTGCCGCTTCGGTCGGCTCGGGGGAGTGAGGTCCGGCATGGTGACGTTCGCGCAGGCGCAGGAGCGCGCGGAAGAGTGGATCAACGGCGATGTGCCGGCCTACCAGCATCGTGAGGTGCGGGTGCGGGAGTTCGGCCTCGGGTTCGTGGTGTGGGGCGAGGACCGTGCGGAGGGTCCGCGGTCGGACGCGGGCGGGCAGCGGCTGGTCATCGCCCGTGACAGCGGTGAGGCCACGCTGTGGCCGGCGCTGCCGGTGGGCGAGGTGATCCGCCGGTACGAGGAGGAGTACGGCCGTGAGGCGGAGATCGCCGACGCGGTGCCGGCGCCTGCGGCCCGGGTGGACCTGAACCAGACGTCGTTCCTGTTGAGCCCTCCGGAGTGGCTCCAGGAGGCGGCGGACAAGCTGGGTATTCAGGATCGGCGCCCGGGGAGTGACGGGGCGTCGGCCGGTGCCGGTGCCGGCTTCGGCTCCGGTGCGGGCTCCGCTGGGCTTGCCGAGACGCAGGCCGGGGTGCCGGCGGCGGCCGGCGGAGCCGGTCCGGCGGGGGGCGGTGGTGCTTCCTGGCCGGCGGCCGGCGGGGCGCCGGGGCCGTCGAGTGCGCCGGGCGTGCACAACGTGCCGGCCGGTGCGACTCCTTGGGCCGGTACCGACACGAACGCCGATGCCGGTGAGGACCGTTCCGTCCCGTTGCCCGCGACGGTGTTCGCGCCGCCGCTGAGCGATGTGGATGACGGTGTCCTGGGAGATGCCGAGACGGCGCTGATGGCGGGGGGCAGCCAGCTGCCCCGCACGGCGGTGTCTCCGACGCTCGACGATCCGGGTGCGCCGGGTGCGCCGGGTGCGCCGGGTGCGCAGGGCATGCAAGGCGTGCAGGGTGCGCCGGGCGTGCAGGGTGGTGCGCCGCAGGGCGGCACGCCTCCGCAGCCTCCGCGGGACGCCCCGCCGTACGGCTACCCACAGGGACCGGCGGCCCCGGGTGCGCCCGCGACCCCGCCCGCGCCTTCTTACGGCTATCCGCAGGCGCCGGCCGCTCCGGGCTACGGCTATCCGCAGGCACCGGCCGGTGCTCCGGGCGCGCCCCGGCCCCCGGCGAATCCGGCGGGCCCGGCCGCTCCGGGGCGGCCTCTCGCGCCCAACGCCAGTGACATAGCGGACGCCGCGACGAGCAAGGCCGCACCTCCGCCGCGCAGGGCGCGTGGCGGGGCAGGCGCGCCGCCTCCGCCGCCGGGCGCCCCGGGAGCGCCGGGCGCTCACCCCGGGGGCACGCCTCAGCCGCCCGCGCCGGGTGCGCCGGGTGCGCCGGCGGGCGGGTACGCGCCGACGCAGATGGTGTCGGCGTTGGGGCCCAAGGGGCCTGAAGGTCCGGCGCAGGTGCCGGGCGTGCAGACTCCGCCGGGCGCCCCCAACTCGCCCGGTGCGCCGGGTACTCCGGGTGGCACGCCGCCGGGCGACGTCCATCGCGCGGCCACGATGCTGGCCGACCCGAGCGGGATGGGCGGGGGCGCGCAGCAGCCTCCGAGCGCCCCGCGTATGCCTGGCGCTCCGGGTGCGCAGGGTGTGCCGAGCGCCCCGGGCGTGCCTCCCGTGCCGGGCGTACCTCAGCCCCCGAGCGGCGCCCCTGGCACGCCTCCCGCGCCCGGCGGTGCGCAGGGCGCTGCCGCTGGTCCGGGCGGAGCGCCGGTACACCATGCGGAGACCGTGCTGGCCGCGCCTCCGGTGGGCGCTCCGGGTGCCCCCGGTATGCCGCCGGGCGCCGCACAGATGCCGCCCCCGATGCCGGCCGGTGCGATGCCGCCGCCTCCCGGGCAGCCCATGCCGGGTCAGCCCTTGCCGGGTCAGCCCTTGCCGGGGCAGCCCGTACCCGGGCAGCAGCCGCCGGCGTACGGCTACCCGCCGCAGCAGGGGCAGCCGACGGTCGGGCCGGGTTATCAGGCGGTGCTGCGCTACCGGGCGCAGGACGGTTCGGAACAGCAGCTGATCCGGCGTTCGGCGCCGGGCACACCGCACCCGGAGTGGCAGATCTTCCACGAGCTGCGGGCGATGAACGTGCCGCCGGACCAGGTGCTGGAGCTGCACACGGAGCTGGAGTCGTGCGAGCTGCCGGGTGCCTACTGTGCGCGGATGATCCGGGAGCAGTGGCCGCAGGCGCGGCTGGCGAGCATCGCACCGTACGGGACGGACCACGCGAGCCGGCAGCAGGGGATGCGGCAGTTGCTGGCGCATCAGGGCGAGTTGCACCAGGTGGCGGCGGGTCCCGCGCGGCCCGCGCCGGTGCGGGCGCCGTTGCCGCAGGTGCAGGCGGCGCCGCCGATCCCGCCGGAGGCGATCGCGCAGGAGCTGGCGGCGGCGTTCGGTCCTGGCGTGTTCCGGTTCGAGCAGGCGGCGGTGTCGCGGCAGGGTGTGCCGCCGATCGTGGCGCACACGCTGGTGGCGGCGGGGCTGCCGCTGGACATGGGGCCGTTCTTCTGGGCGCAGGCGCAGCCGGGCCGTCCGGTGCCGACGCTGGCGGAGCTGGCGCAGGAGCGCGGGTTGCAGCCGGCGCCGGACGCGGCGTCGTACCTCGTCATGGGGACCGACTTCGGCAAGGCGGTCTGTGTGCAGTACGGCACCGCGAACATCGTGGCCGTGCCCGTGGAGGCGGGGCCGGGCGGGGCGTCCGTGCCGCCGCAGTTCGTGAACACGGGGCTGCCGGAGTTCGCCCGCTGTCTGGCCCTGCTGGGCCGGATGTGGCGGCTCAGGTTCGGCCTGAACCAGGAGCAGGCGGGCCGCTGGACCGTCGACTTCCAGGCCCAGCTGGCCTCCCTGGACCCGGCGGCGCTCGGCTCGCCGGAGAGCTGGTGGTCGGTGCTGCTGGAGCAGATGTGGGACGGGCTGCTCTAGCGCGGGGGTAGGACGGCCGTACGGGGGCCGGTCGGGTCGGGAGACCGGACCGGCCCCCCACGCGCGCGTGCCCCACTGTCGTACCGCGCGGGCATGATGGGCGGATGGACTTCGAGCCGTACCGGGGCGAGTTGGTGGCGTACTGCTATCGGATGCTGGGCTCGTTCCACGAGGCCGAGGACCTGGTGCAGGAGACCATGCTGCGGGCCTGGAAGGCGCGTGAGCGCTACGACCCCGCGCGGGCGTCCGTGCGGACCTGGCTGTACCGGATCGCGACGAACGTGTGCCTGACGGCGCTCCAGGGGCGCGTGCGGCGGCCGTTGCCGTCGGGGCTCGGGGCACCTGGTGCGGACCCGGAGGCGCCGCTCACGCCCGCGCCGGACGTGCCGTGGCTGGAGCCGTTCCCGGACGCGCGCTTCGACGTGGAGGCGCGCACCGATCTGCGGCTCGCGCTGGTGGCGGCGCTCCAGCTGCTGCCCGCGCGGCAGCGGGCGGTGCTGGTGCTGCGCGAGGTGCTGGAGTTCAGTGCCGCGGAGGTCGCCGACCAGTTGGAGACCTCGGTCCCGGCCGTGAACAGCGCACTTCAGCGGGCGCGCGCCGCGCTCGCGGGGGCGGGCGGGGCGGACGAGGTGAGCGAGCCGGACGATCCCGAGGTGCGGGCGGCGGTCCTGAGGTACCAACAGGCGTTCGAGGCGGCCGATGTGCCCGCGCTGGTGCGGCTGCTCACCGACGACGCGGTGCTGGAGATGCCGCCGCTGCCGCTTTGGTACCGGGGCCGCGGCGACTACGGCCTGTTCATGGAGCGGGTGTTCCGGCTCCGTGGCACCGGCTGGCGCACGCGCTCCCTCACCGCGGGCGGACAGCCCGCGCTCGTCGCGTACGCCCCGGAGCCGGGCGGCGGGCACCGGCTGCACTCCGTGCAGGTCCTCACGGTCACCGGCGGCGGCCGGGTCGCGCGCAACGTGGTGTTCACGGACCCGCGCGTGCTGACGGCGTGCGCGCCGGCTCAGCCGCCTGTGGCTCCCGCCGGCTGAGACGATCGGGAAAGAAGTTCCCGGGACGGCGATGAGCCCGCCCGGTGCCGCCGGTATGTACCGGTGACCATCGAGCGAAGGGACAACCGTCATGAGCGTTGTCGTCATCCAATTCACCACCCTGGACGGGATCGTGTCCGACCCGGACGGCACCGAGGGCACGCCGTACGGCGGCTGGCTCTTCCGGTTCGGCCCGGAGGAGATCTCCGGGGACAGGTTCGGCCTGGGCCGCACCCTGGACGAGGGGGTCGTACTGCTGGGGCGGTCCACCTGGGAGGCCTTCTCGAAGCTGTGGCCGGGCCGCGACGACCCGTCCTCCGCGCGCCTGAACGCCGCGCCGAAGCTGGTCGCCTCCCGCACCCTGACCGACGTGTCCGCGTGGGCGAACTCCCGTCTCGTCGACGGCGATCTCCTGGACGCCGTCAAGACCGAGCAGCGGGACGTGGTCGTCATGGGCAGCCTCGGTGTCGTCCACGCTCTGGCGGCCGCCGACCTGGTCGACGAGTACTGGCTGCTGACCTTCCCCACCGTCCTTGGCACCGGCCGGCCGCTGTTCCCGGCCGGCGGCCCGCCCGCCGAACTGGAGTGCCTGGCGGCGGAACGAGCGGGCGCCTTGGTGCTGACCCGCTACCGCAGGGCGCGCGGCTGAGCGTGCACGCCCCCTGACGTGCTTGCCGTCCCCCGGCGTGGCGTGCGGTGTTTCGAGAGCGGCATGCGGAGTGTCGCGTTATGAACACTTACGTCCGATCCATCAAGATGTCCGCGAAATCATCATTTCGTGCGGGTCCGGCGGAGAGGGGTTCCAGGTGAGCAGCGCATCGATGTCGCCGTACGACTTCGTGACCGTCCGGGGGCGTGGCTACCGCCCCGATCAGGTCGACACGTTCATGGCGGAGCTCTGCGAGGGCCGGGACGCGGCGTGGGAGCGTGCCGCGCGGCTCACCGTGCTCGCCAAGGACATGGAGGCGGAGGCCGGGCGGCTGCGCGCCGAGGTCGAGCAACTTCCTCCGCAGACGTACGAGGCGCTCGGGGACCGCGCGCACCGGGTGTTCCGGCTCGTGGTGGAGGAGGCGAAGGCCCTGCACGAGGGCGCCCGGCGGGCGCTGACGGACGGGGTCGCGGAGGCCGCGGAGCGTGCCGACAGCGCGCGCTGTGCGGTGCAGGAGCAGGCCGACGCGCTCCGCGCGGACACCGAGGAACGGGCCCGCCAGTGGCTCCTCGCGGCGCGCGCCGAAGCGGACGACATCCGCATCGGCGCCCGCCTGGAGGCCAAGGAGCGGCGGGGCGAGGCCCTTTCGGCGTTGCGCGAGGTGCGGCAGCGCACCACCGGGATGCTCGCCGAACTGGTCAAGGAGCACGCCGAACGCTGGGCCGAGGAGGAGCGCGAGGAGGCCGCGCGCGCCGCCGCGGTCGACGCGCACAACGCCGAACGCATCGCCCGCGCCGAGGCCGCCCTGGCGGAGGCGGAGCGGGCCCTGGTCGAGGCCGAGGAGTCGGCCCGCCGCTCCCAGGAGGAGGCACACGCGCGTGCCACCGAGCTCCTCGCGGAGGCCCGGGTCCGGGAGGAGCGCATCGCGCGGGAGACCGAGCGGGTGCTGCGCGAGCACGGCGAGACCTGGGACGACGTCCAGGCGCACATGGACCACATGCGGGACAGCCTCATGTCCCTGACGGGGCGAGCGACGGCGGAATAACCGCTCGGCAGCGCCCCGAAGGGGCGCGGGGCTGTATCGATATGCGGCTCCCGCCGCGTGGGCGCGACCAGCCACAACGGCGCCGCAGCTCGCGGAAGCGCCCCGAAAGGGGCGCGGGGAACTGCGCGACCAGCCACGACGGCGCCGCAGCCGACCGACAACACATCGCGGCACTTTCGGGCGGAACGCCCGCGGTACTTCCCGGGGAGCGCTCAGCTCCCTCTCCGTACCGCCCCCGCGAGGATCCACCCCTCCACGGCCTCGTACTGCCGTCGCTGTTCCGCGGCCCTGCGCCGGCCGGAGGCGACCGTCCCCAGCCAGCCCAGGAAGAAGCCGGCCGGGATGGAGACGAGGCCGGTGGTGGTGAAGGGGAACCAGTTGAAGTCGGCGTGCGGGAAGGCGGCGCCCGGCGAGCCCGAGACCAGGTTCGTGCCGGGCATCAGGAGCAGCACGGTGAGGGTGCCGCCGACGAGGGTGCACATCAGGCCGGCGCGGGTGTAGCGGCGCCAGAAGAGGCCGTAGACCAGGGCCGGGGCGAGGGCGGAGGCACCGAGGCAGAAGGAGAGGGTGATCAGGGGCTGCAGGCTGTGGTGCTGCACCAGGGTCGCCAGCAGGATCGTGGGGACTCCTATGGCGAGCGCGGAGACGCGGGCCAGGGTCATCTCACGGCGGGCCGGCATGTCCTGGACGCGGGTCGCGAAGACGTCGTGGGCGAGGGAGTTGGCGCAGGCGAGGATCATGCCGGCGACGGAGGCGAGCAGGGTCAGGAAGATCGCCGTGGTGACGGTGGTGAAGAGCAGGGTCTCCGCCGTCGAGACGTCGGATCCGAAGGCCGCGCGGGAGCCCAGCAGGTAGGCGGTGTTGCCCTGCGGGTCGGCGGCGGCGATGGCGGCGCGGCCGACCAGGGCGGTGGCGCCGAAGCCGACGACGCTGACGACCGGCACGAACAGGGCCACGCACGACACGGCCCAGGACATCGACCGGCGGACCTGGCGGGCGCTGGAGGCGGTGTACATGCGCATGGTGATGTGCGGCAGGCAGGCGCCGCCGAGGACGATGGTCAGTTCCGAACTGATCATGTCCAGGCGGGGTGCCGGGCCGCCCCTGAACTGGAGGCCCGAGTGCAGGAAGGCACGGCCGGCGCCGCTGCCGCCGGCCGCCGCGGTGAGCAGGGCGCCCGGGTCCCAGTCGAAGCGGTGCAGGATCAGCAGGGCGACGACGGTGCCGGAGCCGAGCAGGGTCACGATCTTCAGGATCTGGATGAGGGCGGTGCCCTTCATGCCGCCGATGGCCGCGTAGCTGATCATCAGGGCGCCGAGGCCGATGACACAGCCGGTCTGCACGGTCTCGTTGGAGAAGCCGAGGACGAAGGCCATCAGCTGGCCGGCGCCGGCCAGCTGGACCAGCATCAGCGGCAGCAGGGCGGCGATGGTCACCGCGCAGGCCGCGATCCGTACCGACCGGCCGGGCATCCGGCGGGCCAGCGCGTCGCCCATGGTGAACCGGCCCGCGTTGCGCAGCGGTTCGGCCAGCAGGAACATCAGCAGCATCAGCGACAGGGCCGTACTGAGGGCGAGGACGACGCCGTCGTAGCCGCACAGGGCGATCACGCCGCCGGTGGCGAGGACGCCGGCCCCGGAGATGTAGTCGCCGGCGATGGCCAGGCCGTTGCGCAGCGGGGAGAGGGAGCCGTAGCCGGTGTAGAACTCGTCGAGGTCGTCGCGGTCCGGGCCGGTCATCACGCACAGCAGGAGGGTGAGCGTGGCGACGACGGTGAAGGCGACCAGGGACATGGACTGGGCGGAGCCGCTGAAGCCGGTCACCGTGCGGCCCCGCGCCTGGCGTCCAGTTCGGCGGTCCTGCGGATGCGGTCGGCCAGCGGGTCGACGTGGCGGCGCGCGGTGTGCTCGTAGAGGGCGATCGCCAGCCAGGTGACGGGGAGCTGGAGGAGTGCGAGGAGCAGTCCTGCGGGTACGCCGTCGGCGACCGTGCTGGTCATCACGCGCGGGGCGAACGCCGACAGCACCAGGAAGAGCGTGAAGTAGCCGAGCGCGGTGAGGGTCGCGGTGCGCCGCTGGAGGCGGTAGGCGCCGCGCAGCACCCGCAGGTCGCTGTGGTGCCCGACCGGCTCCCGGTGCGGCACGTGCCGGGGTCTCGGCGGCTGGGGCGGCAGCGGCTGCCAGGGGTAGGTGAGGTGGGACGGCTCGGTCGGGGAAGGGTCGTAGGACATCCCGGTGCTCCTTGCATGGCTCGGGTCCGTGGCGGCGGACCGCAGGGAGAGGAGGGAGCGGGGGACGCACGTTACTCGCAGGTATCCGGGGTGTGCGGCCGTTTTCGGCAACTGGCCGGTCGGTACGCGCTTACTTCACGCGAACGTGTCTGACCTCGGGTGTTACCCGCGTTAACGCCGGGACGCGAGTCAGTCTTTGAGGACCGGGAAGCGTCGCGGTGCCACCGACAGGAGCACCAGGAACGCCAGTGCCGCCGCGCACGCCGCCCCGAAGTAGACGGCGTGGACCGCGTCCGCGATGGCGTGGCGGGTGGCCTCGGTGGCCGTTCCGTCGTCCAGCGTGCGCGTGACGGAGTCGAGGTCGCCCGCGCCGCCCAGCCGCGCGGCCAGCACCCCGTTGGCGACCGCGCCGAACACCGACGCCCCGATCGTCTGGCCGGTCTGCCGGCAGAACAGCACCGACGCGGTCGTCGTGCCCCGCTCCTCCCAGCCCACCGTCGACTGCACGCCCACGATCAGCGGCAGCTGGAACAGGCCCAGCGCGCCGCCGAGCAGGAGCATCAGCAGCGTCGGCTGCCAGGCCGACCCCGGATAGGGCAGGAAGGGGAACGCGAACAGGATCAGCGCGGCCGCGCCGATGCCGAGCAGCGCGGTGTCGCGGAAGCCGATCCGCCGGTACACGTGCTGGCTGAGGGCCGCGGAGATCGGCCAGCTCAGCGTCCAGACCGACAGTACGAACCCGGCGGCCACCGGCGCGAGCCCGAGGACCGACTGCGCATACGTCGGCAGGAACACCGTCGGCGCCACCATCAGCAGGCCCAGCGCGCCGAGCGCGAGGTTGACGGCCGCGATCGTACGGCGCCGCCACACCCACCCCGGGATGATCGGCTCCGCCGCCCGGCGCTCGATCCACATCACGACTCCCACCAGCGCGAACCCGGTGGCGAACAGCGCGCACGACGGCGCGGACCACCACGCCCACGCCACTCCGCCCTGCACGAGCGCCGTCAGCAGCACGCCCCCGCACGCGAAGACCGCCAGCGCACCCGCCCAGTCCACCCGCGGGGGCGTGCGCGGCGCGCGCTTCGGCTCGTGGAGGTGACGCACTATCAGCCAGAGCGCGGCCACGCCGATCGGCAGGTTGACGAGGAAGATCCACCGCCAGTCCGCGTACGCGGCCAGCACCCCGCCGAGCCCCGGTCCGGCGACCGCCGACACCGCCCACACCGTGGACAGCTTCGACTGGATCTTCGGGCGCTCCTCGAGCGGGTACAGGTCGGCCGCGAGGGTCTGCACGGTGCCCTGCAGCGCCCCGCCGCCGAGGCCCTGCACGATCCGGAACGCGATCAGCGCGCCCATGTTCCAGGCGACCGCGCACAGCAGCGACCCCAGCAGGAACACCGCGGCGCCCGCGACCAGCACCGGCTTGCGGCCGAAGGTGTCGGAGAGCTTGCCGTACACCGGCAGCGTCACGGTGACGGCCAGCAGGTAGCCGGAGAAGAGCCAGGAGAAGACCGAGAAGCCGCCGAGGTCGCCGACGATCTGGGGTACGGCGGTGGAGACGACGGTGGAGTCGAGCGCCGCCAGCGCCATGGCGAGCATCAGGGCGGCCACCACGGCCCCCCGCCGGCCCGTCGCGGCCTCGCGTCCCGCCGTGCGTATCGCGGGTTTGGTGTTCCCCACGCCGGATCCCCTCCCGATGTGTTCCTCATGTATCTATGTCGCGTACGACAGCTTCCCATCCGCTCCGGCGCGGCGGGAGTACGCGTCCACCTGGTGGAAGTCCGCGGCCACCTGGCCGGAGCGGGCGTCCACTTGACCCTCACGCGACGGGAGGGTGGACGCTGCCTGGGCCGGTGGGTGGAGCGCGACCCTGAGAAAGGCTCCACCCGGCGGTGGACGTCCCCTAGGGGGTTCTCCGTACTACGGCTCGGGGAGGGTTCGTACCGCCGGAGGACGAGACGGCACCCCACTCGTCCTTAACCTGGCTTTACGCCGCCGGGGGTGGTTGACCGAACCGGCGGGGGTGGGGTTTTCCCCCCGGAAAGACGGGGCTTCGCACCAGCGCGGGACGGGCCGCGTACGGACAGACTCATCGGCGTACCAACCACTTCGCAGCAAGGCGCAGCACAGTGCTGCTCATTGGCTGACCGACTTAGGAGACATACCGTGACATCGGCTGTGACCATTCCCAGGCACGGGGGTACTGGAGGGCGTACGGCCGTTGCCGCGCGGGCGCGGCAGGTCGTCAAGGCGTACGGCGCCGGAGAGACCCGTGTCGTCGCCCTGGACCATGTCGACGTGGACATCGCGCGGGGGCAGTTCACCGCGATCATGGGCCCCTCGGGGTCCGGAAAGTCCACCCTGATGCACTGCCTCGCCGGGCTCGACACCGTGACGAGCGGTCAGATCTACCTGGACGACACCGAGATCACCGGCCTGAAGGACAAGAAGCTCACGAAGCTGCGCCGGGACCGGATCGGCTTCATCTTCCAGGCGTTCAACCTGCTGCCGACGCTGAACGCGCTGGAGAACATCACGCTCCCCATGGACATCGCCGGCCGCAAGCCCGACAAGGAGTGGCTGGGGCGCGTCGTCGACACCGTGGGGCTCGCGGACCGGCTCAAGCACCGTCCCACGCAGCTCTCGGGCGGTCAGCAGCAGCGCGTGGCCGTGGCGCGCGCCCTCGCCGCCCGCCCCGAGATCATCTTCGGTGACGAGCCGACCGGAAACCTCGACTCCCGCGCGGGCGCGGAGGTCCTCGGCTTCCTGCGCCGCTCCGTGGACGAGCTGGGCCAGACGATCGTGATGGTCACGCACGACCCGGTCGCCGCCTCCTACGCGGACCGCGTGCTCTACCTCGCCGACGGCCGGATCGTCGACGAGATGTTCAAGCCGACCGCGGACACCGTCCTGGACCGCATGAAGGACTTCGACGCGCGGGGGCGTACGTCATGACCGTCATGAAGACCTCGATGCGCAACTTCTTCGCGCACAAGGGGCGCATGGCCCTGTCGGCGGTCGCCGTCCTGCTGTCGGTGGCGTTCGTGTGCGGCACGCTGGTGTTCACCGACACCATGAACACGACGTTCGACAAGCTGTTCGCGGCGACCTCCTCCGACGTCACGGTCAGCGCCAAGGGCGCCTCCGACACCGGGCAGACGACCTCCGACAACGGCAGGCCGCCGGTCATGCCGGCCTCGGTGGTCACCAAGGTCCGCGCGGCGGCCGGCGTCAAGGCGGCCGAGGGGACGGTCTTCTCGACGTCCGTGACCGTCGTGAACGCGGACAAGGACAGCATGTCGCCGTCCAGCGGCGCGCCGACCATCGTCGGGAGCTGGAACTCCAACGACGCCCGCACCATGAAGATCACCTCCGGTGCGGCGCCGGAGAACTCCGGCCAGATCATGGTGGACGCCGACACCGCCGACAAGCACCACCTGAAGCTCGGCGACGAACTCGCCGTCATCAGCGCGGTCGGCACGCACACCGCGAAGATCTTTGGCATCGCCGACTTCACCGTCACCAACCCCGGTGCCGCGATCTTCTACCTGGACACCAGGACCGCCCAGCAGGCGCTCGTCGGGCAGACCGGCGTCTTCACCAATGTCAACGTGACGGCCGCGTCCGGGGTGACCGACCCGCAGCTGAAGAAGAACGTGATCGGCGAACTCGGCTCCGCCTACAAGGTGCAGACCGCCAAGGAGACCGCCGACGCCAACCAGAAGGACGTCGAGAGCTTCCTGAGCGTCATGAAGTACGCGATGCTCGGCTTCGCCGGGATCGCCTTCCTGGTCGGCATCTTCCTGATCATCAACACCTTCTCGATGCTGGTCGCCCAGCGCACCCGCGAGATCGGCCTGATGCGGGCCGTCGGCTCCAGCCGCGGCCAGGTCAACCGATCCGTGCTCGTCGAGGCCCTGCTGCTCGGTGTGGTCGGCTCGATCCTGGGCGTCGGCGCGGGCGTCGGCATCGCGGTCGGCTTGATGAAGCTGATGGGGTCCATGGGTATGCACCTGTCGACCAGCGATCTGACGGTCGCCTGGACGACCCCGGTGTTCGGCCTGCTCCTCGGCGTCGTCGTCACCGTCCTCGCCGCCTACCTGCCCGCGCGCCGCGCCGGCAAGGTCTCCCCGATGGCCGCGCTGCGCGACGCGGGCGCCCCCGCCGACGCCAGGGCGGGCCGCATACGCGCCCTGGTCGGCCTGGTGCTGACCGGCGCGGGCGGCTACAGCCTCTACCTGGCCTCGGCCACGGAGCAGGCCAAGGAGGGCTCGGCCTGGCTCGGCCTCGGCATCGTCCTCTCCCTCATCGGGTTCGTCGTCATCGGCCCGCTGCTCGCGGGCGGTGTCGTACGGGTCCTGGGCGCCGTCCTGCTGCGGATGTTCGGCCCGGTCGGACGCATGGCCGAACGCAACGCGCTGCGCAACCCGCGCCGCACCGGCGCCACGGGCGCCGCCCTGATGATCGGGCTCGCGCTGGTCGCCTGCCTCTCGGTGGTCGGCTCCTCCATGGTGGCCTCCGCGAGCGACCAGCTCGACAAGACCGTCGGCACGGACTTCATCATCCAGTCCGACAGCGGCCAGCGGATCACCCCGCAGGCGGTCAAGGCCGTCAAGGACGTGCCGGGACTCGCGCGGGTCACCGAGTACCGCACGACCACCGCCGACTACACCACGCCCGACGGCAAGACCCTCAAGGACACCGACATCACGGCGGCCGACCCGACGTACGCGACCGACCTGCGCACCAAGACCGTCGCCGGTGACCTCAAGGACGCCTACCTGCCCGACTCGATGTCCGTGTACGACAAGTTCGCCAAGGCGCACGGCATCCACCTCGGCTCGAAGATCGCCGTGAAGTTCAAGGACGGCCGCACGGCCCACCTCACGGTCCGGGCGATCACCAGCAGCGACGGCCTCATCGACGCCGGATCCAAGTACACGAACATCACCACGCTCGCCAAGTACGTGCCGGCCGCCAAGATGCCGCTCGACGACCTGGTCTTCGCCACCGCCGAGGACGGGCGGCAGGACGCCGCGTACAAGTCGCTCAAGTCCGCGCTGCACGACTACCCGCAGTACACCGTGCGCGACCAGACCGACTACAAGCAGGCGCTCAAGGACCAGATCGGCCAGCTGCTGAACCTGATCTACGGCCTGCTCGCCCTGGCGATCATCGTCGCGGTCCTCGGTGTCGTGAACACCCTGGCCCTGTCGGTGGTCGAGCGGACGAGGGAGATCGGCCTGATGCGGGCGATCGGCCTCTCCCGCCGCCAGCTGCGCCGCATGATCCGCATGGAGTCCGTGGTGATCGCCCTCTTCGGCGCCCTGCTGGGCCTCGGACTGGGCATGGGCTGGGGCGCCACGGCCCAGAAGCTGCTCGCCCTGCAGGGCCTGAAGGTCCTGGAGATCCCCTGGCCGACGATCATCGGGGTCTTCGTCGGCTCGGCCTTCGTGGGCCTGTTCGCCGCCCTGATCCCGGCGTTCCGCGCGGGCCGCATGAACGTCCTGAACGCGATCGCGACGGACTGAACCAACCCGGAAGACCACCGCATACGGGGGTTGCGGGGGAACGCCCGGCGCCGGGGAGTCCTGAGGGACTCCACGGCGCCGGGCTCTTCGGCTGCCGGGGAAGTCAGCTCGCTTCGAGCCGGTTCCAGAACTCCTCCGTGCCCGGGCGCGTTCCGTCGTTGGCGAGGATCGCGGCCGCGCTGCACTTCAGCCGGAGCCTGAACTTGCGCTCCCCGCTGGCCGAGAAGGTGTCGTCGTGGGCCAGCTTCGTGTCCAGAAGCTCGTTGACGAACCTCTTCCAGATGTCCGGGCCGTATTCCTGGGTCCACTTCAGCCGGGCGTCCTCCGGCTGGTAGTCGTTGCGGAGAATGACGGACTTCTCCACACGCCGGACCATCGTCGTCAGATAGTGGCGTGCGGCCAGCACCTCGACGGGCGGAAGGTTGTCGTCCCTGTCCTCTGTGTCGGAGACCTCTGCTCCGTAGCGTCGCAGGGCGTCGAGGATGTGCTCCCTGCGGTACAGGAACTTGTTGGGAAGCAGCAGCTCCACCAGATCGGAGTGGCGCACCCCGCGCAACCCGGCGAGGTCCGACGGCGAGCCGCTCACCCTGATCTTCTTGACGCTGGTGTTGTCGAGCCGCAGGGTCCAGCCGCCTGACGTGGGCAGGACCAGCCCGGCGAGCTCGCATCCGACGATGCGTGTGTCCACGTCCTGGACCTTGGACAGGTCGAGTTCGTCCGCGAACACGGCGTTGTGTATGTCCGCGCTCGGCATATGGCCCGTCTCCTTGATCACGGCTCCCCACAGGGCGCCGAGGTTGGTGGCCGCGACGGTGGACTCGATCTGCTGTTCCGTGCGCTGGATGCGGGGCGCGAAGTCAGCGACTGCGCGGGCGACACGCGCCTGCCCGGCCGCGGCGACGACCCCCGTGACGGTGGCGGACCGCCAAGGGGACTCCTTGAGCATCCCCTGGAACAGGGCGGTGTGTCCCTCCAGGAGATAGGTGCTCGCGGCGCCGGCCAGGAACTGGTCGAAGAACAGCTCGTGCTGGAAACGGAAACGTGAGGCGGACGTGTCGTCCGAAGCCGCCGTGAGTCCGCAGAGTACGGGCAGCCGCTGCTTGAGGTGGCGCCGGGAGGACAGTTCGTCTTCGATGGCGTACTGGGCCGCCTCCTGCAGCTCGCCGATGTCCGCCTCGCGTTCTTCGTGGGTTGCCATGAACTCCGCGACGTATTCGAACATGCGCCGTAGTTCGGCGCTGGTCAGGAGGGCGGCGTCCCCCTGACCGGTCAGCTTGCGCTCCTCGCGCGCCACGTACTTGTCGAGCAGTCGCTCGGCGAGCGCGTTGCTCTTTATCGCTCTCTCGTCGGGGTTGAGCGTCATCTCCGCGAACGCGTGCGCGAAGAAGGGCAGCCCCAGCAGCTGCCGGTCGGGCTCGGACAGCCGGTCCAGGCTCTCGCGCGGGACTCCGTACTCGTCCAGGAACGACGTGACGTCCTGGGGCGACCAGCGTTGCACCGTTGCCACACGGTGGCGTACGAAGGGCATGCCCTGCTCGTTGGCGCGTTCGACGCTGGAGCGGTACTGGCCCATGTAGTAGGAGGACCTGGCCGACACCACCACGACGCCCCGGCCGCCGAGCTCGTCCAGCCAGGGCCGTAGCGACCCGATCGCGTCGCTGTATCCCACTCCGCCCAGCAGCTCGTCGAACCCGTCGATGAGGAGGGTCATCAACCCGTTGCGGCACAGTGCCTTGACGCCCTTGTCGGTGAGGTTCCGGGTCGATGCGACGGCGCTGTCCACCACGGTGCGGAGGCTGTCGAGTACCTGGCCGGTGGAACGGACGTACAGGAACAGGGCCCGGTCGGAGGATTCGCCCGCGTGCAGTGCCCGCTCGACCTCCAGCGTGCGGGTCTTCGCCGCGTCGAGCATCGCCCGCGTCTTGCCGATCCCCGCCTCGCCGTTGATGAAGACCACTTGCGTCTGGCCCCGGTTGGCCTGGAGGTCCTGGTCGACACCGTCGATGAGCGCGTCGAAGGTCTGGGGCGACTCCTCATGGCTGCCGTCCATGTCGGAGACGACGACCTTGGC
Organism: Streptomyces sp. GbtcB6; assembly: GCF_019091475.1. Taxonomy (NCBI): domain Bacteria; kingdom Bacillati; phylum Actinomycetota; class Actinomycetes; order Kitasatosporales; family Streptomycetaceae; genus Streptomyces; species Streptomyces sp. GbtcB6. The sequence continues at coordinate 128,268 of NZ_JAGXJL010000014.1, read as the reverse complement.
CATCCGGGTGGTGACGCGTTCCCGGGAGACCCAGCCCAGGGAGTCCCGCTCCTCCTCTGCCAGCTGGCGCTCCAACTGCTCCAGCTTCTGCCGCAGACGAGTCGCGACCACCGGCCAGTTGGCCAGGGAGCGCAGATATTCGGTGTACGGGACCCAGCCCGACTCCGCTCGCCATTGACGGGTGTTGTTCGGGCCCAGCCGGAAGTAGTCCCGGCGGGGCTGGGTTCCCGTGCCCTCACCGGTCGCCTTGTCCCAGTAGAACTCGAAACCCTGGTCGTGATCGGCGTAGACGGGCTCGGAGTCGTCGTCGGCGAAGCCGCCGAGATCCTGCTCGACATCCTTGACGAAGTATTCCAGGGTGCCGTTCTCCGTCTTCTTCGGCTTGAGAAGGGGGTGCAGCGCCGAGTGGACCGCTTCGTCGGAGGGAGAGCTGTTCACCGATCCACCCCCGAAACAGAGGAAGGTGGGGTGCGCGCGGGTGAACTTGGAGAAGAGATGCCACACGCCACTGGGCTTCATGTGGAGGAACGGCCAGAGCGACACTTCGTCGCCATCCCAGACGAACGACGGCCGCAGTTCCCCTGAGTCGCCCTCGTGGAGTACCAGTTCGGCAGGGATCAGGGACTCCGTGACCGCGTCCGCGATGGAGTGGACCAGCTCGTCCAGCGTGGCCAGTTCGGTTTCCCCGGCCGGCAGCGGCCCCCCGTGGCTGATGTGGTCGCGCAGCCGCTTGAGATCGCGCAGTTCCCTGGGGGCACCCGGAACACCCTGGTCGTAGAGGTCCAGGACCTTGCCGACGGCTTGGCCCACGCGGCCGGCCGGCGCCGTCGCGCAGTTGTCCAGTTGCTGACGGGCGCGCCGCAGGTAGCCGGTCCACTCGCCGAGGCCGGGGGAACGGCCGACGAACGCGGCCGGCAGTCCAGCCGCCCGTACCGTCGCGGCGGCCGTCAGCGCCAGGAACCTCAGCTCGAAGTCGAGGACGGAGAAGCCTTCGTGGATGCTGCGCGGATTGCTTCCGGACGCGTACGAGGCCTCCATGAACCGGAATACCCCGGCGGGAGTGCTCGGCGTCGGCTCCTCGGCCGGCGATTCTCCTGTGCTCTGCACCGTTTCCCCCCGGATTCTGTGTGACAGTGCCACGCACCTTATCGATCGAACCGGGACATCACCCGACCTGTGGACAAGAACGGCGCCGGGGGAGCCCGAAGGGACCCATCGGCGCCGGACGCCGTCGCGCCAGCCGAGTACGTCTTCGCTCTCCGAGCCCGGGTCGGGTGCCGGGCACGTCTTGTTCTGCTTTCCGAGCCCGGCTTCCCGACCGACCGCGTCGCGCGGCGGTCACGCCTTTGTCCTTCGCTTTGTCCTTCGCTTTGTCTTTCGAGCCCGGCCTCTCGATCGACCGAGTCGGGTGGTGGGCACGTTTTTGTCTTTCGAGCCCGGCCTCTTGATCGACCGAGTCGGGTGGTGGGTGGGCATAGGCTTCGGGGGTCCAGGGGGCGGAGCCCCCTGGTACGGCCGCCGGGACGCGCGGCACCTCACAGGGCGACGGAGGTTATCCACAGCCCCGGCACCCGCGCCCGCGTAGTCGTACGCTGGAGACCCCCCGGTCGCAGCCCGCGCCGGGCACTTCGCGTTGCCCACCCCCCGACGAAAGCCGCCCTGAATGAGCCTGCACGGTCTGCTCGACGTCGTCGTCAAGGACCCCGCCCTCGCGGAAGCGATCAAGGCGGCCGCGGACGGCAACCGCATGCACGTCGACCTGGTCGGCCCCCCCGCGGCCCGCCCCCTCGCGGTCGCCGCCCTGGCCCGCGAGGCCGGCCGCCCCGTGCTCGCGGTCACCGCCACCGGCCGCGAGGCCGAGGACCTGGCCGCGGCCCTGCGCACGCTCCTGCCCTCCGAGGGCGTCGCGGAGTACCCCTCCTGGGAGACGCTCCCGCACGAGCGCCTCAGCCCCCGCAGCGACACCGTCGGCCGCCGCCTCGCCGTCCTGCGCCGCCTCGCCCACCCCAGCTCCGACGACCCCGAGACCGGCCCGGTCTCCGTCGTCGTCGCACCCGTACGATCCGTGCTCCAGCCGCAGGTCAAGGGCCTCGGCGACCTGGAGCCGGTGGCGCTGCGCACCGGGCAGAGCGCCGATCTGAACGAGGTGGTCGAAGCCCTCGCCGCGGCCGCCTACGCGCGCGTGGAGCTCGTCGAGAGGCGCGGCGAGTTCGCCGTACGCGGCGGCATCCTGGACGTGTTCCCGCCCACCGAGGAGCACCCCCTGCGCGTCGAGTTCTGGGGCGACGACGTCGAGGAGATCCGCTACTTCAAGGTCGCCGACCAGCGCTCCCTGGAGGTCGCCGAGCACGGCCTGTGGGCACCGCCCTGCCGCGAGCTGCTGCTGACCGAGGACGTCCGCGCACGCGCGCGTGCCCTCGCCGAGGAGCACCCCGAGCTCGGCGAACTCCTCAACAAGATCGCCGAGGGGATCGCGGTCGAGGGCATGGAGTCCCTCGCCCCGGTCCTGGTCGACGACATGGAACTGCTGCTCGACGTGCTGCCCAAGGGCGCGATGGCCGTCGTGTGCGACCCGGAGCGGGTCCGCACGCGCGCCGCCGACCTGGTGGCCACGAGCCAGGAGTTCCTGCAGGCGTCCTGGGCGGCCACCGCGGGCGGCGGCGAGGCCCCCATCGACGTCGGCGCGGCCTCCCTGTGGTCGATCGCGGACGTCCGTGACCGCGCGCGCGGGCTGGACATGATGTGGTGGTCGGTGTCGCCGTTCGCGGCGGACGAGGAGCTGGCGGCCGACACCCTCAAGCTGGGCATGCACGCCCCCGAGACCTACCGCGGCGACACCGCGAAGGCCCTCGCCGACACCAAGGGCTGGCTGGCCGACGGCTGGCGCACGGTGTTCGTCACCGAGGGTCACGGTCCCGCCTCCCGCACGGTCGAGGTGCTCGGCGGCGAGGGCATCGCGGCCCGCCTCGACGTCGACCTGGGAGAGCTGAGCCCCTCGGTCGTGCACGTGTCGTGCGGCTCGATCGACTACGGCTTCGTCGACCCGGCGCTCAGGCTCGCCGTCCTCACCGAGACCGACCTGTCCGGCCAGAAGGCGGCCGGCAAGGACGGCGCCCGGATGCCGGCCCGCCGCCGCAAGACCATCGACCCGCTCACCCTGGAGCCGGGCGACTACATCGTGCACGAGCAGCACGGCGTCGGCCGCTACATCGAGATGGTGCAGCGCACCGTCCAGGGCGCCACCCGCGAGTACCTGGTCGTGGAGTACGCCCCCGCCAAGCGCGGCCAGCCCGGCGACCGGCTGTACATCCCCACCGACCAGCTGGAGCAGATCACCAAGTACGTCGGCGGCGAGGCCCCCACCCTGCACCGCCTGGGCGGCGCGGACTGGACGAAGACCAAGGCGCGCGCCAAGAAGGCCGTCAAGGAGATCGCCGCCGACCTGATCAAGCTCTACAGCGCGCGCATGGCCGCCCCCGGCCACGCCTTCGCCGGCGACTCGCCCTGGCAGCGCGAACTGGAGGACGCCTTCCCGTACGCGGAGACCCCCGACCAGCTCACCACCATCGCCGAGGTCAAGGAGGACATGGAGAAGTCCGTCCCCATGGACCGCCTGGTCTGCGGCGACGTGGGCTACGGCAAGACCGAGATCGCCGTACGGGCCGCCTTCAAGGCCGTACAGGACGGCAAGCAGGTTGCCGTCCTCGTCCCCACCACCCTGCTGGTGCAGCAGCACTTCGGGACGTTCTCCGATCGGTACTCGCAGTTCCCGGTGAGCGTGAAGGCGCTCTCCCGGTTCCAGACCGACACCGAGGCGAAGTCGACCCTGGAGGGCCTCAAGGAGGGCGCCGTCGACGTCGTCATCGGCACCCATCGCCTCTTCTCCTCGGAGACCAAGTTCAAGGACCTCGGCCTGGTCATCGTCGACGAGGAGCAGCGCTTCGGCGTCGAGCACAAGGAACAGCTGAAGAAGCTGCGCGCCAACGTCGACGTGCTGACCATGTCCGCCACCCCGATCCCGCGCACCCTGGAGATGGCGGTCACCGGCATCCGCGAGATGTCGACGATCACCACGCCCCCGGAGGAGCGCCACCCGGTGCTCACCTTCGTCGGGCCGTACGAGGAGAAGCAGATCGGCGCCGCCATCCGCCGTGAACTGCTGCGCGAGGGCCAGGTCTTCTACATCCACAACCGGGTGGAGTCCATCGACCGCGCGGCGGCGAGGCTCCGTGAGATCGTCCCCGAGGCGCGCATCGCGACCGCCCACGGCCAGATGTCGGAGTCGGCCCTCGAACAGGTCGTCGTCGACTTCTGGGAGAAGAAGTTCGACGTCCTCGTCTCGACCACGATCGTCGAGTCCGGCATCGACATCTCCAACGCCAACACGCTCATCGTCGAACGCGGCGACACCTTCGGCCTCTCCCAGCTGCACCAGCTGCGCGGCCGTGTCGGCCGGGGCCGCGAGCGCGGGTACGCGTACTTCCTGTACCCGCCGGAGAAGCCGCTGACCGAGACCGCGCACGAACGGCTCGCGACCATCGCCCAGCACACCGAGATGGGCGCCGGCATGTACGTGGCGATGAAGGACCTGGAGATCCGCGGCGCCGGAAACCTGCTCGGCGGCGAGCAGTCCGGGCACATCGCGGGCGTCGGCTTCGACCTGTACGTGCGTATGGTCGGCGAGGCCGTCGCGGACTACCGGCGGCAGCTGGAGACCGGCGAGATCGAGGAGGAGCCGCCGCTCGAGGTCAAGATCGAGCTGCCCGTCGACGCACACGTCCCGCACGACTACGCGCCGGGCGAACGGCTGCGCCTCCAGGCCTACCGTTCCATCGCCTCCGCCAACTCGGAGGAGGACATCAGGGCGGTCCGCGAGGAACTCACCGACCGCTACGGCAAGTTGCCCGAGCCGGTGGAGAACCTGCTGCTGGTCGCCGGGCTGCGGATGCTCGCCCGCGCGTGCGGGGTCGGCGAGATCGTCCTGCAGGGCACCAACATCCGCTTCGCACCGGTGGAGTTGCGCGAGTCGCAGGAGCTGCGGGTCAAGCGCCTGTACCCGGGGACCGTCATCAAGCCGGCCGTCCACCAGCTGCTGGTGCCCCGCCCGAAGACCGCGAAGGTGGGCGGCAAGCCGCTGGTCGGCCGGGAACTGCTGGGCTGGGTCGGTGAGTTCCTCGCCTCGATCCTCGGGTCGTGACGGGTGACGGGTGACGGGTGACGGGGGCGCGGGACGTGCGGATCGGTGAGCTGGCGCGGGCGACCGGATCGACGCCGCGCGCCCTGCGCCATTACGAACAGGCGGGTCTGATCACCTCCGTACGCGCCGCCAACGGCTATCGCGCGTACGACGCCCGTACGACCGTACGCGTCCGCAACATCCGCCGGCTGCTGGCGGCGGGCCTCACCCTGGACGACGTACGGGCCTTCCTGCCGTGCCTGGACGGCGAGGTCACCGTCGGCCGCGCGTCGGCGCGGGGCCTGCGGATCGCCCGGGACCGGCTGGCGGTCCTGGACGCACGGATAGCGGCACAGACGGAGGTACGGGAGCGACTGGCGGCTGCGCTGCGCGAGGCGGGCGAGACGGCCTGACGGGCACCCTCGGACGCCGTGACGCCGTGACGCCGTGACGTCGTGACGCCGTGACGTCGTGACGCCGTGACGTCGTGACGCCGTGACGTCGGGTTCAGGAGACGACCGCCCCGCCGTCCACCGGCAGCACCACGCCGGTCACGAACGAGGCCTGTGGCGAGGCGAGCCGGGTGATGGCCCAGGCGACCTCCTCGGGACGGCCGATCCGGCCGAGCGGGGTGTGGTCGAGCTGCCACTTGCGCAGGGCGGCCCGCTGCTCCGGGGTGTACCCGGAGTGGTCGGCGATCGGTGTCTCGATCGCGCCCGGGGCCACCGCGACCACCCGGATCCCGTGCGGTGCCAGTTCGACGGCCCAGCTGCGGGTGAGCACTTCGAGGGCGGCCTTTCCCGCCGCGTACAGGGAGTTGCCGGTCGGCCAGCCACGCTGGCCGACGGCCGTCGTCACGTTCACCACGACACCCCGGCTCTCCTCCAGCGCCGGGAGCGCGGCCTGGGTGAGCAGCACGGGAGCGATCAGGTTCGTCTCCAGCAGCGGCCGCACGGCCGCGCCGGTGTAGGTGCGCAGGGAGCCGGCGGTGACGACCGCCGCGTTGTGGACGAGCACGTCGAGACGGCCGTAGCGCTCCAAGGCCGTCCGTACGACGGCGCCGGGCCCGTCCTCGGCGGTGATGTCCGCGGGCAGCGCGGTGATCCCGGGGTGCCCGTCGGCGGTCTCGGAGAGGGGGCCCGGCCGGCGGCCGACGGCGACCACGTGCGCGCCCTCGGCGGCGAACGCGCGCGCCGTGGCGCGGCCGATACCGGTGCCGGCACCGGTGACGACGACGGTACGGGGGGTCTGGGGGCGGATGTTCTCGCTCATGCCGGGATCGTCGGACCCTGACACCGGCGTCAAGGTCAAGTCCCCCTCGAAAGGCCCCCGGAGGCCCCGAAAGGCCCCGGGAGGCCCGGAGGCATTCGGGCACGGCAAGGTGTGAGGCGTGCCATCGGGGGCATTCGGTCGCAGCGGGGAGTGAGCGGGCGCGAAGGTGTGCGGTCCGGGCTTCCCTCCGGGCGTCAGTCGGATGCCGATAAGGGCCAGTTGATGGCATACGCACTTTTAGGTGCTATCTGGCCCGAACCGCGCGGCAGTTACCGTTGGACCAGCAGGAATCCGCACGTGCGAAGGCGGATCTGGGCAAGCATGAGGGGGCGCACGTGGCGCGTCTGAGGGGCGCGGCGGTCACCGCTGCCGTCGTGGTGTTCGCGGTGGCCGGCTGTACCGACCTGCAGGACAAGGGGAGTCCGGGAGCCCAGGGCGCGGGCGGCGGGGGAGCGGCGCTGACCGCCGCCGACTCGCTGGCCGTCAAGGGCAGGGCGCCGAAGTCCGGTTATTCCCGGGCCAGGTTCGGCTCCGCCTGGGCGGACACGGACTCCAACTCCTGCGACACCCGGGACGACATACTCAAGCGGGACCTGAAGGAGGTGAAGTTCAGCGACGGCGACTGCAAGGTCTCCTACGGAGTCCTGGAGCCGGACCCCTACTCCGGCAAGGAGGTCACCTACAAGCGCGGCCGCAGCCTGGTCGACATAGACCACCTCGTCGCCCTCTCGGACGCCTGGCAGAAGGGCGCCAAGTACTGGGACGCCAGCAAGCGCATAGCCCTGGCCAACGACCCGCTGAACCTCCTGGCCGTCGACGCGAGTGCCAACCGGGGCAAGGGTGACGGTGACGCGGCCACCTGGATCCCGACGAACAAGGTCTACCGCTGCACCTATGTCGCCGCGCAGGTGGCCGTGAAGAAGAAGTACGGCCTGTGGGTCACCGCTGCCGAGAAGGCCGCGATGAAGAAGGTCCTCGCCACCTGTCCCGGCCAGAAACTCCCCTCGGGCGGCAACCCGACCAAGGCGCCGTCACGCTTCAAGGCGCGCTGAACCGGCCCGCCCCCGCCGCGTGCGTCAGTACCCCAGGGCGCGGCCGCGCGGCGGAGGGGCGGGGCAGCCCGCCTTCTCCCAGGCCACGAAGGTGTTGGTGCGGGCGAAGACGAACGCCTTGACCGGGTTGGCGGAGTACGACCACGGCGGGCTGCCGACGTATCCGCCGACCGCCCGGAACTGCTCGACGGCCTCCGCGTACCGATCCGTCTGGAACAAGGCCTCCGCCAGCAGGTGCCGCACCGTCGGCAGCCGGTGATGCCCGGCCGGTGCCCACTCCACGGCGTCCAGGGTGGCGTCCACGGCCGCCTGCACGAACGGCTGGCGGTACACCGGCGCCTTGGGCTCCCGGGACGCGTGCTCCATCAGCGCGTGGAGGCGCAGTACGGACAGCAGGCTGCCCTGCGGCGCGGAGGCCGCGGCCTGCTCGGCGAACGCGTACATCAGCTCGTGCGAACCGCTCCACTTGGCGCACCAGTACTGCAAAGCGCTCATGTGCGCCCCGAAGTGGTGCGGATCGCGTGCGCCGACCTCGGCCCACAGCGCCCGGAAGTCGTCGTTCGACCAGCTGAGTCCCCGGGCGATGGTGAGCTGCGCTATCCAGGGACAGGGGTCCTCGGGTGCCATCCAGGCGGCCTCCTGGCAGGCGGGCAGCGCCTCGGCCAGCAGCCGGTGGAAGCCCTCGAACTGCTCCGCCGTGGTGTGCTTCGCCAGCTTCGCGCCGCGGACCTTGCCCGCGAGTACGACGAGCGCGTCGGCGTGCACCAGGGCGGCGGCCGGATCGCCGGGGTACTCGGTCCGCCACGCCTTGAGCCAGGTGTCGTCCTCGGCGGCGGCGTGGGTGAGGATGCCGAGCCGGTACCACCGCAGGTCCCAGTCCCGGCCAGCCCCGGCCAGGTAGGCGGCGGCCCGCCGCCAGTCGCCGGCGAGGGCGGCCTGCGCGACCGCGTCGGCCTCGGGATCGGGGCCCGCGAAACGGCTGTCGAGCTGAGCGGCGGGCACCAGCCCGTACTTGGCGGGGTCGATGTTGACCGGCGCCTTGGCCTTCGCCTCCGCCCGGAGCGCCCGCGCCTTGCGGGCGTTGCGCGGGACGGTGACGGCGGAGTAGGCGAGGACGCCGGCGCCGGCTATGTCGATGAGGACGTTCATACCGGGTCTTTCGGGTAGAGGCCGCCGGAAGAGGCGGGTGGCTGGGCGGGCGGACGAGCGGGCCGGGAGGCGGCCGAAGGGGCGATCCAAGGGTCGGCCGAGGAAGCCGTCGGAGCGCGGACGCCGCCGGACAGCAGGGCCCGCAGGGGGCCCGTGCCGGGCGGATCGGCGACCGCGTGGTCCAGGGCCGCCTCCAGTGCCTCGGCGAACTGTACGGGCGCCACCGCCCGGACCGGGGGCCCGGACCAGCACAGCTCCCACCGGCACAGCCCGGTGTCCAGCGCGGTGAGCAGGGCCAGTTGCCGCAGGGGCGAGCGGAAGGCCGTCCGGGCGAACTCGAGTGCCGCGCGGCCACTGCTCCGGCCGGCCTGCTCCGACCTGGGCAGCCGGCCGGCGATGTCGTACAGCAGGCCGTGGTCGACCAGGTCCAGAAGGCGGCCGAGGTGACCGAGGTGGTCGAGGTGACCGAGGTGGTCGAGGTGCGTCACTCCGGATACGGCGGCGCCCCTCGCGCCGGCCGCCTGGGCCATGGCCCCCAGCAGCGGCCCCGCTTCCCGCGCCCACCTCTCGCGCCGGGTCTGCGCGGGCAGTTCCGCCCAGGGCACCCGCCGCCAGGACAGCGTCTCCCGGCTCAGTACGGCTCGTTCCAGTCGGGCGAGGAGGCGCTCCGGCTCCCGGAGCAGCGCGAGGGCGGGGCGCCGGGGGAGCGTGGCGGCGCGTCCGTCGTCGGGGAGTGCCTCCAGCACCGCGATGCGGTCGGCCGTGGGCGGGTGGCTGTCGTACGGGGACCTCTCCTCGGGAACCACCTCCGGGAGCGGCCCGCGGGCCCACGCTTCCAGGTCCGCCCGGCGGGCGGGGTCCGCGAGCAGGAGGGCGAGCCCGCCGTGGAACTGCCCTTCCGGCGGCAGCAGTCCGGCGTCCCGGCCCATCAGGGCGTACTCGCGCAGGTAGAGATCGTCGGCGGCGTCGAGCACGGGGATGCGGCGCAGCGCGGCGGCCGTGGTGTCCCGTCCGGCGATCCGGGCGGCCACCAGGTCGGCCGCGTACTCCTGCCGGCGGCTGACGGCCTCGGTCAGGCGCAGACAGAGCCGGGCGTACGCGGAGAAGACGAGGGCCAGATAGTGGTCCGGGCCCCGCGTCGGCTCCCGCTTCACCGGCGGCGGCTTGCGGGCCGCCCGGCGCCGGGCGGCCCGCGCGGCGGCCCTCGCCTGCTCCTCGGCCTCCTCACGCGCGGCCCGCTGCCGCAACGTGTGCGCGGTGTGCAGCAGTCTGCCGTGCAGCGCCCAGAGCAGGCCGCCCAGCCGGGTGTCGTCGTGCGTGTAGTGGCCCAGTTCGTGCGCGAGCACGGCGTCCAGCTCGTCGTCCGGCAGGCCGATCAGCAGGGCGACGCCGAGGAAGAGCCGCCGTTCGCCCGCGACCAGCCCGAGCCATCGGGCGTCCTCCCGCACCATGGCATTGGCCCCCGGGATCACCCGGATCTCCGTGGGCGGCCGGGTGCCCACCCGCTCGGCCAGGTCCCGCACGCGCCGCCACAGCTCCGGCTGCTCCTGCGGCGTCGGTGACACACCGGGCACCTCGTCCTGCCCGTCCCCGGGGCCGCGGCTGAGCAGGACGACCCGCACCACGCACCAGGCGATCGCCAGCGAGCCGAGGCAGCCCTCGACGGCCATGACCGTGAAGCTCCCGTCCCGGGCCAGGAAGACGTCCAGGACCGCCAGCGCGACGAGGACGAGCAGAGCCAGCACGTAGAACCCGAGCAGCAGGCCGAGAACGAGCGCGGCACGCAGCGGTGTTCCGGGCACGCCCCGTTCGCGTACGGCGGTTTCCCCGGCGGCCGCCCGGCCGGCGGGGCGGGACGTGAGGCGCATCGGCATCCTTCACGGGAACGGAACGGTGGTGGGGCGTCGACGCCGGGCTCGGACCCGGCCGCACGCGTCGCCTGCTTCTTCGGCTACTTCTTCAGCGCCGAGAGGATCGTCGTCGTCACCTTCTTCGCGGACGCGGCACCGTTGTCGCCGCCCGCCGTGGACAGCACGGTGACCACGGAGGCGCCGGAACGGGCCGCGATCAGCGTGGTGCCGTTCTCCCAGTAGCCGCTCGTCAGTGTCATCGTGTAGGCCTCGTCACCGAGTCCGGTCGTGGAGCTGCCGGTGAGCTTCACCTTGGCGTGCGCGTCGGTGTCCGTGTACGTGGCGCACTCGGCGGCCACGGTCCGCAGCGCCTTCATCACGTCGGTCGCCGTGGTGCCCTGGAAGGCGTCGATCTCCTGGTCCACTTCCTCGGTCTTGTTCGCGTAGCCGTTCTGTGCGAACGACACCCCGCCCTTGTAGCCGGACGCCTGGATCCAGGACGTGGTCTCCAGCCTGGTGCAGTCCGGCTTGCCCGTCTTCCGGCCGGCCGGGGAGAGGAACCGGCCACCGCTGTCCGCGGAACCGTCGGACTCCAGGGTGAGCCCGGACGGGAAGGCCGAGGCGGGCGCCAGCGCCTTCTTCAGCCGGGTACCCGTGAGCAGACCGGAGTCGGGGTCCTTCGCCTTGGCCGGTGCGGCGCTCGTGCCGGTACCGGAGTCGGCGGTCGTACCGGTGGATCCGGAGGAGCAGGCGGTCAGGGCCAGCGGAAGGGTCGCGACGGCTATCAGCATCACGGCACGGGACGGGAGGCGCATCAGGAGTCCTTCTCGGGTGGGTTGGAGTGGCGAGTCAATAAGAGCAGAGGCTGTGAACCGAGTCAACATGGAGTGCGTAGTGCGTGACGTGCACGCCCGTGAAGGGGTAGATCTTGTGTACATCGGTATGCTCGGTGCACACAGGGGCACCTGGGTACCTGGGACGAGGGGAGAGAGGCCGCGTGCAGGACAACGCCACGGAGGTGACCGCGGCCGGTATCGCACGGCTCGCCGGAGTGGGCCGCGCCGCCGTCAGCAACTGGCGCCGCCGGCACGCCGACTTCCCCAAGCCGGTCGGCGGCACCGAGACCAGTCCGTCCTTCGCACTCGCCGAGGTCGAGTCCTGGCTGCGTGAGCAGGGAAAACTCGCCGAGGTCCCGCTGCGCGAGCGGGTCTGGCAGCAGCTCGCCGGGCACCCCGAGGGCGCGCTGACGGCGCTGGTGCACGCCGGCTGTGCGCTGCTGCTGATCCACGAACGCCCCACCGTCTGGCTCGACGTGAGCGCCGGCTCGGACGAGCGCCTGGCCGCGATGCTGCCGGGCGCGCTGGAGCAGGTGCTGACCGCGCGCCTCGGCGGGGCAGTGGAGCGCACGGTTCACAGCGGCCGGTCCGCGGGCGGCGCCGAGACTGTGAACAGTCCCGGCAGTGCAGCGGGTGTGAACACACCAGTGGACGCCCGCCCTGTGAACACCCCGCCGACGACACCCGGCGCGACCGTCGCCCCCATCACCCCCGCCGTCCGCACCCCCACCGGCCCCCAACTCCTCCCGTCCGCCCCGCTCCTGCGCGGCGCCGCCGAGCTGGCCGCCGAGGCCGGGGCCCGGCAGGCCTTCGAGTTCCTGCTGGGCCGGCACCTGGACGCCAACCCCCGCCAGTACACGCTCACCCCGTCCGACCTCGCCGGTCTCATGGCCGACCTGGCCGGCCCCGCCCGTACCGTGCTGGACCCGGCCTGCGGGACCGGTGCCCTGCTGCGGGCCGTGGACGTCCGCCCCGGCCAGGAGCTGTACGCCCAGGACAGCGCCCCCGATCTCGCCGCGCTCACCGCGCTGCGGCTCGCGCTGCACTCCCGGGCCGGGGTGCACGGCGCCGCCGGCGACACCCTGCGCGCCGACGCCTACCCGGAGCTGCGCGCCGACGCGGTGCTCTGCCACCCGCCGTTCAACGAGCGCAACTGGGGCCACGACGAGCTGGCGTACGACGCACGCTGGGAGTACGGCTTCCCCGCGCGCACCGAGTCGGAACTGGCCTGGGTGCAGCACGCCCTGGCCCGGCTCGCCGACGGCGGCACCGCGGTGCTGCTGATGCCGCCGGCCGTCGCGTCCCGCCGTTCCGGGCGCCGGATCCGTGCCGACCTGCTGCGCCGGGGTGCGCTCAGGGCGCTCGTAGCGCTCCCGGTCGGGGCGGCGCCGCCGTACAGCATCCCGCTGCACCTGTGGGTGTTGCGCCGGCCCGACCGGACGCCGGCCACGCCCGAGGTGCTGCTCGTGGACACCGGGAGGTTCGCAGGCGAAGGGCGGGGCGGCCCGGACTGGGCGGCGGTACGGGACGCCGTCCTGGACGCCTGGCGTGCCTTCGAGCGCACTGGGGGGCCGGTGGAACGGCCGGGGCTGGCCCGTTCGGTGCCGGTCATCGAACTCCTCGACGACGACGTGGACCTCGCCCCCGCCCGCCATCTGCCCCCGGCGGCCGGGGCCGACGGCGCGGAACAGCTCACCGCGGTCCGCGAACGGTTCGGTGTGACCCTGCGCCTGACCGCCGACCTCACCCCGCCGCCGGCCGACCAGGCGCCGCCCGCGCGGTGGCCGCTCACCACGGTCGGCGAACTCGCGCGCGCGGGCGCGCTGGTGCTGCGCACCGGCGGGAACGGCGGCCACGCGCGCGTGCCCGTGCTCACCGACCACGACGTCCTTGCCGCGGTGGCCCCCTCGGGCACGCTTCCCGAGAGCGAAGAGGAGGCCGTGCTGACCGAGTCGGGCGACGTCGTCGTACCGGTCCTCGGCGGCGGTTCGGTGGCGCGCGTGATCGACGATGCGACGTCGGGTGCCGCCCTGGGGCGCAACCTCGTGCTCCTGCGCCCCGATCACACGGCCATCGACCCCTGGTTCCTGGCCGGCTTCCTGCGCGGCACCGCCAACAACCGGCAGGCCAGCAGCTATGCCTCCACCGCGACCCGGCTGGACGTGCGCCGGCTCCAGCTGCCCCGGCTCCCCTTGGAGGAACAGCGGCGCTACGGCGCGCGCTTCCGCGCACTCGACGAGTTCGAGCGGGCGCTGCGCCACGCGAACCGGCTCGGGGAGCACCTCGTGCGCGGAATGTACGACGGCCTCACCGACGGGACCGTCACGCCCGACTGATCCCTGATTGGCCCTTGAACGATCCTTTCCCGGTGCGTCCCGGCAGTCGGTCCGACAACGGTTCGGTACAACCCGGACCGGTTGTCCGTGCCGGGCCATATGCTCGAAGCGACCATCACACGACCGATGTTGTCCGCGGGCGGACGGCGCCGGACGGTCGAGTACGCCCTTTTCAGGGAACTTCAGGCAACACAGGAGCGATCATGCAAGGCCAGGGCCATGCGCAGCCGGTGCAGCGGCCGCCGCACGACGCGGTACTGGTCCTGTTGCGCGTGGTGTTCGTGGCGGTCGGGGTGTTCAGCGCCGGCTTCCTGGCATGGGCGATGCTGCTGCGGCTGGCCGTGGTGACCCGCAGGTCGGTCGACTCCGGCCTGCTGGTGGCGGCCGCGGCGGCCGACGTCCTCAGCCTCGTGCTGCTGGGCAGCGAACCGGGCGACGACGTGCACACCACCGGCGGCTACCTGGGGATCACCCTGCTGTTCGGCACGCTCCTGGCCACCATCGTCTACTACCTCGCGGCCGACGTGCGCCACTTCCAGCGGCAGCGCGAGGCGTACGCGGCGCAGACGTACGGCTACCCGCCCGCCCCCTCGCCGTACGCCACGGGGACGACGCCCCTGGGCATGCAGCCCCCGCACACCCCGCCCCCGCACACCCCGCCCCCGCACACCGTGCCCCCGATGTCCCGGCCGCCGCTCGCGCAGCCTCCGATACCCGCGCCGCCCCAGCACCCGGCGCCCGCCCGGATCGAGCAGGTACGCGCCGAACTCGACGAGCTCAGCGACTACCTGCGCAAGCACGACGGGCACCACGAGGGCGACTACGAGGGCGGAAGGTGACCGTGGCGACAGGACGTGTCGTCGCCGGCCGCTACGAGCTGTCCACGCTCATCGGGCAGGGCGGCATGGGCCAGGTGTGGACGGCGTACGACCAGCGGCTCGACCGGCGGGTGGCGGTGAAGCTGCTGCGCCCCGACAAGGTGGCGGGCGCGGAGGCGGAGGAACTGCGCCGGCGGTTCCTGCGGGAGTGCCGGGTCACCGCGCAGGTCGACCACCCCGGGCTGGTCACCGTGCACGACGCGGGCAGCGAGGGCGAGGAGCTCTTCCTCGTCATGCAGTACGTGGACGGCGCCGACCTCTCCGACCACCTGGCGGAGCACGACCCGTACCCGTGGCAGTGGGCGGTGGCGGTGGCCGCGCAACTGTGCGCCGTGCTGAGCGCCGTGCACGCGGTGCCGATCGTCCACCGCGACCTCAAGCCGCGCAATGTGATGGTGAAGCAGGACGGCACGGTCACCGTCCTCGACCTGGGCGTGGCCTCCGTCATGGACACGGACACCACCCGCCTCACCCACACCGGCTCCCCGATCGGCTCGCCCGCCTACATGGCACCCGAGCAGGCGATGGGCGGCGCGGTCGGCCCGTACACCGACCTGTACGCGCTCGGCGTGCTGCTGCACGAACTGCTCAGCGGGGAGGTGCCGTTCGCGGGTTCCACGGCGCTCGGCGTGCTGCACCGGCACCTGTACGAGCCGCCGCTGCCCGTACGCCGGATCCGCCCCGAGGTCCCGGAGCCGCTCGAAAGCCTCGTGCTGCGCCTGCTCGCCAAGGACCCGCAGCACCGGCCGGCGTCCGCGCAGGAGGTCTACGAGAACCTGGCGTCGCTCCTGCCCCCGCGCGGGATGCCCTCCGGGGCGCCCCTGGACCCCACCCGCCCCTTCCTGCGTCCGCACGCCCCCTGGCCGGACCGGGCGCGGACGCCCGCACCGCGGCCCGCCGCCCCCGTGGCCGCCGTACCGGACAGACCGGATGTCGCCGCCGCCGTCGACGAGGTCAAGCGGCTGCTCGGGGAGGGGCGCATCACCCAGGCCGTCGACATCCTGGGCGCGATCCTGCCGGTCGCCGCCGACCGGCACGGCGAGCGCTCCACGGTCGTACGCACCCTGCGCAAGCAGTACGCGGCCACGCTGATGGACGACGGGCAGTACCGGCGCGCGCTGCCCGAACTGCGCCGGCTCGCCGAGGAACGCGCCGCCGAGGCGGGCCAGGCCGACCCCCAGGTCCTGCGCTTCCGCTACGAGACCGCCCAGTGCCTGGAACAGCTCGGCGAACCGGCGGCGGCGCTCGCGGAGTACCGCGCGCTGCTGCCGTACTACGAGAACCAGTACGTGGCCGGCGATCCGCAGCTCGCGCACGACGTGCGCCGCCGGATCGGGCATCTGCTGCTCGCGCTCGGCGACCGGCCCGCCGCGCACGACACGCTCGCCCGGCTGCTGATGGACCTGGAACGGCTGCACGGACCCGGACACCCGATGGCCGCCGAGGTCCGGCGCACGTTGCAGTGGCTGGGACAGGTACGCGGCTAGCCGTCACCGGCCTGGCAGACGACCGGCTCCGGCCTCCTGATAGGTTGCGGTCCGTTTTCCTCGGTCTTTCTTGCACAGTGCATACACAGGGGTGGGGTAGGGGCATGTCCGGCCATCGGCAGTCGAAGAAGCGCAGATACATCACCTGGGGCGTCGCGGGCGCCGCCGTCGTCGCCGGGGCCGGGATCGCCGCGCAGACCTCCATGGCGGCCACCACCTGGCCCGCCCAGAAGACGTTCACCGGCCGGGCCTTCGACACCTGCGCCGCGCCCTCCGCCGACGTGATGAAGGCCTGGAACACCGGCTTCTACGGCGCCGCGGCTGTCTACATCGGAGGGAAGAACCGCGGCTGCAACCAGCCCAACCTCACCGCCTCCTGGGTCAAGACCGTCACCGCCGCGGGCTGGAAGCTCATCCCGCTCTACGTCGGCTCCCAGCCGTCCTGCGGATCCGGCGGCTCCGTGAAGATCAGCGCGGCCACCGCCGCCTCCGTCGGCAAGTCCGAGGCGGACGACGCCGTGTCCAAGGCCGCCGCCCTCGGCATGAAGGCGGGCAGCCCGGTCTACCTCGACATGGAGGCGTACGACACGACGAACACGTCGTGCAACAACGCCGTGCTGACGTATGTCCGCGCCTTCGACAAGGAACTGCACGCGAAGACGTACCGCGCGGGCTACTACGGCTTCACCAGCTCCAGCGCCAAGGCGATCGCGAACGCCACCGACAAGACGGACCTGCCGGGCAACCTCTGGTACGCGCTGTGGGACCAGAAGAACACCACGACCACGGACTGGCCGTTCGGTGCGTCGCAGTACACCGGGCACAGCCGGGCCCACCAGTACATGGTGAACAGCAAGGAGACGCGCGGCGGTCACACGATCACCGTGGACCGCGACGCCTGGGACGCCCCGGTGGCGATCACGGGCTGAGCGGGGTCCGTACCGCAAACCCTTCCGGAGGGTGGTGCGGCGGTGCCGGATGCGCGTGTGAATCGTTGGTCGAATGGGTTGGCCAGAGCTTGCCCACTGCCTACCATCGATCACCGCAAGACTTTGTGCACCGTCGCACAATCTCCTCGGGAGGCATCCTTGCACCGCCGCCGTCGCACCGCGCTCGTCCTCTCCGCCGCGATCGCCGCCGCGGCCCCCTTCCTCACCGCCTGCGGAAGCGACGCGCACCCGGGCGCTGCGGCCGTCGTGGGCGGCCAGCGGATCACCGTCTCGCAGCTGGAGAACCGCGTGAACGAGGTGCGCCGGGCCCAGCGCGCCGCGGTGCCGGACGAGGCGCAGTACCAGCAGGTCCTCGCCTCCACCAGCAGCCTCACCCGGGACACCCTGTACAACATGGTCCTCGACCGGGTGCTGCAGCGGGCCGTCCAGGACGCGGGCATCACCGTCAGCCGCAAGGAGGTCGAGGCGACGCGCACCGGCTACGAACAGCAGCTCGGCGGCGCCAAGGCGCTGCAGACCGCCTGGCTGCAGAAGTACGGCATCGCCCCCGAGCGCCTGGACGACAACCTCCGCTTCCAGACGGAGGCCACGAAGCTCGCCCAGCTGCTCGGCACCGACACCTCACAGCCCGCCTTCTGGAAGGTCCTGGCCAAGGCCTCCAAGGAACTCCACGTCGACCTCAACCCCCGCTACGGCGCCTGGGACGTCCAGAGGAGCAGCCGCGTGGACGCCAAGACGCCGTGGGTACGGGAGGTCACGTCGGCGGGGACGCAGGTGTCGGCGTAGGGCAGGCCACCGGGGAAGGCCACGGGGGTAGTCACGTCCGTGCCGGTCATACGATCACTTGATCGCCCCTGCCCTGTGGACAAACCACGAGGTCGGCGGCGGCGGTGCGTTACGTTCGGAGCGTGAACACCACCAGGCCAGAACCCACCACCCCGGAACCCGCACCGGAACCCGCACCGGAACCTGCTCCGACCTCCCGGCCCGACGCCGGCCGCGTCGTCCTGCTGACCACCAGCCACCGGGTCGCCCCCGGCCTGCTGTCCTGGCCCGCATGGCAGGCGCTGCGCGCGGCGGACCGCGTGCTGTGTGCGGACGGCGCGCATCCGCAGCTGCCGTATCTGCGGGAGGCCGGGACGGCCGTGGACGAGGCCGCCCCCACCGCCCAGGAGCTGGTCGACGCCTGCGCCGGCGGCCGGACGGTGGTGGTCGTGGCGGCGGGCGAGGGCGAGCCCGCCCTCACGGACGGCCTGGCCCGCCTGGCCGGCTCCGGCCGCGTCCGGATGCCCGAGCTGGAACTGCTCCCCGCCTCCTACGACCTGCCCGGCGCCCGCCTCCTCGACCTCGTCCAGGTCATGGACCGGATCCGCGCGGAGTGCCCCTGGTCGTCCCGGCAGACCCACAAGGGCCTCGCGAAGTACGGCATCGAGGAGGCGTACGAACTCGTCGAGGCGATCGAGGAGGGCGACCGCGACGAACTGCGGGAGGAACTGGGCGACGTGCTCCTCCAGGTCGTCTTCCACGCGCGGATCGCGGAGGAGGACCCGGACGCCCCCTTCTCGATCGACGACGTGGCGGGAGGCATCGTCGCGAAGCTCATCCACCGCCACCCGCACGTCTTCGGCGACGAGACCGCGGCGACGCCGGAAGAGGTCAAGGAGCACTGGCTGCGCACGAAGGCGATAGAGAAGCGGCGCGAGTCGGTGACGGACGGGATACCCCTCGCGCAGCCGGGTCTCGCACTGGCGGCGAAGCTGGCCTCGCGGGTGCGGACGGCGGGGCTTGAGGTGCCGCTGCCGCAGACGCAGGGCATCGGGTATGAGCTGCTAGCGCTGGCGGCCCGCGCGGAGGCGGAGGGCGTCGACCCGGAGGCGGCACTGCGGGCGGCGGCCCGGGCCTACCGGGACGCGGTGCGGGCGACGGAGGGCGTGGAGAAGTGACCGCAGCCACCCCCGACCTCTTCACCTGGGAGTTCGCCGCCGACCCGTACCCCGCCTACGCCTGGCTGCGGGAGCACGAGCCCGTGCGGCGGACCAAGCTGCCCAGTGGGGTGGAGGCCTGGCTGGTCACCCGGTACACCGATGCCAAGCAGGCCCTCGCCGACCCCCGTCTCTCCAAGAACCCGGCGCATCACGACGAGCCCGCGCACGCCAAGGGGAAGACCGGCATCCCCGGGGAGCGCAAGGCCGAGCTGATGACGCATCTGCTCAACATCGATCCGCCCGACCACACCCGGCTGCGGCGGCTGGTGAGCAAGGCGTTCACACCACGCCGGGTGGCCGAGTTCACGCCACGGGTGCAGGAGCTGACCGACCGGCTCATCGACGGGTTCGCGGCCACCGGGTCCGCCGACCTCATCCACGACTTCGCCTTCCCGCTCCCCATCTACGCCATCTGCGACCTGCTCGGCGTCCCGCGCGAGGACCAGGACGACTTCCGGGACTGGGCCGGCATGATGATCCGCCACGGGGGCGGGCCGCGGGGCGGGGTCGCGCGGTCGGTGAAGAAGATGCGGGGGTATCTGGCCGAGCTGATCCACCGGAAGAGGCAGGCGCTGCCCGCCGAGCCGGCTCCCGGTGAGGACCTCATCTCCGGGCTCATCCGGGCCTCGGACCACGGTGAGCACCTCACCGAGAACGAGGCCGCGGCCATGGCGTTCATCCTGTTGTTCGCGGGGTTCGAGACCACCGTCAACCTGATCGGGAACGGGACGTACGCCCTGCTCACCCATCCTGAGCAGCGCGCCCGGCTGCAGGACTCACTCGCCGCCGGTGAGCGCGGGCTGCTGGAGACCGGTGTCGAGGAACTGCTGCGCTACGACGGGCCGGTGGAGCTGGCCACCTGGCGGTTCGCCACCGAGCCGGTCGACATCGGCGGGCAGCACATCGCGCCCGGCGACCCGGTCCTGGTCGTCCTGGCCGCGGCGGACCGGGACCCGGAGCGGTTTGCCCAGCCGGACACCCTCGATCTGTCACGGCGGGACAACCAGCACCTCGGATACGGCCACGGCATCCACTACTGCCTCGGCGCCCCGCTCGCCCGCCTGGAGGGCCAGACCGCCCTCGCCACCCTCCTCACCCGTCTTCCCGACCTGCGACTCGCTGTGGAAGAAGGGGATTTGCGGTGGCGCGGCGGGCTCATCATGCGCGGACTTCGCACACTCCCCGTGGAGTTCACGCCCGCCGGACGATGAGCCCTTGCCGGGCCCTCGCCGAAGCCCTTACAGGTCCGTACGGGCAAAAGGTGACCAGCGTTCAAGTCTGTGATCTTCACGTGATCTGCGCGGCATTAACTTGTGACAAGTGATCGTCTGCCGATACGTTCACCCATCAGCACGGCGCCCTGCGGGACCCGCCGTGCCGGTCACCGCTGTCGCTCGAAAGGTTTCCGCATGCTCTCCGGGAACGGTCGTCACCGTCGCCCCCGTCAGGCTCCGGCTCTCCTCGTCGCGGCCGGGGTGACCGGCTCCGCCATCGCCATCCCGCTCCTCGGTGCGGTGAGCGCCCACGCGGCCGACGGCTCCACCTGGGACCAGGTGGCCGAGTGCGAGAGCGGCGGCTCCTGGAGCGCCGACAACGGCACCGGCTACTACGGCGGCCTCCAGATGTCCCTGGACGACTGGAGCAAGTACGGAGGCCTGGAGTACGCCAGTACGCCCGACCAGGCGAGCCGTTCGCAGCAGATCGCGGTCGCCGAGAAGATACTCGCCGACCAGGGCACCAAGCCCTGGCGGACCTGTGCGCTGCTCGCCGGGCTCTCGTCCGACGACGCCTCGGTGAACGTCGACACGGGACTCGGCGACTCGGGTGATTCGTCCGGTTCCTCCGACTCGTCGGACTCGTCCTCCGGGCTGTCGGATTCGTCGTCTTCTTCCTCCTCCTCTGGTTCCGGTTCCTCCTCGGGTGCCGCGGACTCCGGGGGCGACTCCGCCACTCCCTCCCCGAGTGCGAGCGGTGACTCCAAGGCGGACGCCTCCGGTAAATCCAGCAAGACGGACAAGTCGGGATCTTCCGACTCCGGCTCCGGCTCGGGTGCCTCGAAGGCGAGTGAGAGTCCCGTCATCTCCGAGGCTGACGGATCGGACAATTCATCGCAGACCGGGGGTTCTTGGAGCCTGGTCGACACGGGGGCCGTCAGTAGCGGCGGCAAGCATCGGGGCGGCTCGGCGGACGAAAACGTGACAAACGGTCAGAGTGCCACCTCCTCCGGCCGTCACGCCTCCCGCGACAGCGGCACCTACACCGTCCACGCCGGCGACACCCTCGCCTCCATCGCCGACTCCCTTGACCTCGACGGTGGATGGCGTGCGCTCTATGCCGCGAACAAGGCGGCCATCGGCACCGACCCGAACAACATCGCCGCCGGTCAGACCCTGAAACTCGGTAGCTAAACGGACGAAAAGCGGCGGGAGTTGGCGTCTCCCGGCCGCCCCACTTAGAAGTTAAATGTCCGGTTTGGTGAAAGTGTGGGATGAGTCTCAGAAGCCCTGATCATCTTTGAAATTCACCGGATGCCCTGTTTACGGTCAAGGCCGCTCGTCACCACGAGCCCCGGCCGTCGCAACGCCGAGTCCTGCCAGCGGCCGTCCGGGAACAGTCGACGCGTCAAGCGCCGTAGGCAGGAGCGGGGGACCCAAGGTAAGTGCCGGGACCGGTAGTTGAGGCTGCCGATCCGGCTCGGGGTGAAGCCGCGCACCGACACACGGGTGTGCGGCCGGGCAACTCAACCGGCCCGAACCCGACAGCTCACCTCGCAGGCGTCGGTGAGGGGATCGATCCATGCTGTTTTCCGGCAAGGGCAAGCACCGTCGTCCGTCCAAGGCCGTCCGCGCCATCGCTGTCGCCGGTGTCACCGGCGTCGCCGTCGCCGCCCCGCTGATGGCGGCCGGCAGCGCCTCCGCCGCCACCGCCTCCGAGTGGGACGCCGTCGCCCAGTGCGAGTCGGGCGGCAACTGGGCCATCAACACCGGCAACGGCTACTACGGCGGTCTGCAGTTCTCCGCCTCCACCTGGGCCGCGTACGGCGGCACGCAGTACGCCGCGCAGGCCAACCAGGCCACCAAGGCCCAGCAGATCCAGATCGCCGAGAAGGTCCTCGCCGCGCAGGGCAAGGGTGCCTGGCCGACCTGCGGCACGGGCCTGTCCAGCGCCGCCTACACCGGCAGCGGCTCCAGCTCCTCGTCGAGCAGCAGCGCCGGCACGAGCAGCCGTACGACCGACACGCAGGCCGCCTCCCGCTCCGCCGAGCGTCCGGCCGCGACCAAGACGGTCACCACCCCGGCCGGCAAGAAGGTCAAGAAGGGCGACGGCGAGTACAAGGTCGTCAAGGGCGACACCCTCAGCTCGATCGCCGAGAAGCACAAGGTCAAGGGCGGCTGGCAGGCGCTGTTCAAGCTGAACAAGGGCATCGTCCAGGACGCCGACTTCATCTACCCGGGCCAGCAGCTCCACCTCAAGTAGGACGGGGGGCGACCGCCGTAAGTACTAGGCGGCGCCCAGCTGAACCACAGCGCCCGCACAACCGCGGTCCCCATAGTGGAGGCCACGTGAGGGCCACCCCCGTCCCCACGGGCCCCCGCCTCGGTGCGTTTTCCCCCGTACGCACCGGGGCGGGGTTTCTCTTTGCCGTCCCCTTCTTGGCCCGCTCTTCTCCCGTTCTTCATCGGGACCCTCTTTGTTCCGCACGTGAACAATGAGTACCGTCTGTGTGTCCACGGGCCGGTCGGTCGTGCCGGCCGACGGCCCTGGGACGGTTAGGCTCTAGTCGCAAGGCTGAGCAAGGGCCGGCAAGGCCCGCGTGCGCCCCGCACAACCAGCGTCACATCCCAAGAAGGAGATGCTCGTGCCGTCCATCGACGTCGTCGTAGCCCGGGAAATCCTGGACTCCCGAGGCAACCCCACGGTCGAGGTCGAGGTCGGCCTCGACGACGGCAGCACGGGTCGTGCCGCCGTTCCGTCCGGTGCCTCCACCGGTGCCTTCGAGGCCATCGAGCTCCGTGACGGCGACCCCAACCGCTACCTGGGCAAGGGTGTCGAGAAGGCCGTCCTCGCCGTCATCGAGCAGATCGGCCCGGAGCTGGTCGGCTACGACGCCACCGAGCAGCGCCTCATCGACCAGGCGATGTTCGACCTGGACGCCACCGACAACAAGGGCTCGCTCGGCGCCAACGCCATCCTCGGCGTCTCCCTCGCCGTCGCGCACGCCGCCTCCGAGGCGTCCGACCTCCCGCTCTTCCGCTACCTGGGCGGCCCGAACGCGCACCTGCTGCCGGTGCCGATGATGAACATCCTCAACGGCGGCTCGCACGCGGACTCCAACGTCGACATCCAGGAGTTCATGATCGCCCCGATCGGCGCGGAGTCCTTCTCCGAGGCGCTGCGCTGGGGTGCCGAGGTCTACCACACCCTCAAGAAGGTCCTGAAGTCGAAGGGCCTGGCCACCGGTCTCGGCGACGAGGGCGGCTTCGCGCCGAACCTGGAGTCCAACCGCGCCGCGCTCGACCTCATCCTGGAGGCGATCAAGCAGGCCGGTTACGTCCCCGGTGAGCAGATCGCCCTTGCGCTCGACGTCGCCGCGTCCGAGTTCTACAAGGACGGCAAGTACGAGTTCGAGGGCAAGTCCCGCTCGGCCGCCGAGATGACCGAGTACTACGAGGAGCTCGTCGCCGCGTACCCGCTGGTCTCCATCGAGGACCCGCTGTTCGAGGACGACTGGGCCGGCTGGAAGGTCCTCACCGACAAGCTCGGTGACAAGGTCCAGATCGTCGGCGACGACCTGTTCGTCACCAACCCGGAGCGCCTCGCCCGCGGTATCGAGGAGGGCACCGCCAACGCCCTGCTGGTGAAGGTGAACCAGATCGGTTCCCTGACCGAGACCCTGGACGCCGTCGAGCTCGCCCAGCGCAACGGCTTCAAGTGCATGATGTCGCACCGCTCCGGCGAGACCGAGGACGTCACCATCGCCGACCTCGCCGTCGCCACCAACTGCGGCCAGATCAAGACCGGCGCCCCGGCCCGCTCCGAGCGCGTCGCCAAGTACAACCAGCTGCTGCGCATCGAGGAGATCCTCGACGACGCGGCGGTGTACGCGGGCCGCAGCGCCTTCCCCCGCTTCAAGGGCTGAGCCTTACGGAGTCATGGCTTAGCCAGTCGTACGTACGTCCCCGTACCCGGTCCCGTACCGTGTCCGGGGACGTACGCACGTACCAGGGTTGACCCAGGGAGGCGGGGACATGGCTGTGAAGGACCGGGACCGGTTCTCCACCGCGACCAGGCTCAAGCTGCTCGGCGAGCAGACCGCGGCCCGGGTCTACCGCTCCCAGACCAGGCGCCAGGCCCGCCGCTCCCGGCTCACCGGCCGCGCGGCGCTGCTCGCGATCGTGCTCTGCACGATGATCGTCGCGCTCGCCTATCCGATGCGGCAGTACGTCTCCCAGCGCGCCGAGATCTCCGACCTCGAACGCCAGCAGCAGCAGGCCCGGCAGCGGGTCGAGCAGCTGCGGGACCTCAAGGCGCGGTGGCAGGACGACGCGTACGCCGAGCAGCAGATCCGGCAGCGGCTGCACTATGTGATGCCGGGGGAGACCGGGTACGTCGTGATCGATCCCGGTGCCGCCAAGCAGGCGCACGCCTACCTCGGGGCGGCCGACCGGCCCTGGTACGCGAACGTCTGGGACGGCGTCGACAAGTCCGACGCGTCGTCCGACCAGTGAGCAGCAGAGCAGCAGAGCAGTAGCGCAGCAGAGCAGTGGCGCAGTAGCGCAGCAGAGCAGTAGCGCAGCAGAGCAGAAAGACAGGCATGGAAACGGCTCCTCCCTCCACTCCGCGTACCGAGCCGACCGACGCGGACGTCGAGGCCTTCAAGCAGCAGCTCGGGCGGCCGCCGCGCGGACTGCGGGCGATCGCGCACCGGTGCCCGTGCGGGCAGCCGGACGTCGTGGAGACCGCACCGCGGCTGCCGGACGGGACGCCGTTCCCGACGCTGTACTACCTGACGTGCCCGAAGGCCGCGTCCGCGATCGGCACCCTCGAGGCCAACGGCGTGATGAAGGAGATGACGGCGCGGCTGGAGAGCGATCCGGAGCTGGCGGCGGCGTACCGGGCCGCGCACGAGGACTACATCCGGCGCCGGGACCAGATCGAGGAACTGACGGGCTTTCCGAGCGCCGGGGGCATGCCGGACCGGGTGAAGTGCCTGCACGTCCTGGTGGCCCACTCGCTGGCCGCCGGCCCCGGCGTGAACCCGCTCGGCGACGAGGCGATCGCGATGCTGCCGGAGTGGTGGGCCAAGGGGGCGTGCGTGGTGCCCTCCGCTGGAGACTGAGCGTCGGACAGCTCACCGTCCCAGGGGGCTCCGCCCCCTGGACCCCCGAGACCTTCCCCCACCCACCACCCGACTCGGTCGGTTGAATGAGTAAGGAACCCACCGCCATGACCCGCGTCGCCGCCATCGATTGCGGAACCAACTCCATCCGGCTGCTCGTCGCCGACGCGGACCCGGAGACCGGGGAGCTCGTCGATCTGGACCGGCGGATGGTGATCGTGCGGCTCGGGCAGGGGGTCGACCGGACCGGGCGGCTCGCGCCGGAGGCGCTGGAGCGGACCTTCGCGGCCTGCCGGGAGTACGCGGCGGTCATCAAGGAGTACGGGGCGGAGCGGCTGCGGTTCGTGGCCACGTCCGCGTCCCGTGACGCCGAGAACCGGGACGAGTTCGTGCGCGGCGTGCTCGACATCCTCGGTGTCGAACCCGAGGTCATCAGCGGTGACCAGGAGGCCGAGTTCTCCTTCACGGGGGCGACCAGGGAGCTGAGCGGCCGCGACGACCTCGCCAAGCCCTTCCTCGTCGTGGACATCGGCGGCGGTTCGACAGAGTTCGTCGTCGGGGACGAGCACGTGCGGGCCGCGCGCTCCGTGGACGTCGGCTGTGTGCGGATGACCGAGCGGCATCTCGTGCACGAGGGGCACGTCAGCGACCCGCCCACCGAGGCCGAGACGGCCTCCATGTGGGCCGACATCGAGCGCGCCCTGGACCTCGCGGAGGAGACCGTGCCGCTGCGCGAGGCGCGCACCCTGGTCGGTCTCGCCGGTTCCGTCACCACCCTCTCCGCCATCCACCAGGACCTGCCGGAGTACGACTCCGCCGCCATCCACCACTCCCGCATCCCCTACGCCCGGGTCCGGGAGATCACCGAGTGGCTGCTGCGGTCGACGCACGCCGAGCGGGCGGCCGTCCCCTCCATGCACCCCGGGCGCGTCGACGTCATCGGGGCCGGTGCCCTCGTCCTCCAGTCGATCATGGAGCGGGTGGGCGCGACGGAGGTCGTGGTGAGCGAGCACGACATCCTCGACGGGATCGCCTGGTCCATCGCCTAGGCCCTGTCGTTTGGATCATCCCGGCGTCGCGGGGCCTGGCACGCACTCCCCCAGAGGGGGTACCCCCAGCGGCGTTGTCGTCACTCGCCGACGTCCCCCAGCCTTCGGCCGGGAGGTGCCCCCACCGCGTCGCCCGCCGCGGCAGCGGCTGATCGTCTACGCCTCCTCCGCCTTGCAGCTGCACGCACCAGGCCCCGCTCGGGTCGGTCGAAAGGTGCCGCACCTCATAGCCGGCCTGATCCAGACGACAGGCCCTAGGCCTGCTCAGCGCCCTCGGCTGAGCAGGCCGGGTCTCCGGATGAGCGGTTTTCCGGTCCGTGACACGCCGTGCCACGACACCCCGTCGGAAAACTTCGTGAAGTTCTTCACAAGGAATTCGGTGCAGGTGAGGGGTCCGGTGCGGACTCTTGGGCCGTTCGGGGGCTCAACAGGCCTGAGCGCGTGCTCAGGAGAGCGTCCAGGGGGTGTTCCGGGAGGTGCTCTTGAGGGTGACATCGGGTGCCCTCACGGTGCCCCCGGAAGCCTGGAGAGGCAGCTCACGCGGCATTGACAACGGGTCGTATCGGAAGTGGGTTCCCGCTGTTGACCATGACCTGCGTCACGTGGGCGGCGGAGTGTAGCACGGGCCCTGTGGAAGCTTGTGAAGGGGCGCACGAGCGGCCCCCCTGAGGCGGGTGGATACTCGATGCCATGAGCACCACGGAGCGTCCCAGGATCCTCGTAGTAGGCGGTGGGTACGTAGGCCTGTACGCAGCTCGGCGCATTCTCAAGAAGATGCGCTACGGCGAGGCGACCGTCACGGTCGTCGACCCCCGGTCGTACATGACCTACCAGCCCTTCCTCCCCGAAGCCGCCGCCGGCAGCATCTCCCCTCGGCATGTCGTCGTCCCGTTGCGACGCGTGCTGCCGAAGGCGGAGGTCCTCACCGGCCGGGTCACCACCATCGACCAGGACCGCAAGGTCGCCACGATCGCCCCGCTGGTCGGCGAGTCGTACGAGCTGCCTTTCGACTACCTGGTGATCGCGCTCGGCGCGGTCTCCCGCACCTTCCCGATCCCCGGCCTCGCCGAGCAGGGCATCGGCATGAAGGGCATCGAGGAGTCCATCGGCCTGCGCAACCACGTCCTGGAGCAGCTGGACAAGGCCGACTCCACGACCGACGAGGAGATCCGCCGCAAGGCGCTCACCTTCGTCTTCATCGGCGGTGGCTTCGCGGGCGCGGAGACCATCGGCGAGGTCGAGGACATGGCCCGCGATGCGGCCAAGTACTACAAGAACGTCTCCCGCGAGGACATGCGTTTCGTCCTCGTCGACGCCGCCGACAAGATCCTGCCCGAGGTCGGCCCCAAGCTCGGCCTGTACGGCAAGGAGCACCTGGAGAGCCGCGGCGTGGAGATCTACCTCTCCACGTCCATGGACTCCTGCGTCGACGGGCACGTGGTGCTCAAGAACGGCCTTGAGGTCGACTCCAACACGATCGTGTGGACGGCGGGTGTGAAGCCGAACCCGGCGCTCGCCCGCTTCGGTCTGCCGCTCGGCCCGCGCGGCCACGTGGACACCGCTCCGACCCTCCAGGTGCAGGGCACCGACTACATCTGGGCCGCGGGCGACAACGCCCAGGTGCCGGACGTCGCCGCCCGCAAGGCCGGTGTGGAGAACGCCTGGTGCCCGCCGAACGCGCAGCACGCGCTGCGTCAGGCCAAGGTCCTCGGCGACAACGTGGTCTCCGGCATGCGGGGCTTCCCGCAGAAGGAGTACAGCCACGCCAACAAGGGCGCGGTCGCCGGTCTGGGTCTGCACAAGGGCGTCGCGATGATCGTCCTGGGCAAGACGAAGATCAAGGTCAAGGGCCGTCTGGCCTGGTACATGCACCGCGGCTACCACGGTCTGGCCATGCCGACCTGGAACCGCAAGATCCGCATCTTCGCCGACTGGACCCTCGGCATGTTCCTCAAGCGCGAGGTCGTGTCCCTGGGTGCCATGGAGAACCCCCGCGAGGAGTTCTACGAGGCCGCCAAGCCGGCGCCGGTCGCCGCCCCGAAGGCCGAGGAGAAGGCCAAGGCCTCCTGACCCCGGTCACCGGTCGCTGAACCATCCGAAGGACCTCCCGCCATCCGTGGTGCGGGAGGTCCTTCGGCGTTCTCGGGCGCGGGGGCAACAGAGCGGCAACAGGCGGGCAGTAGAACTGGGAGCAGTGCCGGGCAGTGCGTGGTGCATACAACGGTTTTGCCCAGTCGTAACTCCTTTGCGGGACTGCGCCGCTGCCCTCACGGTGTTTACGTGGTAACCGGCATCCGGGATAGACGTCTTGGAGGTGTGCGCCATGGCCGACGCCGCGTCGCGGCTGAGGAGTGTTGCCGAGCAGGTACTGGGAGTTCCGCTCCCGGTGCGGCTGCGGGCCTGGGACGGATCCCAGGCCGGACCGCCGGACGCGCCGACGATCGTCGTGCGCAACCGCCGCGCCCTGCGCCGCATCTTGTTCAAGCCGGGCGAACTGGGCGTGGCCCGCGCCTGGGTCGCCGGCGACCTGGACATCGAGGGCGACCTCTACGGCGCCCTCGCCGCGATGTCCGGTCTGATCTGGGAGCGCGGGGAGGACGGCCGTACGGTCCTCCAGGCCCTGCGCGACCCCACCGTTCGGGCCGGCGTGGGCGAGCTGCTGAAGCTCGCCGGGCCGCCCGTTCCGCCCGCCCCGCCCCGCGAGGAGGTGCGCAGACGGAGTCACCTGCACACCCGCCGCAGCGACAAGCAGGCCATCAGCCACCACTACGACGTGGGGAACGACTTCTACGAGCTCGTCCTCGGGCCGTCGATGGTGTACTCGTGCGCCTATTGGGAGGACGGCGGGAGCCTGCAGACCGCCCAGCGCGACAAGCTCGAACTCGTCTGCGCCAAGCTCGGCCTGACCCCCGGTCAGCGGCTGCTCGACGTCGGCTGCGGCTGGGGCTCCATGGCGATCCACGCGGCCCGGGAGCACGGCGTGAGCGTCGTCGGGGTCACCCTCTCCCAGGAGCAGGCCACGTACGCCCGTAAACGAGTCGCCGACGAGGGTCTGACGGACCGGGTGGAGATCAGGGTCCAGGACTACCGGGACGTCAGGGACGGGCCGTACGACGCGATCTCGTCGATCGGGATGGCGGAGCACGTGGGGGCCGACCGGTACCTGGAGTACGCGCGGGAACTGTACGGGCTCCTGAAGCCCGGCGGGCGGCTGCTCAACCACCAGATCGCGCGGCGGCCGCAGCACGACGAGTCGGCCTACAACGTCGACGAGTTCATCGACGCCTACGTCTTCCCGGACGGCGAGCTCGCCCCGATCGGCACCACCGTCACCCAGCTGGAGCGGGCCGGGTTCGAGGTGCGGGACGTGGAGTCGATCCGCGAGCACTACGCCCGCACCCTGCGCCAGTGGGTGGTCAACCTGGAGGCCGAGTGGCCGCGGGCCATGCGGCTGACCAGCCCCGGCCGGGCCCGCGTCTGGCGGCTGTACATGGCCGCCTCCGCCCTCGCCTTCGAACACAACCGCATCGGCGTCAACCAGGTGCTGGCCGTCCGGACCCCGGAGTCGGGTGCCTCCGGGCTGCCGCTGCGCACGCGTACCTGGAACTGACGGCACCGCAAAGGGGCCCCACAGCGGGCGTGGGGCCCCTTTGCCGTACGTACCGTTACTCGGACTTGATCGCCGCCAGCACGTTCAGCCGCGCCGCGCGGCGGGCCGGCCACAGGGCCGCCAGGACGCCGACCGTGGCGGCCAGGAGGAGGAAGACCGCCATCCGGGTCCAGGGCAGCACCAGTTCGTACGTCGGCATCTTCGCGCCGACCAGCTGACCGGCCGCCCAGCCGAAGAACACGCCCAGGCCGATGCCCAGCACCCCGCCGAAGAGGGAGATGACCAGGGACTCCAGGCGGACCATCCGCTTGACCGCCTTGCGGTCCAGGCCGATCGCGCGGAGCATGCCGATCTCCTGGGAGCGTTCGAACACCGACATGGCCAGGGTGTTGATGACCCCGAGGACCGCGACGATCACCGCCATCGCGAGCAGGCCGTAGACCATGTTCAGGATCAGCGTGAACGCCTGCGCGATGGAGTCCGACAGGTCCTGCTTGTCCTGGACCTTGATCGCCGGGTTGGAGCCGAGGGCCTTCTCCAGCTTGTCCTTGGTCGCGCTCGACGCGCCGTCCGCCGTCCTGACCATGACCTGCATGTCGGCGGGGTCGGTCTGGTGCGGGGTGAGGACGGCGTTGTCGAGCATGATCCCGCGGATGAGCTGGTTGCCCTCGTAGACCGCGGCGACCGTCAGCCGCTGCGCCTTCCCGTCCTCGTAGTGCACGGTGAAGCCGGAACCGGCCTTCCAGCCGTGCGACTTGGCCGTGTCGTCGTCGACGACGACGTCCGAGCCGCCGACCTTGAAGGTGCCGCTGTCCACCGTGAGGTCGGTCAGCTTGCCGATCGCCGAGCCGTTGACGCCGGTCAGGAACTCGGTGTCGCCGTCGATCCGGGAGGCCGCGTTGCTCAGCGGGCTGGAGGCGGTGACGCCGTCGGTGGCCGCGACCTTCTTGGCGACGTCGGGGGAGAGGGCGTTGCCGTTGGCCATCGAGACCACGTAGTCCGCGCGGATCGCCGCGCTCGCCATCTTGTCGATGGACTTCTGCAGGCTGCCCGCCATCACCGTCATACCGGTGATCAGGGTCAGGCCGATCATCAGCGCGGACGCGGTGGCGGCGGTACGGCGCGGGTTGCGTACCGAGTTCTGGCGGGCGAGCTTGCCGGAGACGCCGAACCCGCGCAGCAGCGGGGCCGCGGCCGCGATCAGCGGGCGGGAGAGCAGCGGGGTGAGGACGAAGACGCCGATGATGAGCAGGACCGCGCCGAGGCCCATCGGCGCCTGGCCGTCGCTGCCGCTCATCGTGGTCGCCGCCAGGATCACCGTCACGCCCGCCGCCGAGAACAGCGCGCCGATCGTGTTGCGCAGCACCAGCGACTTGGTGGTCGGGGCGGAGTGCAGGGCGCTCATCGCGGCGACCGGCGGGATCTTCGCGGCCCGGCGGCCGGGCAGCCAGGCGGCCAGCATGGTGATGACGACGCCGACGGCGAGCGCGGCCGCGACCGTGCCGGGGGTGACGACCAGCGGGCCGTCCGGGACGGTCGCGCCGATCGAGCCCAGCAGCGAGCGCAGTCCGGCGCCGATGCCGATACCGGCGACCAGACCGGTCACGCCGGCCACCGTGCCGACCACGAACGCCTCGATCAGCACCGAGCGGGTGACCTGGCGGCGGGAGGCGCCCACCGCCCGCAGCAGCGCGAGCTCCTTGGTGCGCTGGGCGACCAGCATGGTGAAGGTGTTGGCGATGATGAACGTGCCGACGAACAGGGCGATGCCGGCGAAGACCAGCAGGCCCGAGCGCAGGCCGCTCATGCTGCTGGAGATGGCCTTCGCCTGGTCGTCGGCGAGCTTCCGGCCGGTGGTGGTCTCGACGAGCTTCTTCGGAAGGGCCTGGTCCAGCTGGGACTTGAGGGCGGCCTGCCCGGTGCCCGCCTTCGCGGTCACGTCGATCTCGTCGTACGCGCCCTTCTTGCCGAACAGCTGCTGTGCGGTCGCCGTGTCGAAGAGGGCGAGGCTGCCGCCCGCCGCCACGTTGCCGTCGTCGGTGGTGAAGATGCCGGCGACGGTGGGGGTGAGGACCGGGCCGTCGACGGAGATGCGCACGGTGTCGCCGACCTTGTAACCGGCCCGCTCGGCGGTCCTGGAGTCGATCAGCACCTCGTTCTTCCCGCTCGGCGCGTGGCCGCTGACCAGCGGGTAGCGGGTGTCCTTGGCGCCCCAGTAGTTGCCGCCCTCGGACTGCCAGCCGCCGCCGATCAGCTTGCCGTCCTTGTCGGCGATCGCGGTGAAGCCGGAGACGACACCGGTGGCGGAGGCGGCCCCGGGGACCTTCGCCGCCTTGTCGAGCAGGGCCTGGGTGAGGTCGGGCGTCTTGCCGAGCGTGTCGCCCTTGGAGTCCTGGGACTTGGCCTGGACGGCCACGTCGACGCCCTCGAAGCCCTTGGCGGAGCTGTTCTGGAAGGCGTCCGAGATGGTGTTGGTGAAGACCAGGGTGCCGGAGACGAACGCGACGCCGAGCATGACGGCGAGCACGGTCATCAGCAGCCGGGCCTTGTGCGCGAGTACGTTGCGCAGGGCGGTGCGGAACATCAGCTGGTACGGCCCTTCGCGTCGAACTGCTTCATGAAGTCCAGCACGCCCTCGGCCGTCGGCCGGTACATCTCGTCGACGATCCGGCCGTCCGCGAGGAAGACGACGCGGTCGGCGTACGAGGCCGCCACCGGGTCGTGGGTGACCATGACGACGGTCTGGCCGAGCTCCCGCACCGAGTTGCGCAGGAAGCCCAGCACCTCGGCGCCGGAGCGGGAGTCGAGGTTTCCGGTCGGCTCGTCGCCGAAGATGATCTCCGGCCGGGAGGCGAGGGCGCGGGCCACGGCGACGCGCTGCTGCTGGCCGCCGGAGAGCTGCGAGGGACGGTGGCCGAGCCGGTCCTTCAGCCCGACCATCTGGATCACGGACTCCAGCCACTGCTTGTCCGGCTTGCGGCCCGCGATGTCCATCGGGAGGGTGATGTTCTCCAGGGCGGTCAGCGTCGGCAGCAGGTTGAACGCCTGGAAGATGAACCCGATCTTGTCCCGGCGCAGCTTGGTCAGCTGCTTGTCCTTCAGGGAGCCCAGTTCGGTGTCGCCGATCCGCACGGAACCGGAGGAGAAGGTGTCGAGGCCGGCCACGCAGTGCATCAGCGTGGACTTGCCAGAGCCGGACGGCCCCATGATCGCGGTGAACTCGGCCTGCTGGAACTCGACGGTGACCCGGTCCAGGGCGACCACCTGGGTCTCGCCCTGGCCGTAGATCTTCGAGAGGTCCGTGGCACGTGCGGCCACGGAAGTGGTCCGCCGGTCGGCGATGGGTGTGGTGGACACGGAAGGGTGCTCCTGTCGGGACGACGGCTTCATGGGGACCGCACCATCGTCTCGGCCGTACGGGCCCGTGTAGTCAGCCGCAGTTCCGGTTCCGGGGGCGACTCGGGGCGGACCACGGGGGTGCCGAGTCATACCTGGGGATGACGGCGGACCCTGAGGCCGGCGATCCGGAATCACAGACTCCCGTTCGTCGAGAACGGGTGGAGCCCCCTTGTTCGGACGGTGAAATTCCGTCATTCCGTGTACGCGCTCACCCACCGCGCGTAACGCTATTGGCAAGTGCGGATGGCTCGTTCCGGGGGCTGATGCTCCCTCAGACGTCAATAAAATAAGACAACATCGGGTCGTCCGTCCGCTGTTCGGGGGACGCCTCCCGATAGGGTCGGAACCTCGTAGCGGAGCCCATGGCCTGCCCGGATGGTGGAATGCAGACACGGCGAGCTTAAACCTCGCTGCCCCTCGCGGGCGTACCGGTTCAAGTCCGGTTCCGGGCACTTCCCGCGTCTTTCGCGGGCGGCGTCGACTCACCCCTCGTAGACGGTCAGCACCGCCCCGTCGGCCTCGATGCGGCGGCCCGCGCGCATGCCGTTGCGGCGCAGGGTGCGCAGGCACTCCTCGAAGAGGGCGAGTTCGCCCGGGTCCAGGATGGCGGCGGCCAGGTCCAGGAGCTCGGTGACCGAGGCGTCGGTCAGCACCTCGGGCAGTTCCCCGGACAGCAGGACGACGGACTCGCCGTCGGGTTTCCGGACCACGGCCGTCGCCGGTCCGCCGTGCACGAACAACACATGTCCCCCTGAGAGCCCGTGGTCGTGCGGCTCTCGCGTCCCGGGCAGATCGAGAGACTAGCCCTGGATCTTCACGGTTTCGTGCGGAGTCGGATTCTTTTTCCGACTTGACGGAAGAACACCCGGGAGTGTTACGGCCGCGGTCACTTCTCCTCGGCGGACCGGGACGGCCCGGCGGGGCGGGAGGAACGGTCCAGCAGGGACTCGACGAGCGCGGTGACATGCCGGCGGTCGTCGGCCGACAGCTGCTGGACACTCGCGATGAGCAGCGCGACCTCGGGGTCGGCGGCGGCGGTGCCGTTCGGATCCGCGGCCGGCGAGGTGTCGTACACGTGGATCCCGCAGGCCTCGGCGGCGGCGCGGCGCACCGCCTCCAGCGGGAGTTCCAGCCCCTTGGCCAGGCCCTCCAGGGTGGTTGCCTGGGGCATCCGGACCACGCGGTCGGTGGTGGCCAGATGGTGCACGGTGGAGCGGGGGATGCCGCCGCGCCGCGCCACGTCGCCGTAGGACCAGCCCTTGCGGTCGAGGTGCTCACGGATCAACTGCTGCAGTGCGTTGGCCACTGACCGTCACTTCCTGCTCGCCACCTGCGGAGTCCGCCATGTCGCGGCCGATTCTACGGGCGGGTCCGCGATAGGCCGAGAGGGTGATTTTCCGAAGGGGTTGCGCGACGGGTTCCCGAGGGCCTAGTGTCCAATCTCGTTGGACAGCTTGTCCGACCAGATTGGACAGAGTCCGGGGGGAACCTGACTCGTTCCGATCGGAAATGTCTATCCCTGAGGGGGAAAAGATCATGATGGACGCCCATGAGCTCGAGGCCGAGTCCGCGGAGCTGCTGCCGGGTCGTGAGGCCCTGGGCCGGCTGAAGTTCGGCTTCGGCAAGACGGTCAACGTCACCAAGCACGTCGCGAACATCAGCGCCCACAACGAGTCCGCCGCGCTGAACGACCACTCGTCGTGGTCGGTGGCCGACTCCGGCGCCGGTCAGACCATCAGCGTCACCCAGTAACACCGCCCTGGCGCACGGCGCCGGCACCGAGATCGACCTCAACCTCATCGCACACGAAACGAAGGGACATCCGTCATGAGCATGGACATGAACGAGCTGGAGAACGAGTCCGCCGAGCTGCTGCCGGGCCGTGAGGCCCTCGGCCGCCTGAAGTTCAGCTTCGGCAAGACGGTCAACGTCACCAAGCACATCGCGAACATCGACGCGTCCAACCAGTCCGCCGCGCTGAACGACCACTCCGCCTGGTCGTCCGCCGAGTCGTCGGCCGCGCAGACGATCAGCGTCACCCAGTAGTCCCCAGGGGCGCCACCGCCGTCGCCCCGGCGGTGGCGCCCCCGGCCGTCGGGGGGGAAACACCGGGCGGAACACCATGGGGACTCGGGGGGAGACCACATATGACGGTGCTCGGAGACGGGGCCGCCGCACTGTACGACACGGGCCCGGTGCCCGGACCCGGCGGCTGGCCGGTGACCTACGAGCAGGTGGCGACGGGCAACCTGCCGGTCGTCGACCAGTCGTCGCCGGCCCCGAGGCTGAGCGCGGGGCTGCGGCTGCACGGTGAGTACCAGGGGTCGGGTTTCACCGAGCCCAAGTACATCGCCCGTCGGGGGGACGGGCAGGTCGTGCAGCTGTCCAGGCTGCTGTACCTGGTGGCGTCGTCGGTCGACGGCGTCCGCGATGCCGAGGCCATCGCCCACCGGGTCAGCGCCCGCTTCGGTCGCGAGGTCAGCGGTGAGAACATCCGCTTCCTCGTCGAGAAGAAGCTGGAACCGCTGGGTGTGACGGTCCCGGAGGGCCAGGAGGACGACGAGGTCGACGCCCCGCGCTCCGACCTGCTGCTCGCCCTCAAGGGCCACCGGGTCATCTTCAACGAACGGCGTACGGCGAAGATCGCACGTTCGCTGGCGTGGCTGCACCGGCCGGCCGCGGTCGCGCTGGTGCTGGGCTCGGCCGTCGCCATGGACGTCTGGCTGTTCGGGTTCTTCGGGGCGATCGAGCCCGTCCTGGAGGTGCTCGACCAGCCGGTCCTGATCCTCGTCGTCTTCGTGCTCACCGTGGCCTCCCTCGTCTTCCACGAGTTCGGACACGCCTCCGCGTGCAGATACGGCGGAGCCCGCCCCGGCTGCATCGGGTGCGGGCTCTTCCTCATCTGGCCCTCGATGTACACCGACGTCACCGACGTCTACCGGATCGGGCGGGCCGGCCGGCTCCGCACCGACCTGGGCGGCGTCTACTTCAACGTCGTCTTCATGCTGGCCATGGCCGGCGCCTACTTCGCCACCGGGGCACAGTTCTTCCTGGCCGCGGTGTATCTCGGGCACTTCGAGATCATGGAACAGCTGATGCCGGCCGTACGGCTGGACGGCTACTACATCCTCGGCGACCTGGCCGGGGTCCCGGACCTGTACGGCAAGATCAAACCGATCCTGCTGGGCCTGGTACCGGGGCCGAGGGGGGACCGGGCCCGCCAGGAGGTGGCCGGGCTGAAGAAGTCGGCGCGGGCCATCGTCGCCACCTGGGTGCTCACGATGGTCCCGCTGATCATCGGCGAACTCGGGTACGCGCTGTGGAACCTGCCGCGGATCCTCACCACGATGATCCGCTCGCTGACCGAGCAACTCGTGGGCACCGGCTCGGCGTTCGTGGACGGGAAGATAGTCGAGGGCCTGGTCGGGACGATCGGCTGCGTGATGCTGCTGTGCCCGATGGCCGGTGTCGTCTATCTGTCCGTGAAGATCGGCGGACGCATCATCCGGGCCGCGAAGCGTTCCACGGCGGGCCGCCCCCGGCTGCGGCTGGCCATCTGCGCCCTCGCCCTCGCCGGGCTCACCGGGCTCAGCTACGCCTGGGTGTCCGGGGTGACCCCGAAGCCGCTGCCCAAGCAGCCGCCGATCGCACCGATCCTCCAGCCGGGGGTGTCGACCGAGGAACCGCCGCCCGCGCGGCGGGCCTCGACCCCGGACGGGCCGAAGGACTCCGGTGCCCCCTCGGACACCGTGTCCGGTGCGCCGGCCGCCTCGGCCGGGGCGAGCGCCGTGCCCTCGGCCGGGGCGACGTCGCCCGGCGCGTCCGCCTCGGCGTCGCCCTCCGCCTCGGTGCCGGGCAGCCCCGGGCAGGGCGCCACCACATCGCAGGCGCCGACCAGCGCGGGACCGGTCACCGAACCGGTGTCCTCGCCGCCGGCGAGCGTGCCGGAGTCCCTGACGCCCACCCCGTCGGAGAGCGTCCCGGTGTCTCCGACACCCAGCCCGTCCCCGCCGCCGGCCAGCGACCCGCCGAGCCCGGCTCCGGCCACGTCCTGACGGGCGGCAGCCAACCACTTACCGCAGCAGCACCGGAGCACAGGAGCACTCCATGAGCAGTCACCGAAAAACCCGTACCACCCCAGGTCCGCTCACCCGACGGGCCGTCCGGATCGGCCTGTTCGCCGCCGGGGTCGCCGGGGCGGCCACCGCCGTACCCGCGCAGGCGGCCACCGCCGCCCCGCACGCCGCGGTCGTCTCCGACCACGTCTTCAGCCACGCCGACCGCGGGCACCACACCCAGGCCAGGGACTCCTTCACGGTCCGCCAGTTCGGCACGGTGAACGCCACCGCCGTACGCAACCAGGCCAACGCCGTCTCGGCCGGCTGCTCGGCGGACGACCACTGCCGCTCGGTGGCCCTCTCCTTCCAGATCGTCACGGTCGCCGGGGAGCACACCCACCTGAACGCCGTGAACCTCAGCGACGCCGCCAACAAGGAGTGCACGGGCTGTCAGACCCTCGCCGGGGCCTACCAGTTCGTGGTCTCCACGCCGACCGCGCTGCGCTTCGACGACGCCACCCGCGGCAAGCTCGCCGACATCCACCACCGGCTCGACGAGCTGACCCGCTCCACCCTGCCCGCCGACGAGCTGCGCTCGAAGGCCGACGGGCTCGCCGCCGAGGTCACCGCCGTCCTGCACGACGCGGTCGCGAACGCCCCGAAGGGCGACCCGCAGAAGGACGTCACCCTCCACCGCCACCTGGACGGCTGGCCGGGCCACTGACCCGTCCGACCATCCCGTACACCGGCCGCCGGGCCCGCGACCGCCTCCCGCGGGCCCGGCGGCCTGCCGCGTGCGCCGCGTCGACATCGGGTGTGTCCATTGACATGGGATATGAGCGGACGGAGACTCAAGGGACCAAAGTGAAGGAAATTTCACCAGACGAACATCGAAGGGAGCGACCGATGCGCACCACCGTCGGCATCATCGGAGCCGGACCCGCCGGGCTCCTCCTCGCGCGGCTGCTGCACAACGCGGGCATCGACTCGGTCGTCCTGGAGAGCCGCGACCGCTCCTACGTCGAGCACCGCCAGCGCGCCGGGATCCTGGAGCAGGGCACGGTGGACGTGCTGCGCGCGGCCGGCGCCGGGGAGCGCATGGACCGCGAGGGCCTGCGCCACGACGGCATCGAGCTCCGCTTCGACCGGCAGCGCCACCGCGTCGACTTCCCCGGCCTCACCGGCGGCCGGTCCGTGACGGTCTACGCCCAGACCGAGGTCTGCAAGGACCTCATCGCCCTCCAGCTCAAGGAGGGCGGCCCGCTGCTCTTCGAGGCGGAGGCGCTGGCGGTCGAGGACGCCGAGAGCGGGCGGCCGCGCATCCGGTTCCGGCACGAGGGCCGCGAGGATGCCCTGGAGTGCGAGTACGTCGTCGGCTGCGACGGCTTCTGGGGCGTCGCCCGCGACGCGTTCCCCGAGTCCCTCTCCCGGGTTTTCGAACGCACCTACCCCTACGCCTGGCTGGGCATCCTCGCCGACGTCGCCCCCTCCCACGACGAACTGGTCTACGCCCGCCACGACCGGGGCTTCGCCCTCCTCTCCATGCGCTCCCCGTCCGTCTCCCGCCTCTACCTGCAGGTCCCGGCCGGCACGGACGCCGAGGAGTGGACCGACGAGGCGATCTGGGACGAGCTGGAGCGGCGCTTCGAGACCGACGACGACTGGCGACTGGAGCGCGGCCCGATCACCCAGAAGTCGGTCACACCCATGCGGTCGTACGTCCATGAACCCATGCGGCACGGCCGGCTCTTCCTCGCCGGGGACGCCGCCCACATCGTGCCGCCGACCGGAGCCAAGGGGCTGAACCTCGCCGTCGGCGACGTCGTCACCTTCGCCCGCGCCCTGCTCCACGAGCGGGAGACGGGCTCGCCGGAGCTGCTCGACGCCTACTCGGCGACCTGCCTGCGCCGGATCTGGCAGGCCGAGCGGTTCTCGTACGACATGACGAGCATGCTCCACCCCGGCTCCGGCGACAGTCCCTTCGACGCCCGGCTCCAGCTGGCCAGGCTCGGCCGGATCGCCTCCTCCCGGGCCGCCGAGACCGACCTCGCGGAGGCCTACACCGGCTTCCCCCTGGACGCCTGAGGGATCTCCGGCCGATTCCGGTCATGTTCCGGCTTCGTCATGGAATGAAGCCCTCCATGGCCGGGAATCAGGGCTCCGCGTAGCGTGTTGCGCAGCACGGTGAGGGAAAGATCCTCCGCAGGTAGTAGGGTCAATCTTTTGCCAATCCATTACTCTTGACGCCAAGGCCCCGCACGGTGGCCATGGAGGAGTGAAATGAGGAGCAGCAACCCGGTCTTCTCGCGACGGGGGTTCAGCCGCGACAACGGCTACGCGGGCTTCAACACCGCGCCGCAGGCCGGGTACGCACAGGGCAACCCGTACGCGCAGAACCCGTACGCGAACAATCCCTACGCCCAGCAGGACCTCCAGCAGGGCGCCCCGCCGCAGGCCCCGGCCACCACCGGCCGGATGACCATGGACGACGTCATCTC
Source organism: Streptomyces sp. GbtcB6 (assembly GCF_019091475.1). Taxonomy (NCBI): domain Bacteria; kingdom Bacillati; phylum Actinomycetota; class Actinomycetes; order Kitasatosporales; family Streptomycetaceae; genus Streptomyces; species Streptomyces sp. GbtcB6. The sequence goes on along the minus strand of NZ_JAGXJL010000014.1, from coordinate 88,343 downwards.
GCGCTCCGCGATGACGCTCGGCACGGTCGCCGTCGGCGCGGTCCTCGCCTGGGCCCTGCTGCCGGTCTCGACCACCAGCTACGGCCTGGCCATCGGCTCCGCGATCATCGCCTTCGTCCTGGCCATGATCCAGAGCTTCAAGCGGACCCCGGTGCCCGCGCTGATCCTGGGGTACGCCGCCTTCGAGGGCGTCTTCCTCGGCGTCATCAGCGAGATGTACAACAGCCAGTGGAGCGGCGCCCCCTTCCAGGCGGTGCTCGGCACCATGGCGGTCTCGGCCGCGACCCTGCTGGTCTACCGGGCCGGCTGGATCCGCGTCACCGCCCGCTACGCCCGCATCGGCATGGCCATCGCCATCGCCTTCGTGCTGGTCATGGCGGTCAACCTGCTGCTGGTCGCGTTCGGCGTCGCCGAGAACGGCGGACTGCGCAGCTTCGGCCCGCTCGGCGCGATCGTGGGCATCATCGCGATCCTGCTCGGCGCGTTCTTCCTGACCCTCGACTTCAAGCAGATCGAGGACGGCATCGCCTACGGCGCCCCGAAGAACGAGGCCTGGCTGGCCGCGTTCGGCCTCACCATGACGCTGGTGTGGATCTACATCGAGATGCTGCGCCTGGTGGCGATCTTCAGCAGCAACGACTAGCTCGACGGCAAGCTGTCACAAGCGAGCTGGGAAGGGCCCCGGGTCACCGCCCCGGGGCCCTTCGCCGTCTGTGTGCGTGCGCGCCTAGAGAAGTTTGCGCGCGGCCCTCCTCAGGTCGTACTCATGGATCAACGCCTTCGCGTGGCCGTACGCGAGGTTGTGCTCGTGGCGGAGCCAGCTGACCTTTTCCTCGAATCGGAAGAGGGCGGGGCCTTCGTCGACGGTGCGCAACCAGTCGGACACTTCACGACCGGTGCAGTGGGGGATGCGGGCGAGCAGATTGCGATGGGTCTCCGCGGAGAAGACTTGGGACATCGGCGCCTCCGGTGCGCAAAGGGGGTTGTAGCCGGTCCTTCACGTCACCGTGCCTGAGTGTTGGCGTGTTGGCAACAGTCGTGACAAGACAGCCGGTGGCACGCGTTACGCTCACGGCGTGGTTGATACGACGCCTCTGACCCATGCTGTGGAACACTTCGCCGACAAGCTGAGGGCGGCACCGCAGAGCCGGTTGCAGCGGAGCGCCGCCGCGGAGGCACTGGGGCTGGCGAGGGAGTTGGCCCGGTGGGCGCAGGCGGTCGAGGAGCCGGGCACCGAGAGCCGCGAGATGCCGGACGCCGGGATGTTCGCGGTGGCCGACCAAATCACTGTGGCCGGGAACGACTTGGCGGTGGTGCTGAAGAACGAGGCCGAGGTGGGGGATGCGGTGCGCTTGGTGGAAGAGGCGCAGAAGAGGGCGGGGGTCTGAGGCCGTGCGTGGTCGGGTGCGGGTGCGTGGGGGCTGGTCGCGCAGTTCCCCGCGCCCCTGACGGGGCGCACTGCAGCGCCCCTTCTTTTGCTTTTAGGGGCGCGGGGAACTGCGCGAGCGACCACGACGGCGCCGCAGCTGACTACGCACCTCAGAGCGACGCTATGACCCGGTCCGCCAGGATGTAGACGTTCTCCTCGCCGCACGCGAACGTCAGTGTGTACGCGCCGGAGATCCCCGAACCGCCCAGCAGGTACGGCGTCTCACCGGCGCTCAGGGCGGTAGCCAACCGCTCCGCCGTCTCCCGGTGCCCCGGCGTCATGCACAGGGTCGTGCCGTCGGCGAAGACGTAGACGTCCAGCGTGCCCAGCGGACCCGGGCGGACGTCGGAGAGTTCGACCTGGGACTCGGCCAGCTGCTCCAGCGTCGCGACCGTGCGCTCATGGTCGTTCACCACCGGCGACTGCACCGGTATGAAGTCCGGGTGGGACGGGTGACGCCGGCGGGCCGCGGCCAGTTCCGGAGACTCCCCGGTGAACTCGTCGGGCTCCGCCGCCGGCTCGGCGACCGGCTCAAGACCCACGAAGTCCGTCTGCCGGGGCAGGAACGGCTCGCCGTCCGCCAGACCCAGCAGCGACGGCGCGTCGGAGGCGTCACGCGCCTCCTGCGCGGCCCAGAAGGCACGCGCCTCGGCCAGCTCCCGCTCCCGCTCCTCGGCCAGCGCCTCCGCCACGGCGGCGCGTATCTCCTCGGCGGCGGCATGGCTGCGGGCCGCCGGCATGAGCGCGCGCAAGGTCGCGGCCTGGTTCTGGGCAAGCTGGGTGTGCAGCTCGGCGACCTGACGGCGCAGCTTCAGAACGGTGCGCAGGACAGCGACGCCCACGGCGCCCGTGGCGGCCGTGGTGAGCAGCAAGGCGATCGGCATGGCGCTCACTGACGTACTCCCGGTTCAAAGTCGACCCCCGACTTCCTACATCAGCTTGAAGGGTGGACTATCAAGCTGTCAGTGCGTAACGTCACGAAACGGACAGGACTTTGGCCCTGGGGTTTACCGGGACAACGGCGCTGACCTGCGGCGATATCTCCCCAGAGGGAGATAGGTCACATCCTGGGGGAGATTGGATCACAAATCGGCCCGGTGTTCGGGGTTTTCTCGAACACCGGGCCGTGGTGTCACGGTGGGTCCCGTGACGGTTACTCAGAGACTCAGCTGAGGCGCTCGATGACCATCGCCATACCCTGGCCGCCGCCGACGCACATCGTCTCCAGGCCGAACTGCTTGTCGTGGAACTGGAGGGAGTTGATGAGCGTGCCGGTGATGCGGGCGCCGGTCATGCCGAAGGGGTGGCCGACGGCGATGGCGCCGCCGTTCACGTTCAGCTTCTCCAGCGGGATGTTCAGGTCGCGGTAGGAGGGGATCACCTGGGCGGCGAACGCCTCGTTGATCTCGACCAGGTCGATGTCGTCGATGGTGAGACCGGCGCGGCTCAGGGCCTGCCTGCTCGCCTCCACCGGGCCGAGGCCCATGATCTCGGGGGAGAGGCCGGTGACGCCGGTGGACACGATCCGGGCGAGCGGGGTCAGGCCCAGCTCGCGGGCCTTGGTGTCGCTCATGATGACGACCGCGGCGGCGCCGTCGTTCAGCGGGCAGCAGTTGCCGGCCGTGACCAGGCCGTCGGGGCGGAAGACCGGCTTCAGGCCCGCGACGCCCTCCAGGGTGACGCCGGCGCGCGGACCGTCGTCCTTGCTGACGACCGTGCCGTCGGGGAGGGTGACCGGGGTGATCTCGCGCTCCCAGAAGCCGTTCTTGATGGCTTCCTCGGCGAGGTTCTGGGAGCGGACGCCGAACTCGTCCATGTCCTGGCGGGTGACGCCCTTGATGCGGGCCAGGTTCTCGGCGGTCTGGCCCATCGCGATGTACGGGTCGGGGAGCAGGTCGTCCTCGCGCGGGTCGTGCCAGGTGGAGCCGGTGGACGCGGCGGTGGCGGCGGTACGGGCCTGCGCCTCGTCGAAGATCGGGTTCGTGGTGCCCGGGAGGCCGTCGGAGCTGCCCTTGGCGTAGCGGGAGACCATCTCGACACCGGCCGAGATGAAGACGTCGCCCTCGCCGGCCTTGATGGCGTGCAGGGCCATGCGGCTGGTCTGGAGGGACGAGGAACAGTACCGGGTGATCGTGGTGCCGGGCAGGTAGTCCATGCCCATCTGTACGGCGACGATCCGGCCGAGGTTGTAGCCCTGCTCGCCGCCGGGGAGGCCGCAGCCGAGCATCAGGTCGTCGATGTCCCTCGGGTCCAGCTCGGGGACCTTGGCGAGGGCGGCCTGGATGATCGTCGCGGTGAGGTCGTCGGGGCGCAGGTCCTTCAGGGAGCCCTTGACGGCGCGGCCGATCGGGGAACGGGCGGTCGAGACGATGACGGCTTCGGGCATCTCACGGCTCCAATGAAGAAGGGGCGGCGCGCAGCGCCTCGTTGAGGGGTGGCGGCCGGGCGACGGGTGGGCGTACGAGGGTTGGCAGGGCCGCTTCGGAAGTTACCTGTACGTATGTCATCGGTCACCGGTGTCGGGGTGTGACACTGGCCGCACTTTCTAAGCGCTTGCTTGGCTGGTCTGCCGGGGGCGCGTCGTCGGGTGCGGGCGGGTGGGGGTTGCTCGCGCAGTTCCCCGCGCCCCTACGGGGCGCTGCCCAGCCGCGTCTCAGATAGCTGCGGGCAGGCGTGCCGCAGGGCGGCACGGGTGGGCGCAGCGGCACCCGGCAAGCGCCGGCAAGCGTCCCCGTCCCCGCCCCAGCTACCGGTTCCTCGCTGTCCTACTCGGTCGTACCGGCCCTCGACCTCGCCTCTTCGGAAGCCGAGTCGGGTGGGAGGGTGGGCGGTTCCACGGGCTGGCGCCGGCGGCGTTTCAGCAGGGCCCACGGTCCACGCGGACCCGTCGGCATCGCCGCCGTGACCTCCGTGCCGGCCTCGGCTGCCGCCTCCGCCGCGGCTCGGGCGACCGGCAGGAAGCCCTCGCGACGGCTGACGTCGGGGCGTTCCTCCTCCGCCGGCCAGAGTCCGAGGGCCGCGCAGACCGTGGGGAGGACCGCCATGGCCGCCGTGGCGTAGCCCTCCGCCGAGGGGTGGAAGTTGTCGGGGCCGAACAGCTCGCGGGGGTTGGCCGCGAACTCGGGGCCGAGCAGATCGCCCAGCGACACGGTGCGGCCGCCCTGCTCCACCGTCCCGATCGTCTGGGCCGCCGCCAGCTGCCGGGAGGCCCGCCGGGCCAGCCAGCGCAGCGGCTGTCGTACCGGCTCGATCGTGCCCAGGTCGGGACAGGTGCCGACCACCACCTCGGCCCCCGCCGTGCGCAGCCGGCGGACGGCAGCCGAGAGGTGACGCACCGAGCGGGTCGGCGGCATGCGGCGGGTGACGTCGTTGGCGCCGATCATGATCACGCAGACGTCGGGGACCGGCGAGGCCGTGCCCAGGACCAGCGCCACCTGGCGGTCCAGGTCATCGGACTGGGCGCCGGGCAGCGCCACGTTGGTGAGCCGGACCGGGCGTTCGGCCACGGCCGCGAGGCCCGACGCCAGCAGCGCGCCCGGCGTCTGGGCGGCCCGGTGCACGCCCTGCCCGGCCGCCGTGGAGTCGCCGAGCATCGTCAGGAGGATGGGCGGCTCACCGGAGGCGCCGTACCCGTCTCCGTACCTGCCGTCCGCGGCCGGCACCCGGCCGCCGCTGTTGCCGTTGTGCACCGCCGTCCTGGCCATCCGCACCTCGGCCAGCACCAGGCCCACCGCGGCCGCGCCGACCAGCCCGACCCCGCCGCCGCCGTACGCCGCCCCGGCCGCGATCCGCCGGGCCACCCGCGCCCTCGACATGTTCGTCATGCGTCGCCGCCACCTCCTCGTTGCCGCACATCCACTCCTTGCCCCGTACAGGGCGTCCGTCAATCTCAACGGGGAGTGAACCTCCGGAGCGGTCGCTGATCAGGACCGTTTCGTCCCGGCGGCCCGATCCGCCGGACAGGCCCTAGGCTGGCGGCACCACTAGGACCACACCTTTTGCAAGCAACCGGAGACAACGGTGCGATTCCACGACTCGATGATCAGCCTCGTCGGCAACACCCCGCTGGTGAGACTCAACAGCGTCACCCAGGGCATCCAGGCCACAGTGCTCGCCAAGGTCGAGTACTTCAACCCGGGCGGGTCCGTGAAGGACCGCATCGCGCTGCGGATGATCGAGGCCGCGGAGAAGAGCGGGGAGCTGCAGCCCGGCGGGACGATCGTCGAGCCGACCAGCGGGAACACCGGGGTGGGGCTGGCGATCGTGGCCCAGCAGAAGGGGTACAAGTGCATCTTCGTGTGCCCCGACAAGGTGAGCACCGACAAGATCAACGTGCTGCGGGCGTACGGCGCCGAGGTCGTGGTCTGCCCCACCGCCGTCGACCCGGAGCACCCGGACTCGTACTACAACGTCTCCGACCGGCTGGTCCGTGAGACGCCCGGCGCCTGGAAGCCGGACCAGTACTCCAACCCCAACAACCCCCTTTCGCACTATCACTCGACCGGCCCCGAGCTGTGGGAGCAGACGGAGGGGAAGATCACCCATTTCGTGGCGGGCGTGGGTACCGGCGGGACCATCTCCGGTACCGGGCGCTACCTGAAGGACGCCAGCGAGGGCCGGGTACAGGTCGTCGGCGCCGACCCGGAGGGCTCCGTCTACTCCGGCGGTTCCGGGCGGCCGTACCTGGTCGAGGGTGTCGGTGAGGACTTCTGGCCCACCGCCTACGACCGGACCGTCGCCGACGAGATCGTCGCCGTGTCGGACAAGGACTCCTTCCAGATGACCCGGCGGCTCGCGAAGGAGGAGGGCCTGCTGGTCGGCGGCTCCTGCGGGATGGCCGTCGTGGCCGCGCTGCGGGTGGCCGAGCGGCTGGGCCCGGACGACGTGGTCGTCGTCCTCCTCCCGGACAGCGGCCGCGGGTACCTGAGCAAGATCTTCAACGACGAGTGGATGGCCGACTACGGCTTCCTGGAGGACGAGGGCCCGAGCGCCCGCGTCGGCGACGTGCTCAGCGACAAGGCCGGGGCCACCATCCCCTCCCTCGTCCACATGCACCCGGACGAGACCGTCGGACAGGCCATCGAGGTGCTGCGCGAGTACGGCGTCTCGCAGATGCCCGTCGTCAAGCCGGGCGCCGGGCACCCGGACGTGATGGCCGCCGAGGTCGTCGGCTCGGTCGTCGAACGCGAGCTGCTCGACGCGCTGTTCAGCAAGCGGGCCTCCCTGGAGGACCCGCTGGAGAAGCACATGTGCGCCCCGCTGCCCCAGGTCGGCTCCGGCGAGCCGGTCGCGGACCTGATGACGGTGCTGGGCGCGGCCGACGCCGCGATCGTCCTCGTCGAGGGCAAGCCCACCGGAGTGGTCAGCCGGCAGGACCTGCTGGCCTTTCTCGCCAAGGGCGGCAAGCAGTAGCGAAACGTCCGGTGAACGGCCCGTGACCCGGGGGAACTTGCTGTTTCCTATCCGAGTGGTGGACTTCGCGGAAGTGGTACGAGCGTGTCACGTGCGCGCAGCACCCGCTTAACACGGGTCCGGCAGATTAGTGGGTGTCGGCAGGGCGGGAGCGGCTCCCCGCCCCGGCCGACACCGAACGTCCAAGGACCTCCGGAGCGGCTCCCGGACCTCCATGGACGCTTGGACGCGAAGCCCGGCCCTGACCCGGCTCGTGTCCCTCGCGGGGACCGCCGTCGTCCCGCCCCCCGGTAACGGGGGTGCGGCGGTCCCCGCGCATTACTTTTCCCGGCCTCAGCCGGTCGTCGCCCAGCTCCCCAGCAGCGCCAGCCGTTCCGCCGTCTCCGAGCCCGGCTCGGGGGTGTACGCCACGATCGTCTGGTCCGGGTCCGTCGGGACCGTGAGGGTCTCGTAGGGGAGGGTGAGCAGGCCCGCCACCGGGTGCTGGATGCGTTTCGTGCCGTACGCGCACTCCTTGACCTCGTGGTCCGCCCACAGCCGGCCGAAGTCCGCGCTCTTCAGAGAGAGTTCGCCGATCAGCGCGGCCATGCGGGGGTCGTCGGGGTGGCGGCCCGCGTCGATGCGCAGGTTGGCGACGGTCTGGGCGGCGACGGCGGCCCAGTCGGGGTAGAAGCCCTTCGCCATCGGGTCGAGGAAGACCTGGCGCGGGATGTTCCGCTCGGCCGGAGCCAGGGCGCTGAACCCGTTCACCGCGTCGCCGAGCGCGTTCCAGGCGAGGACGTCCATCCGGCGGCCCAGCACGAACGCGGGCGTCCGCTCCATGCCGTCCAGCAGCAGCTGTACGCCGGGCCGGACGCGGGGACGGGCCGGGCGCCCGGTGCCCTTCCGGTGCGGGCGGGCCACCGTCAGCAGATACACGTGCTCGGTCTCGTCCAGGCGCAGCACGCGGGCGATCGCGTCGAGGACCGCGTCCGAGACACTCGGCCCTCTGCCCTGCTCCAGGCGGATGTAGTAGTCGACGCTCACCCCCGCCAGCTGCGCCACCTCCTCGCGGCGCAGGCCCGGTACGCGGCGCCGGCCGTGCGAGGGCAGCCCCACCTCCTCGGGCCGGATGCGGGCACGGCGCGAGCGCAGGAAGTCTCCGAGTTCCCCGTCCATGGGTTCGATCGTAGGGGAGTCGCGTCCTCCCAACCTGGTTCTGCCAGACCCAGGAAAAGCTCAGCCCTGGGTAGGCCGCCCGGACCCGGCGAGTGTGGAGACACGCCGCCGGGGCGGTCCCGGCGGCACTGACCAGGGAGTACCTCATGTCGTACGACAACCTGTCCGGCCGTACCGCCGTCGTCACCGGCGCCGCCAGCGGGATCGGGGCGGCCGTCGCCCTGCGGCTCGCCGGGTCGGGTGCCCGGGTGGCGCTGCTCGCCCGGCGCGCGGACCGGCTGGAGACGGTCGTGGCGAAGATCCGGGCGAACGGCGGCGAGGCCCTCGCCGTCGTCGCCGACGTCACCGACGACGCGTCCGTCCAGGCCGCGGCCGACGCCGTGCACGCGGCCTACGGGAGCGTCGACCTCGTCGTCAACAACGCCGGCGTCATGCTGCCCAACCCCGTCGACGACGGCCGTATCGACGAGTGGCAGCGCATGCTCGACACCAACGTGACCGGAGTGCTGCGGGTGTTGCGGGCCTTCACCGGGGACCTGGTGGAAGCCGCGGCCGCAGGCCGTACCGCCGATCTCGTCAACGTGTCGTCCATCGGCGCGCACGTCGTCTTCCCCACCTTCGCGGTGTACGGCGCCACCAAGGCCGCCGTCACCTTCCTCTCGCAGGCCCTGCGCGCCGAGTTCGGGCCGCGTGACGTGCGGGTCACCAACGTCGAGCCGGGTCTGACGGACACCGAACTCGGCACCCACATCGAGGGCGAGGAGCTGCGCGAGCAGGTGGCCGGCATGTTCGACGGGATGGGCGCACTGGCCGCCGAGGACCTCGCCGACCTGGTCGGCTATGTGGCGAGCCGCCCCCGGCACGTCAACCTGCGGCAGGTCGTCGTCCAGCCGACCCGGCAGGTGTGAGCCGGCCCGGCCTCGGCATCGGGCCCGGGTCAGTCCTCGTGGCCGCGGTCGCCCCGCTGGAACAGGCCGGGGTTGAGACGGACGGCCTGGGTCGCGTTGACGCCGACGATGCCGATCCAGGTGACGACGACGCCCGTCATGCCGCCGAACGCGCCGCTGATCGCCGAGAGCGGGATCGCCAGCACCAGCGAGACGATCCCGAAGCCGAAGCGCTCGCCCCAGGAGTCGGTGCTCTTCGGCCTGCGGGCCCCCCGGGCCGCCTGCATCTGCTGCTCGGCCAGAACCCGGCGCATCCGGCGCTCCACCGCGGTGTCGATGCGCTGGTCGATCTTCTCCAGGAAGGAGTCGACCAGTTCCGACTCGTACTCCGGCCCCAGGTCCCTGCGGGCGTGCAGGGTGGCGGCGAGGTCCTTCTTCAGCTCGGTGTCGTGAACGTCCGTCATGACGTCCACCGTAGGGGCCGCAAGAGCCCGTCGCACTGGGGGAATCCCCCGTATCCGGCGGGGGGTCCGCCCTCAGGGCAGCAGCGACACCAGTCCGCTGCCGGCGTCGAACCGGGCCGCGACCACCGACGCCCCCGCGAACCCGGAGTCCGCCCGGATCGCGTTCCGCGCCCACACCGTCTGGGCCCGCATGGTGTGTTCGGCCCAGTCGCCGGGCAGCGCTCTGGTGCGCAGGGCGGCCGGTGCGATCTCGGCGGCGAGGAGTTCCAGGTGACCGGGGACGGGTGCGCCGGTGCGCAGCCGGGCGAGGGTGGCGGCGACGGCCCCGCAGCCCTCGTGGCCGAGGACCACGACCAGCGGGACGCGCAGTTCCTGCACGCCGTACTGGAGGGAACCGAGCACCGCCTCGTCCAGCACCTGCCCGGCCGTCCTTATGCACAGCAGGTCGCCGAGGCCCTGGTCGAAGACCAGTTCCGGGGCGGCTTCGGAGTCGACGCAGCCGAGCACCACCGCGAACGGGTGCGGTGCGGCGGCCCGGCCGCGGCGGGAGCGGCCGGTGGCGTACCGCCGGTTGCCCTGGAGCAGTTCGTCGAGGGCCGCGCTCGCCGAGGCGGGCACGACGGCCGCCGACGAGAGGGCGACGGATGGTGCGCCGACGGCGGTGGCCGTCGGAAGAGCCCTGGGGTTCGAGGCCATGACGCTTCCTCAGGTGCTGGCGCTGATGGTTATCATCACTGTACGCGGCGGAAACGTTACGCTCGGTGTTGGTTTAACGGCTCTTGGCCGGATCATCGCCCGCGCGATACCGACGCGGCAGCCGGTGGTCGGCAGTCGGTAGCCGGCGGTCAGGCCAGCCCGTGCTGCTTCGCGTAGGCGGCCGCCACGTCCTCCGGGTCCTTCTTGTCGTTGTCGACCTGGCTGTTGAGCTGGGTGAGCTGCTCGGTGGTGAGGACGTTGCCCAGCCGGGCCAGGGCCTTGCGGACCGTGTCGTCGGCCTTGCGGTCGGCGATCAGCGGGACGATGTGCTGGCTGGGGATCAGGTTCTTGGGGTCGCTCAGCACCACCCAGTCGTTGGCCGCGATGTCGGTGTCGGTGGTGAACAGGTTCGCCACGTCCACGTCGCCCTTCTTCAGCGCGCCCTTGACCAGCGGCCCGTCCGAGTCGAGCGACTTGAACTCCTTGAACTCGACGCCGTACACCTCCTGGAGGCCGACCGCGCCCACCCGGCGCTTCTTCACCTCGGGCGCGGCCCCGATGACCAGCCTGCCGTTCTGCTTGGCCAGGTCGGCCAGCGAGGTCAGGCCGTACTTCTGCGCGGTCGCCCGGGTGACGACGAAGCAGTCCGAGTCGGCCGCCTGCCCGTACGGCAGCACCTGGAGGCCGGCGGGCAGCGCCAGGGTGAGCGCGTTCTGCATGGTACCCGGCTCGGCGGAGGCGTCCTTGGGCGCGAGGTAGTTGAGCAGGGCGCCCTGGTACTCGGGCAGCAGGTCGATGTCGCCGGCCTTGAGCGCGGGGATCACGATCTCCCGGGTGCCGAGGTTCGGGCGGACCTTCACCTTCACGCCGGCCTGCTGGAGCACGGCCGCGTAGAGGTAGCCGAGCACCTGGTTCTCGGTGAAGTTGGCGGTGCCGATGGTGATCCCGCCCTTGCTGGAGCCGCCGCCGGCGGTCGAGCCGCTGCTCTCGTTCAGGGAGGTGATGCCGCCGGAGCAGGCGGCGAGGGCGGGGACGGAGGCCGCTGCGAAGAGGCCGCCGAGGAGAGTGCGTCGGTTCATCGAGGGGTCCCTAGGCAGTGCGGTGGCGGAAGAGGAAGCGCTGGAGGGTGCTCAGGAGCAGGTCGAGGACGACGGCGACGACCGCGACCAGCACCGCGCCGCCGAGCACCTGGACGAGGTCGCGCTGGGCGAGTCCGTCGAAGACGTAGCGGCCGAGGCCGCCGAACGAGACGTACGCGGCGATGGTGGCCGTGGCCACGACCTGGATGAGCGCGAGGCGCAGGCCCGTCATGATCAGGGGGAGCGCGAGCGGCAGCTCGACCTGGAAGAGGACCTGGTGGCCGCGCATGCCCTGGCCGCGGGCCGCGTCCTTCACGTCCGGGTCGACGGCCGTCATCCCGGCGTAGGTGTTGGTGACGATCGCCGGGACGGCGAGGGCGACCAGCGCCACGTACACCGGCAGCATCGACAGGCCGCCGGCCAGGAAGACCAGCACCACCAGGCCGACGGTCGGCAGCGCGCGGCCGAAGGACGCCAGGTTGATGGCGACGAACGCGCCCTTGCCGGTGTGGCCGATCAGCAGGCCGAGCGGGAGGCCGATCGCGGCCGCGATGAGGGTCGCGAGGAGCGAGTACTGGAGGTGCTCGCCGAGCCGGTGGGCGATGCCGTCGGAGCCGGCCCACTGGGAGCCGCTGGTCAGCCAGGTGCCGAGGTTCTTGAAGAGTTCGAACATGTCAGGCTCGCCTCCGCCGCCACGGGGTCAGTACGTACTGGAGGGCCACCAGCAGCGCGTCCGCGACCACGGCGAGCAGGATCGTGAGGACCACGCCCACGATCACCGGGGTCGGGAAGTCGCGCTGGAAGCCGTCGGTGAAGAGCTGGCCGAGGCCGCCGTCGCCGATGTAGGTGGCGACGCTCACCAGCGAGATGGACATGACCGTGGCGATCCGGACGCCCGCCATGATCACGGGGAGGGCCAGCGGGAGTTCGACGGTGAGGAGCGTGCGCAGCGGGCGGGTGCCCATCGCCTTCGCCGCCTCCTTGGTCTTCGCGGGGACCGAGTCCAGGCCCTCGACCGTGTTCCGCAACAGCACGACCAGCGTGTAGACGGTCAGGCCGATGACGGTCGTGGTGCGGGTCAGGCCGCTGATCGGGAGCAGCAGCACGAAGATCGCGATCGACGGGATCGTGAAGAGCACGTTCGAGAGGCCGAGCAGGAAGCCGCGCAGGGGGCGGACCCGGTGGGCGACCACCGCGAGCGGCAGCGAGATCAGCAGGCCGAAGAAGACGGCGGTCATCGCGGCCTGGAGATGGGAGAGGGTGAGGCTGGTGAGGTCGTCGGTGTGGTCGCCGATCCACGACCAGTCGATGGTCATGCCGCCACCACCCGGGCCGCGCTGTGCGCCTGACCGGCGTGGACGTGGATGTCGTCGCGGGACGAGACGCCGGTGAGGACGCCGGCCGCGTCGACCCGGGCGACCAGCCCGGTCGGGGAGGCGATCGACTCGTTCAGCGCCGCGAGCAGCGAGTCGCCGTCCGCCAGCGGCCGTACCGGGAGTTCGGTGTCCTTCGAGGCCCAGTGCAGGGGCTTGCCCGCCGGGTCCAGGACGAGGGTCCAGTCGCCTTGGGGTGCCGGGCCCTGCGGGACGTCGGCGAGGGTCTTCAGGGACAGCAGCTTCAGGCCCCGTTCCGCGCCGAGGAAGTCGGCCACGAAGTCGTCCGCGGGCCGGGCCAGCAGTTCGGCGGGCGGGGCGCACTGGACGAGGTGGCCGCCGGTGCGGAAGATCGCGATCCGGTCGCCGAGCCGGACCGCCTCGTCGACGTCGTGCGTGACGAAGACGATGGTCTTGTTCAACTCCTTCTGGAGCCGGAGCAGTTCGTCCTGGAGCTGGGTGCGGACCACCGGGTCGACGGCGCCGAACGGCTCGTCCATCAGCAGCACGGGCGGGTCGGCGGCGAGCGCGCGGGCCACGCCGACGCGCTGCTGCTGGCCGCCGGAGAGCTGGTGCGGGTAGCGCTTGCCGGCGTCGGCGGCGAGGCCGACGGTCTCCAGGAGTTCGGCGGCGCGGGCGCGGGCCTTCTTCCGGTTCCAGCCGAGCAGCAGCGGGACGGTGGCGATGTTGTCCAGCACCGTGCGGTGCGGGAAGAGGCCGGCCTGCTGGATGACGTACCCGATGGAGCGGCGCAGCTCGGCGGCGTCCTGCTGGGTGACGTCCTTGCCGTTCACCTTGATCGTGCCGGAGGTCGGCTCGACCATCCGGTTGATCATCCGCAGGGTGGTGGTCTTGCCGCATCCGGAGGAGCCGACCAGGACGGTGACCCCGCCCTCCGGCATCTCCAGGGAGAGATCGTGGACTGCTGTCGTGCCGTTGGGGAAGCGCTTGTGGACCGCGTCGAACTGGATCATGAGATGTCCCTTGCCCGGCTGTATAACGTCATGCAGAGTTCTCGGTAGGTGAATAGGTTGTCAACGGTCTCGCGTTAATCCGAGGTAACGGATGACCGCAACGCAAGATCGGGTGTCCGGATTGAGGGGAGTTTGGGCGTGATGTCGTCTCGTATTGTGGACACTTCCGGAATCACGCATTCCGGCCTGGTGGTCCTCGACGGCATCGGCATGGGTGTCGAGGACGTCGTACGCCTCGCCGACGGCACCGCCCGCCCGGTCCCGGGCACCGAGGCGATGCGCCGCGCTGAGGAGTCCTGGAACGCCGCCCGGCAGATCGCCGCCACCGGTCGCGTCTACGGCCGCTCCACCGGCGTCGGCGCCAACCGGAACGAGGACGTGCCCACCGAGGCCGCCGCCGGCCACGGACTGCGGCTGCTGCGCAGCCACGCCGGGGCGATCGGGGACGAGCTGCCCGCCCGGCAGGTGCGCGCGCTGCTCGCGGTGCGGGCCAACCAGCTGCTGGCGGGCGGCGCGGGCCTCAGGCCGACCGTCGTGACGGCGCTGTGCGAGGCGCTGGAGTCGGGCGCGTACCCGGTGGTCAACGAGTTCGGCTCGGTCGGCACCGGGGACATCGCGGCGCTCGCCCAGGTGGGCCTCGCACTGGTGGGGGAGCACCCCTGGCGAGGCTCCGGCGCGCCGGAGTCCCAGCCACTGGACAACAACGACGCCCTCGCCCTGATCAGCAGCAACGCCCTCACCCTCGGCCAGTCCGCGCTCGCCCTGCACGAGCTGCGCGGGCTGATCGAGGCCACCCAGGTCGTGGCGGCCCTGTCACTGCTCGCCGTCGACGGCTCCCACGAGGCGTTCGCGGCGCCCGTGCACGCGGCCCGCCCGCACCGCGGCAGCGTCGAGGTGGCCCGCCGGATGCGGGAGCTGATCGGCGCCGCCGACCGGCCGACCCCGCCGCTCGGCCGGATCCAGGACCCGTACGGCTTCCGCTGCCTGCCCCAGATCCACGGCCCGGCCCATGACGCGGCCGACGCCCTGGAGCAGGTCCTCGCCATCGAGATCAACGCGGCCGCCGAGAACCCCCTGATCTCGGTCGAGGACCTGGCCGCCTACCACCACGGCGGCTTCTACCAGGCCCAACTTGCCCTCGCCCTGGACCACTTCAGGCTCGCCGTCACCCAGGTCGCCCGCCTGTCCACGTCCCGGCTGTCCACCCTCAACGAGCCCGCCTACACCCGCCTGCGCCCCTTCCTCGCCGACCAGGAGCCCGCCTCCTCCGGCGTGATGATCCTGGAGTACGCCGCCGGCGCCGCCCTCGGCGACCTGCGCGCCTTCTCCGCGCCCGCCTCCCTCGGGCACGCTGTACTCTCCCGAGGCGTCGAGGAGCAGGCCAGTTTCGCCTCGCTCGCCGCCCGTCAAACGCTGCGCGCCTGCCGTGCGTACCGTCTGGTGGTCGGCTGCGAACTCGTAGCCGCCGTACGGGCGCTGCGCCAGCGCGACCTGAGGCCCGAACCCGGGCTCGGGGCGGGCAGGGCGCTGGAGCTCGCCGAGGCGGTGCTGGAGGCGGACCCGGCCGACCGGCCGCTCACGGACGACGTCACGGCGGCGGCCGGGCTGCTCGACCGGTTCACGGACATCTGGAGGGGGAGCACGTCATGAACGTGACCGACAGCCCTGCGACACGGTTGCAGGCGCTCTTCGAGGGGCACCGGCTCACGCCGACCCAGCGGCGCATCGCGCACAGCATGGTGCGGCGCGCCGCCGACGTGCCCTTCCTGTCCAGCGTGGAGCTGGCCGAACTGGCCGGGGTCAGCCAGCCCTCCGTCACCCGCTTCGCGGTCGCCCTCGGCTTCGACGGCTACCCGGCGCTGCGCAAGCACCTGCGCGAGGTGGTCCCCGCCGAACAGGCGGCCGGCTCCGGGTCGTACAACGAGTACCAGCAGGCCGTCGAGGCCGAGATCGAGAACCTGCGGCACCTCGCCGAGGTGCTCGCCGACCCGCGCCCGGTGCAGCAGGCGGGACGGCTGCTGGCCGCGTCCCGGCCGCTGCCGGTGCTCGGGCTGCGCGCCGCCGCCTCGCAGGCGTACGGCTTCGCCTACTTCGCCGCCAAGGTGCACCCGGACGTCCGGCTGCTCAACGAGGGCGGCACGATGATCCACGACCGCATCGACGCCGCCGTCCTCGCCGGCGCCACGGCCCTGCTGTGCTTCGCGCTGCCCCGGCATCCCCGCGAGGTCGTGGACACGCTCGGCTATGCGAAGGAGGCCGGGCTGACCGTGGTGACCGTCGCCGACTCCGCCTTCGCACCCGTCGCCAAGGTCTCCGACCTGCTGCTGCCGGCCGCCGTCGGCACCGGGCTCGCCTTCGACACGGCGTGCGCGCCGATGCTGCTGGGCCGGGTGCTCCTGGAGGCGATGTGCGACGACCTGCCGGACGCCCAGGCCCGCCTGGAGGAGTTCGACACGCGGGCGGCGGCGCGGGGTCTTTTCGTCGAGTAGGCGGCTTTAAGACTCGTCTCACGTTCGCTGGTTAGCGTCCCGCCGTACGGACTGGGTCGAGACCGGCGAGGAGGCTGCGGACATGGCGCGTGCGGGACGAGGGGTACAGGGGTTGGCCCGGGTGGCCGTGGTCGTACGGGCCGGGGCCGCGCCGCTGTGGTGGTTCGGGGTGTTCGCCGCCGGCGTCGGGGTGCTGCCCTCGGGGATCACCGGACGGCGGATCGGGGTGCTGGCCGGGGCCGCGCTGTTCATCATCGGCGCCGCCGTCGTGGCGCTCACCCGCCGCAAGCGGTACACCGCGCTGGTGCACGGGGCCGCCCGGGCCGGCAAGCACGACGTGCTCCAGGACCGGGCGGTGACCGTGCGGAACTGGCGCCGGGGGCACCGCTGGTGGCTGCTGCTGGCCTTCGCCGTCGCGCTCGGCTCCGCCTTCGCGATGCCCGCGGCGGGCGGCATGCTGCTGGCCGGGACCGGCACCGGGCTGCGCCTGAAGGCGGCCTGGCTGGGCCGCCGGGAGAAGGCCGGCGAACAGCTGCTGTGGCTGCGCGTCGACTGGCTCGACCAGCGCGGCGGCCGCCCGGCCGGCAAGGACGTCAAGGCCTACCGCGGTACCGGCATCGCGGCGGGCGACGCGGCCCCGGGCGGAGCACGCCGCCGCACCGCGGCGCTGGTGTGAGGTCCGGTCAGACCTCCAGGTCCTCCTCGATCTTCTTCAGCTGGTGCCGGGCCATCGCCAGGTTGGCGCGGGACTGGTCGAGCACCAGGTAGAGGAAGAGGCCGTTGCCGCCCCGGCCCTTGAGCAGCCGGATCAGGTGGTACTGGTTGGAGAGCGTGATCAGGATGTCCTCGATCTCGCCCTTGAGGCCGAGGTGCTCCATGGTGCGCATCTTGGAGCGGATCACGTCGGTGTTGCCGGCCGCGGCCACGTTCAGGTCGAAGGTCTTGCTGCCGCCCATCGTGCCCAGCGCCATCCCGCTGGTGTAGTCGACGAGCGCGACGCCGGTCGCGCCCTCGATGGAGGTGAGGCACTCTTTCAGGGCGGTTTCGGTGTTGGCCATGACTTTCTGGTTCCTTTCAACTGTCGGTTGCGGTGCGCGCGTCGGTGCTGGTGCTGGTGCGTGGCGTGCGCGTGGTTCTGGTCCGTGGGGCTGTGCTGCGGGCCGGGCGCAGGGCCTTGGCGGCGGCCTCGGCGGCGTCGACCATCTCGCCGATCCGGGCGGCGGCCCGGCGGCCCTCCAGGTGGAGCCGGCCGACGTTCACCCGGTCCTCGGCGAGCAGGGTGAGCACGGCGCTGCGGCCGGCGGCGTAGGTGGCGACATAGCCGTCCTCGCCGCGCACCAGCAGCTCCCTGAGCTCGCCCTTGCCGGTGGCGTCGGAGACCCGGACGGCGACACCGAGCTCGGCCGCGGTGAGCGCGGCGAGGCCCTCCGGATCGACGCCCGGGCAGTCGTGGGCGACGACCAGGCCGTCGACACCGGCCGCGAGGGCCCCGGTGAGCTGGGGCATCCGGGTGCGTAACCGGCGTAGTTCGTCGAGGACGGCCTCTCTGTCGGAGCTGCCGGGTTCTGCCGCCATCAGCTGTCTCCTCTCGGCGGGGCGGTGCCGTTCAAAGGGCCTCCAGCGCATCCCTGAGCCTCTTCAGCAGCGCGATGTCGGGGTCGGTGACCGGGGGAAGCGGGGGCGGGGCGGGCGCGGTGCTCCTCGGGGCGAGGAGTCCGGCCGCCGCCAGCCGCCGTACGTCCACCAGCGTGTGGAAGGCCGGCCGGCCCAGCTCCCTGGCGATCTGCGGGGCCGTGCGGACACCGTCCACCCGGTCGAGGACCGCCCGCTGCCGGGGGGTGACCGGCGGCGGCGCGACCGGGTCGGCGCGGATCAGCGGGGCGCCGTCCGCCGACGGGTCGGGCCAGATGCGGTGCAGCAGCTCGCGGCGGCGCAGGGTCTCGCGCTCCAGGTCCGCGACGGGCACGGCGCGCCACGGACCGGCGGCGGCCGTGGTGCCGTAGCGGAACCGGCCCGGGGTGCTGCTGGGCGCCAGTGCGAAGTACCCGGCGTCGTACAGGGCGCCGAGGCGGCACAGCTCCAGGGCGCCTCTCGGGAGCAGGCCGGCGGCGAGCAGCCGGCCTGCTGCCGCGGGTATGTCGTCGGTCCAGGGCCAGACCGCCGGGTCGAGCGTGCCGCGGGCCGTGAGGAGCACGTCGAGGCCGGGGGCGAGCGGGCTCTCGGCGTGCACCACGCGGCCCTCGGCCAGGTGCAGGGTGCCGTGCTCGCGGACCAGGACACCGGTGGCCCGCTCCTCGGCGAGGCGTATCAGCATCGGTGAGAGCGCGCCGGGCACTCTCTCGTGCAGGGCCGCCCGGTCCCGGACCGGCAGCGGCGGCGGCGTTTCGACCACGGTCATCCCAGCACCAGCCGCTCGGCCATCTCGCCGAGCCGGATCCGGGCGAGGGCGAGATTGCCGTCCTCGCGGGTCAGCCACAGATGCAGGAACACGGTGGCGTCGAAGGACGTGACCACGAACCGCAGCAGGTGGTAGCTGTCCCGGTTGCTGACGATCAGGTCCTCCACCGGAGGACTCACCTCGGTGTCGTCCTCGGTGCTGAACGCCCCGTGCTCGGCGGCCAGCCGGGCCAGCTCGGCGGCCTCCGCGGCGGTGGTCTCGTGGTCACCGCCGGGCGCCTCCCCGACCGTGCCCAGGGCCAGTCCGCTGGTCCAGTCGACCAGCGCGGCGCCCCGGGCACCGGGCAGTCGCATCGCTTCCAGTAAGCACTCGTCGATTCCGGGCACCGTGGCTCCCCTCCTGCCGCGTGGGTCTCCGGTTGAGTGACGCAGACACTACGCAACGTGTGCGGGGAGGGGTGAGTCGTTTGGCATTTTCCAGTGGAACATGCATCCGGCAGGCTAGTGTTGGTCAACTGGGCTGCTTTTCACACCAGTTGATCCCTGCTTTCCGAGGTGTCTCAACGGCTCTCGGTTGCACGCAGGGTGGTGAGCGCGTCGGCGTGCGCCCCTCCGGATTCGGCCACGACCTCGGCGACCGTCTGCGGCTCCCGTACGACGGCGAACGCCACGCCCCCGTCGCCGTCCGGTGCGAAGCCGTAAACCCCGGGCCGGGCAAGAGAGTTGTAGGAGTAGTGACTGCCGAAGTAGTACGCCCCGGTGTCCAGCGCCGCCGCGAAGTCCCCCTGCTCCAGCGGCGGCAGCGCGCGCGCCTCGGCGAGCAGGTCGCCCGCGAAACAGGCCGGCCCTGCCACGTCCTGCACCACCGGCGCCCCTTGCCTGGGCCGCCCCTTCGCGTCGTACGCGGCGATCCTGAGCGGCCACGCCCCCGGCACGTACACCGTCCGCGGCGCCACCTGCACCCCCGCGTGCGTCACCGCGATCCGCCGCCCGCCGGAGCTCTTCGCGTACTCCACCCGGGCCACCACCGTGCCGTGCCGGGCCAGCAGCGACCGCCCGAACTCCGTCACCAGCCCGTACCGCCCGTCGAACAGCCCCGGCACGACCTCCGCCAGCAGCCGCGCGTACTGCGCGTACGTCGGCTCCGTCGCCTCCGAGGCGAAGTTGACGGAAAGCCCGCCCCCGATGTCGAGGGTGTCGACCTGCCGCCGCCCGGCGCGCGCGTTGATCTCCTCGGCCAGCGCGTACGTCTCCGCCACGCCCCGCGCCAGCAGCGACAGCGGGATCCCCTGCGACCCGATGTGCGCGTGCAGCCGCGTCAGCCACGGCCGCTCCGCGAACGTCTGTACGACCCACTCCCGGGCCCCCTCGTCCCGCAGTCCCACCCCGAACTTCGAGGTCGCCGTCGCGGTGGAGGTGGCCCCGATCGTCCCGGCCCCGATCTGCGGGTTCACCCGGATCCCGAGCGGCGAGGAGGTGGTGCCGCCCGGGTGCACGAGGGCGTCGAGGCGCCGGACCTCCTGCGGGTTGTCCGCGTTCACGGCGACGCCCAGCGCCAGCGCCTCGCGCAGCTCCGCCTCGGTCTTCGCGGGCGCGTCGAACACAATCCGCTCCGCCGGCATCCCGGCCGCCCGCGCCAGCGCCAGCTCGCCCGCGCTGGCCACCTCGGCGCCCAGGCCGGCCTCGGCCAGCAGCCGCACGACCGGGACCAGCGGGTTCGCCTTCACCGCGAAGGCGTGCAGGATCGCGGTGCCGGGCGCCGCGACCGCCTCGAACGCCTGGCGCAGCGCGGCGGCCGACGCGTGGATGCCCTTCACGTCCAGCAGGCCTACGATCGGCGCGTCCGGCCCCAGCAGTCCCTGCTCCACCGCCGCCCGAACGGCGTCGTCCCGCCGCCCGGCCCGCTCGGCGTCGTCCTCGTGCCCGTCCCTGCATCCGTCCACGACGTCCCCCGACATGTCGTCGTCCACACCTTTAAGGCCCATAAGTCCAGCCAAACATCCGGACTGCGGCCGCGCTGGCGGACCGAATGTATTGACTAGTTCTATTCATCGAGCGAGGATGTGAATAACCGCAGGAACACTTCGCTGGCCGTTGATCCCTGATCCGCTAGGAGGCAGACCATGTCAGGACCCCGCCCCGTACGAGCACCGCGCGGTACGGAACTGAGCGCCCTGGGATGGCAGCAGGAAGCCGCCCTGCGGATGCTGCAGAACAACCTGGACCCCGAGGTCGCCGAGCACCCCGACAAGCTCGTCGTCTACGGCGGCACCGGCAAGGCCGCCCGCGACTGGCGCTCCTTCGACGCGATGGTCCGCACGCTGCGGACCCTCAAGCAGGACGAGACCATGCTGGTCCAGTCCGGCCGCCCGGTCGGCGTGATGCAGACCCACGAGTGGGCCCCGCGCGTCCTCATCGCCAACTCCAACCTCGTCGGCGACTGGGCCAACTGGGAGGAGTTCCGCCGTCTGGAGGCCCTCGGCCTGACCATGTACGGCCAGATGACCGCCGGCTCCTGGATCTACATCGGCACCCAGGGCATCCTCCAGGGCACCTACGAGACCTTCGCCGCCGTCGCCGCGAAGAAGTTCAACGGCACCCTCGCCGGGACCATCACCCTCACCGCCGGCCTCGGCGGCATGGGCGGCGCCCAGCCCCTTGCAGTGACGATGAACGACGGCGTCGCGATCTGTATCGACTGCGACCCGCGCGCCATCGAGCGCCGCATCGAGCACCGCTACCTGGACGTGAAGGCCGACAGCCTGGACCACGCCCTCCAGCTGGCGACCGAGGCCCGCGACGCCCGCCGCCCGCTGTCCATCGGCGTCCTCGGCAACGCGGCCGACCTGGTGCCGCAGCTGCTCGCCATGAACGCCCCCATCGACATCGTCACCGACCAGACCTCGGCGCACGACCCGCTGGCCTACCTGCCGGTGGGCGTGGCCTTCGAGGACATGGCGGACGCCGCTGCCAAGGACCCGGCAGGGTTCACGACCCGCGCCCGTGAGTCGATGGCCAAGCACGTCGAGGCCATGGTCGGCTTCATGGACGCCGGCGCCGAGGTCTTCGACTACGGCAACTCCATCCGCGGCGAGGCACAGCTGGCGGGCTACGAGCGGGCGTTCGCCTTCCCCGGCTTCGTCCCCGCCTACATCCGCCCGCTCTTCTCCGAGGGCAAGGGCCCCTTCCGCTGGGCGGCCCTGTCCGGTGAGGCCTCCGACATCGCCAAGACCGACAAGGCGATCCTCGACCTCTTCCCGGAGAACGAGTCCCTGCACCGCTGGATCAAGCTGGCCGGTGAGCGGGTCCACTTCCAGGGCCTGCCCGCGCGCATCTGCTGGCTCGGCTACGGCGAGCGGGACAAGGCCGGCGAGCGGTTCAACGACATGGTGGCGAGCGGCGAGCTGGCCGCGCCGCTGGCGATCGGCCGCGACCACCTCGACTGCGGCTCCGTGGCCTCTCCCTACCGCGAGACGGAGGCCATGCTGGACGGCTCCGACGCGATCGCCGACTGGCCGCTGCTGAACGCGATGGTCAACGTGGCGTCGGGTGCGTCCTGGGTCTCCATCCACCACGGCGGCGGGGTCGGCATGGGCCGCTCCATCCACGCCGGACAGGTGACCGTCGCCGACGGTACGAAGCTCGCCGGTGAGAAGATCCGCCGGGTGCTGACGAACGACCCCGGGATGGGCGTCATCCGGCACGTGGACGCCGGTTACGACATCGCGGAGTCGGTCGCCGACGAGCGGGGCGTCCGCATCCCGATGCGCGAAGGTGAGTCCGCGTGACGAAGGGCGGGGACTCTTCGGTGGGGGCCGAGCTCTCGTCGCCGGGTGCGGGTGCGGGTGCGGGTGCGGCTGTGCCCACCCGTTCCGCCCTGCGGAACGACTGCCCACAGCCTGGTGCCACACCGGCCGACAGCGCAGCCTCCTTCCACTCCATGTGGCGTGAGCTGCTTCCCGTCGGGCGGCACGCCGACTCCCGCGGCTATCGGCGGTTCGCCTGGACCGGGGCCGACGCCGAGTGCCGGGACTGGTTCAGGGAGCAGGCCGAGGGGCGCGGACTGGACTACGAGGTCGACCGGAACGGGAACCAGTGGGCCTGGCTCGGGGATCCGGCGGCCGGGAACGCCGTCGTCACCGGGTCGCACCTGGACTCCGTGCCGGACGGCGGCGCCTTCGACGGCCCCCTCGGTGTCGTGTCCTCCTTCGCCGCGCTCGACGAACTCCGGGGCAGGGGCGTGGAGTTCACCCGGCCCCTCGCCATCGTCAACTTCGGTGACGAGGAGGGCGCCCGGTTCGGGCTCGCCTGTGTCGGGTCCCGGCTGACCGCGGGGCACCTGACCGTCGAGCAGGCCCACCGGCTCACCGACGGGGACGGCATCACGCTGCCGCGGGCCATGGAGGCCGCCGGCTACGACCCCGACGCCATCGGGCCCGACCCCGAGCGGCTCGCGCGCATCGGTGCCTTCGTCGAACTGCACGTCGAACAGGGCCGGGCACTGGACCTCTCCGGGGACCGGGTCGGCATCGCCAGTGCCATCTGGCCGCACGGGCGCTGGCGGTTCGACTTCCGGGGCGAGGCCAACCACGCCGGCACCACCCGGCTGGCCGACCGGCGCGACCCCATGCTGTCGTACGCCGAGACCGTGCTCGCCGCCCGCCGCGAGGCCGAACTCGCCGGTGCCGTCGCCACCTTCGGCAAGATCGCCGTCGAGCCGAACGGCGTCAACGCCATCCCCTCCCTGGTGCGCGGCTGGCTCGACTCCCGCGCTGCCGACCAGGCCACCCTCGACACCGTCGTCGGCGGCATCGAGAAGGCGGCCCGGGAGTACGCGGAGGCGCACGGCATCGACCTGGACGTGGTCCGCGAGTCGTTCACGCCGGTCGTGGAGTTCGACCACGCCCTGCGCGACGAACTCGGCCGGATCCTCGGCAAGGACACCGGTCTCACCGTGCCCGTCCTGGGGACCGGTGCCGGACACGACGCCGGGATCCTCTCCGGGAGCATCCCGACCGCCATGCTGTTCGTGCGCAACCCCACCGGCGTCTCGCACTCCCCGGCCGAGTTCGCGGCCGAGGACGACTGCGTGGCCGGGGTGAGCGCGCTCGCCGACGTACTGGAAGGGCTGGCCTGCGAGTGACGACACGGACGACGTACTGGTTGGAGTACGCCTGGCTGGACACGAACGTCGAGCCGGGCGTCGCCGTGGAGGTGGCCGACGGCCGGATCACGGCCGTGCGGACCGAGGTGCCCGCGCCGCCGCCCGGGGCCGAGGTGCTGCGCGGCCTCACCCTCCCCGGCCTGGCGAACGCCCACTCGCACGCCTTCCACCGCGCCCTGCGCGGCACCGTCCAGGTCGGCTCCGGGACCTTCTGGACCTGGCGCGAGCTCATGTACTCCTTCGTCGACCGGCTGACCCCGGAGACCTACCACGCGCTCGCCCGCGCGGTGTACGCCGAGATGGCGCTGGCGGGCGTCTCCTGCGTCGGCGAGTTCCACTACGTCCACCACGCCCCCGGCGGCACCCCGTACGCCGACCCCAACGCCATGGGCGAGGCACTGATCGCGGCGGCCGCCGACGCCGGGATCCGGATCACCCTCCTCGACACCGCCTACCTCTCCTCCGGCATCCTGAGCGAGCACCGCGGCGAGCCGCCCAACGCCCACCAGCTGCGCTTCTCCGACGGCAGCGCGGAGGCCTGGGCCGAACGCTGTTCAGTTCTCAAGGAACGGGATCACGCACGGATCGGGGCGGCGATCCACTCCGTACGGGCCGTGCCCGCCGGGCAGTTGGCGACCGTGGCCGGCTGGGCCGAGGAACGGCGGGCCCCGCTGCATGTGCACCTGTCCGAGCAGACGGCGGAGAACGACGCCTGCCAGGCCGCCCACGGCCGCACACCCACCCGGCTGCTCGCCGACCACGGCGTCCTCGGGCCGCGCACCACGGGCGTCCACAACACCCACCTCACGGACGAGGACATCGCGCTGATCGGCGGCTCCGGCACCGGCACCTGCATGTGCCCGACCACCGAGCGGGACCTCGCCGACGGCATCGGACCGGCCGTCGCCCTGCAGCGCGCGGGCTCCCCGCTCTCCCTCGGCTCCGACAGCCACGCCGTCATCGACCTGCTCGAAGAGGCGCGCGCGATGGAGCTGAACGAGCGGCTGCGCACCCGCACCCGGGGCCACTGGACGGCCGCCGCCCTGCTGCGCGCCGCCTCCGCCGACGGCCACGCCGCCCTCGGCTGGGACGACGCGGGCACCATCGAGACCGGCATGCTCGCCGACCTGACGACGATCGCGCTGGACTCCGTCAGAACGGCAGGGCCGGTACCGCGACTCGGTGCCGAGACGGCCGTATTCGCCGCGACCGCGGCGGACGTACGGCACACGGTCGTGGGCGGCCGGCACGTCGTACGGGACGGTGCGCACACCCTCGTACCCGATGTGCCACAGGCCCTCGCGCGGGCCGTCGAAGCCCTTCGCGCCTGACGACCACCCACGAGGACACCATGAGCAGCAGCACGGTCATCACCAACATCGCCACGCTGGTCACCAACGACCCCTCCCTCGGTGACAACTCCCCTCTCGGTCTGATCCAGGACGCGGCCGTCGTCATCGACGGCGACCGTGTCGTGTGGACCGGTGAATCCAGCAAAGCACCCGCCACTGACAACCGGGTCGACGCGGGCGGCCGGGCGGTGCTGCCGGGCTTCGTGGACTCCCACTCCCACCTGGTCTTCGCGGGCGACCGGACCCAGGAGTTCAACGCCCGCATGTCCGGCCGCTCGTACACCGCGGGCGGCATCCGGACGACCGTGGCGGCCACCCGCGCCGCGACGGACGAGGAACTGGAGCGGAACCTCACCCGTTACCTCACCGAGGCCCTCCGCCAGGGCACCACCACCTTCGAGACGAAGTCGGGCTACGGCCTGACGGTCGCCGACGAGGCGCGGGCCCTGCGCATCGCCGCCGCCCACACCGACGAGGTCACCTACCTCGGCGCCCACATCGTCTCCCCGGACTACGCGGACGACCCGGCGGCCTACGTCTCCCTGGTCACCGGCGAGATGCTCGACGCCTGTGCCCCGTACGCCCGTTGGATCGACGTCTTCTGCGAGAAGGGCGCCTTCGACGGCGACCAGGCCCGGACGATCCTCACCGCGGGCAAGGCCAAGGGCCTGACCCCCCGCGTCCACGCCAACCAGCTCTCCTACGGCCCGGGCGTCCAGCTGGCCGTCGAACTCGACGCGGCGAGCGCCGACCACTGCACCCACCTGACGGACGCCGACGTCGACGCACTGGCGAGCGGCAACACGGTCGCCACGCTCCTCCCCGGCGCCGAGTTCTCCACCCGCGCCGAATGGCCCGACGCCCGCCGCCTCCTCGACGCCGGCGTGACAGTCGCCCTCTCCACCGACTGCAACCCCGGCTCCTCCTTCACGTCCTCCGTCCCCTTCTGCATCGCCCTGGCCGTCCGGGACATGCGCATGACCCCCGACGAGGCGGTCTGGTCGGCCACGGCGGGCGGCGCGGCGGCCCTGAGGAGGGACGACATCGGCCGCCTGACCCCGGGTGCGTACGCCGACCTGCTCCTCCTGGACGCGCCGAGCCACGTCCACCTGGCCTACCGGCCGGGGGTTCCGCTGGTCAGCGGGGTGTGGCGGCGGGGCACCCAGGTGTTCTGAGGCGACGGGAGGGGAAGGTCAGCCTGCCCCCGCCCGCCAGTGCTGGGCCGTGGTGTCGTTCACCGGGGGCAGGGAGAGTTCGTCGTCGCCGTTCGCGGTGAGGGCCGTTTCGAGGGCGATGGCCGGGCGGATCTCGCCGTCGGGGGTCACGGTGAACCGGAGGTTGATGCCGTGGTCGCCGTCCACCGAGGCGCAGCTCCAGATGCCGATGCCCTTGTCGACGGAACCCCGGCTGTCCAGGCAGAAGTCGGGGTCCGCGGCGGACTGCAGGACGCCCCGGGCGGTGTCGACCCGCCAGCGTTGGGTGGGGGAGGCGGAGCAGGGGGCCGTGACGACGTCGTCGCCGTTGCCGAAGTCGGCGTCGCGGACGTCCAGGCAGCGGGCGGTGGCGGCGTTCACGACCTGGGCGTAGGCGGTGCCCGGGGGCTTCGGGGCCGCGGACGGGGTCGGTGACGCCGATCGCGTCGGGGTGGCGGACGGGCTCGGGGACGGGCCGCGTGACGGTCTCGCGGCGCTGGGCGACGGCGAAGCGGAGACGGTCGCCGTCACTGTCACCTGCACCTGGGGAGTGGCGGCCGCCGGGGGCCGGGTGTGCGGGGCCGGGCGGTTCAGCAGGAGCAGCAGCAGCGGTACGAGGGCCACGCCCAGTGCCGTGGAGGTGAGCAGGAGGCGCCGGGACCGGAGGCGGCGTTCCCGGGGCGGCGCGGAGGCCGGGTCGGGGTCGGTGGAAGGCGCCGGCGTGATGTCGTGGCGTGCGTACGCCGTTCCGGCCCACGGCAGCAGGCCCTCCGCCAGGGTCTCGCGCGGGGTGTCCCGGAGCGCGGTGAGGTCCTCGAACGCGGCCGTGCAGTGGGGGCAGCGGGCCATGTGCGCGTGCAGGTCGGGGCTGTGACGGGGGTTCTCCGGGCGGACCGACTCCTCGATCAGGCGGCGGAAGTCCGCGCAGCGGGGGTCGTCCGAGGCGGCCAGGCGGGTGCGCAGGCAGGCCTGGGCCAGGGACTGGAGGGCGGACGGGGTGTCGTACCGGACGTCCTCGGGGGTCAGGCCGAGGTAGGTGGCGGTCCGTTCGGCGGGCTCCCGGTCCAGCACGCCGTACCAGACCAGGCCCTGGGTGCGGGACGGCAGGGACTGGAACGCCGGGAGGAGGGGCGGGGGCGGGACACCGGGGACACCGGGGGTGCCGGAGGAGTTCAGGACCAGCAGGAGGGTGGGGTCCAGGGCGGCGGAGCGCTCGTCGTGCGACCAGTCGGCGGCCAGCCGGGCGGTCAGCAGGAGCAGGTGGTGGCGGAGCGGTACGACCGGCTCGGCGCCGTGTGCGATGTCGCGGGCGGCGGTGCCGAAGGTCTGCGCGGCAAGGCGGCGGGCCGCCGCGTCGCCGGCCGTGCACAGGCGGGCGTGGCCGAGGACCGCGGGGTGGTGACGGGTGCGGAGTTCCTGGAGGGCGGGGTAGGCGGTGGGGGCGGGGGCGCGCAGGAGTTCGGTCAGGCGTGCGTCCGGGGGCGGGTCGCCCTGGATGTCCTGGACCATGGTGTACCCCTTCTCGCGGGCCGTCCTTCCTGACGTACCGGCCAGTTTGGGGTGCGAGTGACGGTGCGGGGGGAGCTTTGGCCGAAGACGCTGCGCGCCGGGGCGGGGGGATCCCCGGCGCCCCGGCGGCGGGGGCGGTCCGGCCGGGGCTATTCCTCCAAAGTCAGCGCCCTGCGCAGCTGCACGAGGGTGCGGGACAGCAGGCGGGAGACGTGCATCTGGGAGATCCCGAGTTCGTCGCCGATCTCCGACTGGGTCATGCCCGCGACGAAGCGGAGGGAGAGGATGGTGCGGTCCCTGGGCGGGAGTTCGGCGATGAGGGGCTTCAGGGACTCGATGTACTCGATGCCCTCCAGGCCGTGGTCCTCGTAGCCGATGCGGTCCGCCAGGGCGCCCTCGGACTCGTCCTCCTCGGGTTGTGCGTCCAGGGAGGAGGCCGTGTAGGCGTTGGACGCCGCCATGCCCTCGACGACCTCGTCGGCGGAGAGGCTGAGGCGTTCCGCGAGTTCCGCGACCGTGGGGGCGCGGTCCAGTTTCTGGGCCAGTTCGTCGCCCGCCTTGGCGAGGTCCAGGCGGAGCTCCTGGAGGCGGCGCGGGACGCGTACCGACCACGACGTGTCGCGGAAGAAGCGCTTGATCTCGCCGATGATCGTCGGCATCGCGAAGGTGGGGAACTCGACGCCGCGGGAGAGCTCGAAGCGGTCGATCGCCTTGATCAGGCCGATGGTGCCGACCTGGACGATGTCCTCCATCGGCTCGCTGCGGGAGCGGAAGCGGGAGGCGGCGAACCTGACCAGCGCGAGGTTCAGTTCGACGAGGGTGTTGCGGACGTACGCGTACTCGTGCGTGCCTTCCTCCAGCGACTCCAGCCGCTCGAAGAGGGTCTTGGACAGGGCTCGCGCGTCGACCGCGTCGACCTCGTCGTACGGGGGGATCTCCGGGAGGCCGAGTCCCGCGAAGAATCCCTCGATGGCATCCAGTGGTTCCGGTGGGGGTGTCGACGTCGCGGTCGGGGTATGCGAGGCGTCGAGCCGGGGTGACATGGTGTCCTCCATCGTTCTCGGCAATGAGGCTGCCGAAGCCGTGCGTGCACTGCGGTGTGCGGCGCCTCCAAAGCCGGCCGTGTCGGTTGCGTGTCCCTACTAGCCCTACCCGCTCCGCCGAGCCACTCGCAAGTCCGTTCTATTATCGTTTGTCCCGTTTCAAGAGGTTGTTCGGGTGTCGGGTTGCGTGCAGAAGGCGTAATGTTCGAGGGCGTCGCCAAGGCGTTCGGCGGACATGGGAGGGCATCGTCGGACATCGGTCGGACGGTGGCAGAAGCGGTCACGACCTCGGGAGAGAGACGGCAATGGACCACGGGACGGTCGGCAGCGCACAGTCGGGCCGGCTGCTGGTGGAGGTGCGGGAAGCAGGCTCCAGCGCCGTCGTGACTCCGGCGGGTGAGCTCGATCACCACACCGCCGACCTACTGCGCGAACCGCTCGACGATCTCCTCGACAAGGGGTTCGCACGCCTTGTCGTCGACTGCTCACGACTTGAGTTCTGTGACTCCACCGGGCTGAACGTGCTGCTCGGCGCCCGGCTGCGGGCCGAGGCCGCCGGGGGCGGGGTGCACCTCGCCGGGATGCTGCCCGTCGTCGCCCGGGTCTTCGAGATCACGGGGGCCGAGGCGGTCTTCACCGTCCACGACTCCGCCGAGGCGGCGCTGGCCGACGAGGACGGCGCGGCCGGCGGCACGGGCTGAGCCCCTGCCGGCCAGGCGTCCGGAACCGGGGGGTGTTCCCGGGGATCGCTCGGGCAGGAGAGATTCTGGATCTGCCGGCGTCCGACCCGGCCACGTCCGAGTGGAGCGCGCCGACCGGCCCGTACGAAACTGCAGCAACGCGAACTTTTGAATCGTGAACCGGTGAAACGGTGAGGTGAAGCGCTGATGAGCACCACCCGGCCTTACCCGCCGGGCGACCGCGGCCCGGAGCCCAGCGGTGCTTCCGGGATGTCCGGGGAGGCGGCGTCCGACGAGCCGTCCGCCTCGACGGGGGGTCGTCAGGTCCGCAGGCTGCGCCTGCACGGCGAGAGCGGGGTCGTACCGCTCGCCCGCGATTTCGCCCGCCAGGCGCTGTACGCGTGGGGGTGGCTGCCGGCCGCGACCGCCGACCGCAGGGCCGCCGCCGAGGACGTGCTGCTCGTCGTCTCCGAGCTCGTCACGAACGCGTGCCTGCATGCGGAGGGGCCGGACGAGCTGTTCCTGGCCTGCGACCGGAAGGTGATCCGGGTGGAGGTGTCCGACCGGGGGGCCGGGCAGCCGGCGCCGCGGACGCCGCATCGGGCGGGGCGGCCCGGGGGGCATGGGATGTTCATCGTCCAACGGCTCTGTCTGGACTGGGGTGTTGTGCGGACGCCGGGGACGGCCGGGAAGACGGTGTGGGCGGAGTTGGGGGCACCTGCCTAAGGGGGTGCCGCCTTGTGGTCGTTCGCGGCTGCGGGTTGTGAGTGGTTGCTCGCGCCCACGCGGCGGTAGCCGCATATCAAACACAGCCCCGCGCCCCTCACGGGGCGCTGCAGGCGCGTCGGTATCCCCACACTTCCGCCACGCCCTTTCTCTTCCCTCCTCATGAGCCCCGGCGTACCTTGACGGCCGAATCTGATACCTCGTCAGTAGCGAATGGGGTGGACCGACCGTGTCGTCGTACCCGAAACGTACCGCCGTGCTCGCGTCCGCCGCCGCCCTGGCCGGGTCGGCGGTGCTGCTGGCCGCCCCGGCGGCGCACGCCACCGTCGTGAACGTCAACTACCAGTGCAAGACGCCGATCGGCGAAAAGAGTGCCGTCTCCCCGATCGACATCACCGGCGTGAAGAGCGGCAGCGGCTACAAGATCACGATGTCCTGGCAGAAGGGCGTCTCCTCCAGCCCCGTCGAACTCGGCAAGGGCGCGATGAGCCCGAGCGCCACCATCAAACTCGGCGGCGCCGACAGCGGGACCGTCAACGTCACCGGCGCCGCCAACCAGGCCGCGATCCCCGCCAACACCCCCATCAAGATCAACGACTTGAGCGGCACCTACACCCCGGAGAAGTCCGGCAAGGTGACGTTCACGGCGGGGACGCTCATCATCAAGGCGCTCGGCACGACGACCACCTGCACCCCCACCAACAACCCCGGCCCGTCCCTGACCCTGGACGTGACCGCGGCAGGCGGCGGTTCGAGCAGCTCCGGCAGTTCCGGATCGTCGTCCGGCAGCACCGGCACCGACTCCGGAGGCACCCTCCCGAAGACCGGCCCCGAGGACTCGTTCGTCGCCCTCGGCACCCTGGGCGGCACCGTGCTGCTCGCGGGCGCGGCCGGCACGCTCTGGCTGACCCGGCGGAACCAGACCGTACGCCGCTGACCCTCCGGGTCCGACCGCTGGAGCCGCCCATGCCGTCCGCCCAGACCGTTGCCCGTGTCCTCGGTCTCACCGCGCTGACCCTGTTCGCCACCGTCCCACGCGCGTCGGCGGCCACGAGCTGGTCCCTCGCGCCCGCGGGCGGCGGCCGCCCCTCCTTCTACGCCGAGGGCGCCCCCGGGGCGGTCCTCCAGGACACCGTGTCGGTGACCAACTCCGGCGGGCACCCGGTCACGGTACGGCTGTCCGGCACCGGCACCGGCGTCCCGGTCACCTTCGCCGAGCCGAGCGTGCGCGTTCCCGCCCGCACCCGCGCCGACGTCCCCTTCACGGTGACCGTCCCGGCGGGCGCGGCCCCCGGCGACCGCGCCGGCACACTCGTCGCGAAGGACGCCGACGGCCGCACCGCCACCGTCCGTATCCGGCTGCGCGTCGGCGGCCCCGCGCTCTCCGCGCTGACCGTCGAACACGTCGCCGTCCACGGTGACCGCATCACGTACGAGCTGGTCAACCGGGGTACGACGGTCCTGGTGCCGAAGCTGGCCGTGCACGCCGAGGGAGTCTTCGGCCGCGACCTCCTGGACCGGGCCCCTCGCACCCTCTCCGTCCGCCTCGCCCCCGGCAGCCGCACCGCACTCAGCGAGCCCTGGCCCGGCCCCCCGGCCCTGGACGCGGTCGACGTCCGTCTGACGGCGACGGCGGCGGGTGGTGCCCATGACACGGCGACCACGCGGGCACGGTTCGTGCCCTGGGGTGCGGTGGCGGGGACCGCGGGCGCGCTGACGGCAGGCGCTGCCGTGACGGTCGTACGACGGCGTCGGCGCCGTGCCGACCACGCGGCCGAACCCCTTTCCACGAAAGCCGAGTTGACGGGAGCGGTGAGGTGAGGGTGCGGGCGTTCCTGATACTGACGGCGGTGTTCTCGCTGTTCCTGGCGGCGCCCATGGCGGCAGCCGCCGACGGGCCGACCGTCAAGGTCTCCAAGTCCCAGGCCGGCACCGGCGGTTCGGTCACCGTCAGCGGCACCGGCTGGCGGCCGCACACCCTGCTGATGATGCTGATCTGCGGCCAGTCCAGCCCGTCCCGGGGCGTGATCGGCGGCACCAACTCCTGCGCCAACGCCGACGGACGGGCCGTCACCACCGACGCGAACGGCGGCTTCGGCAAGCAGCTCCCGGTCGCCGAACCGCCGGTCCCCTGCCCCTGCGTGGTGCACGTGGCCATCGTGACCGGCGCGACCGCCGACGCGGACGCCGCCTTCAAGGTCGCCGGACACCCCGTCAAGGCCCTGCCCGCCGAGTCCACCGGCGGCCGCCTGTCGATGCTCACCGACACCCGCCTCGACGGCTCCTCGGGTTTGCTGACCTGGTTCGGCGCGCCCCCCTCCCGCACCCTCGTCTTCACCATCGGCAACGCGGGCACCTCCACCCTGAAGGACCCTGTCTTCCAGGTCGGCACCGCACACGGCGTGTTCGCCCCGCAGTGGGACGAGCAGCAGTGGCGCGGCACCCTCGCGCCCGGCAAGAAGGCGCAGGTCAAACTGCCCGTCGAACTCTCCGCCGGGGCGCACGGCGACTACGTCGTCTCCCTCAGGTACGACGGCAAGGCCCTCGCCGAGCAGCCCTGGGGCGTCGGCCGCCCCTGGGGCGTGACCCTCTTCTGGCTCCTGCTCTGCGTGGTCGTCCCGGCCGCGGTCTTCCGCATCGGCATGGCCGTGGTGGACCGGGTACGGCCGCCCCGCGCCGGCGGCATCCGGCACCGGGGAGTACCCCGCCCGGTCTTCCGCGTGCCGGGCCTGCGCCCCCCGGAGGCCGCGCCCTCGACGACCTCCGCAACCTCCTCGACCCTGCCGTGGTTCACCCCGGACTTCGATCCGGGCGCGACGGCCGACCGGCTCTCCGCACCGCACGACGACAGCTCCACGAGTCCCACGACTCCGACCACGAAAGGACCCACGTGATCATGCGAAGGAGAGTGACACCGGTCAGAGCGGGTGCGGCGGCGGCCGCGCTGGTCCTCGCCGGGGCCGGCGCCCTGCTGGGCGCGGCCGCCGGCCCGGCCCAGGCGGCCGAGGTGTCGTACGCGACGCACTGCGTACCGCCCGCCGGGGTCGCCGACCCGATCGACGGGACCACGAAGGTCGGGATCACCGCGCCCGCCACGGCGAAGGTCGGCGACACCGTCGACATCACCTGGAAGTTCGTCCAGGCCGCGTCCAAGAACCCGGACATCATCGACCTGCCCGCGAACACGGTCCAGCCGTCCGGCACGGTCAAGGCGGCCGGCGCCCAGACCGCCGACATCGCCATGCAGGGGCCGCGTGAGAACCCGGCGATCCCCAAGGGCGGCGACATGGTGCTGTCCGACATGACGGGCACCCTGAAACTGACGTCGCCCGGCGAGGTGACGCTCACGCCGGACGCGTACACGGTCAACGCCTACGGGACGAACACCGTGTGCACCCCGACGGAGACGGTGCCGAAGGCTGCGACGATCGAGGTGACGGCCGGGGACGGTTCGTCGAGCGCGTCGGCGTCGCCCACGGACTCCGGATCGGCCTCCCCGTCGGACTCGGCGAGCCCGTCCGACTCGGCGTCGGCCTCCGCCTCCACGTCGGCCTCCGCCTCGGCCTCGGCCTCGGACGGCACGGGCAGCGGCCAGACCGACTTCACGGGCAAGGAGGTCGAGATCCCCTACGCCTGCAAGACGCCCATCGGCGACAAGAGCGCGACCTCGCCGGTGCAGATCAACGCCAAGAAGGACGGCGGCAGCTTCGACCTCACCGTGCAGTTCAACGGGTCGGTGATGGACAGCCCCGCCGACATCCCGGCGGACTCGGTGAAACCGTCGATGGAGGTGGTCCTGGGCGGCGCCGACACGGGCACGGTCCATGTGGAGGGCCCCACCAACTCCTCCGCGATCAAGTCCGGCGACCCGATCGAGATCCCGGACCTGACGGGCACGTACAAGCCGGGGGCGAGCGGCGAGTCGACCCTGTCGCCGGGCGTCCTGACGGTCGAGGCCCTCGGTACGACCACGACGTGCACGCCGACGAAGACGGCGGTCTCCCTGACTCTGGACACGACCGAGCAGGCGAGCGGGGCGTCGGGTTCGACGACGTCGGGCGGTTCGTCGAGCAGCAGCGGTGGACTCGCGGAGACCGGCGACAGCAGCAATGGCGCAGTGAAGGCGCTGGGTTTGGTGGCAGGAACGGCCATCTTGCTGGGCGGCGCGGTCTTCACGTTCATGCCTCGAAAGAGGACGAGGTAATCGACTCAGGGGCGCGGGGCTGTATTTGATATGCGGCTCCGCCGCGTGGGCGCGATCAACCCCCACGCACCGTTTGCCGACAACGTACGAGGGCCACCCCATTCCAAAGAATGCGGTGGCCCTCTGTCAGAAGACGATCAGTGAACGTCTCCCATAAGCTCCCGAACCTTCTTCCGGTACATCCACACGGCCGCACCGGCAAGCACCGCCAGCACCGCCTGGAACGCCACGATCCCCGTCTTGTTCAGGTCGACACCCGCGATGGACAGCAGACCGGTCGTCGCGTCACCCGCGGTGACCGCGAGGAACCACACGCCCATCATCTGGGACGCGTACTTCGCCGGAGCCATCTTGGTCGTCACGGACAGACCCACCGGGGACAGCAACAGCTCACCCACGGTCTGCACGAAGTAGATCCCGACCAGCCACATCGCCGCGGCCTTGTGCCCGCCGTCCGCGATCGACAGCGGCGCGAGGAACAGGAAGAACGACGCACCGATCAGCACCAGACCACCGGCGAACTTCACGGCCGTGCTCGGCTCCTTGCCGCGCCGCGCCATCGCCAGCCACGCCCAGGCGAACACCGGCGCGAACGCCATGATCATGACCGGGTTGACGGACTGGTACCAGGAGACCGGGAAGTTCCAGCCGAAGATGGTGTTCTTGGCGGACGCGTCGGCGAACAGGGAGACGGTGGAGCCGCCCTGGTCGTAGATCATCCAGAAGACCGCGGCGGCCACGAAGAACCAGATGTACGCGCTCATCTTGGACTGGTCGGCGCGGTCCAGGTCCTTGTCCCGCTTGATGCGGGCGATGACGACGACCGGGATCAGCAGGCCGGCGATGGTGATCGGGACCAGCAGCCAGTTCAGCGTGTAGACGCCGGAGACACCCACGACGAGGTAGAAGACGGCGGCGACGCCCGCCCACACCGCGGCCTTCGTCAGCGTGGCCTTCTTCTCGGCGTCCGACAGCGGCGTCGGGACGATGTCCGAGCGCGAGCTCAGGTGGCGCGTGCCGAGCAGGAACTGGGCGAGACCCAGCGCCATGCCGAGCGCGGCCAGCGCGAAGCCGATGTGCCAGTTGTAGTTCTCGCCGACCGTGCCGATGACCAGCGGCGCGGCGAACGCGCCCAGGTTGATGCCGATGTAGAAGAGCGTGAAGCCACCGTCACGGCGCGGGTCGTCCGGACCGTCGTACAGGTGGCCGACCATCGTGGAGATGTTGGCCTTCAGCAGGCCTGAGCCTATGGCGACCAGGCCGAGGCCCGCGAAGAAGGTGCCGGAGCTGGGCAGCGCCAGCGTCAGGTGACCGAGCATGATGATCACGCCCGCGACGGCGACCGTCTTGCGGGGGCCGAGGACACGGTCGGCGAACCAGCCGCCCGGCAGGGCGAGCAGGTACACGAGCGACAGGTAGACGGAGTAGATCGCCGTCGCCGTGGCCGCGCTCATGTGCAGGCCGCCGGGAGCGACCAGGTACAGCGGGAGCAGGGCCTTCATGCCGTAGTAGGAGAATCGCTCCCACATCTCGGTCATGAAGAGAGTGGCCAGTCCGCGGGGGTGGCCGAAGAAGGTCTTCTCGGAACCGGGGGTGCCCGGTCGGACCGAGTCCTTCGTCAGGCTGGACGCCATGGTCGTTCCTTGCTGGTCGGAGCGCGCGGTGGGGCTCTGCGCGCCCGTGGGGGGAGCGGCCGGCACCGGCGGGTCGGACCGTCCATCCCACGCCCAGGGGAGTTCGCCCCGGGTCGCGGAGCGGCGGACGGCGACCACCGGGATCCACGCCCCGTGACGCTGTGTCGCGTCCGGAGCCCGGCCAGAGGTCATTCCTTTCAAGGCTGGCAGGCCAGCCCGCACACAAAAGAGACCTTCAGCGTCGATATGCCCACCAAAGGTCACCGGGTGTACTACAGGCGTTCACGTCACTGTACGTCAGGACACTGCCGGATATGGAAGGACTTGAGACAGGGATCACAGGTGTCGGTGCAACCTCGCACCCGGTTTCGAAGGTCCCTCCTACGATCGCACCTTTCGCCCATAGGTTCGTACCACTGTGCCCCAAGGTAAGAATCCCTGGTGCCGATCACACTCCAGTACTGCGCGTAATCGGACTACCATCACCCCATGACCCGTGTACTGCTCGCCGAGGACGACGCGTCCATCTCGGAGCCGCTGGCCCGCGCACTGCGCCGGGAAGGTTACGAGGTCGAGGTGCGCGAGGACGGACCCACCGCGCTCGACGCCGGAATGCAGGGCGGCGTCGACCTGGTCGTGCTGGACCTCGGGCTGCCCGGCATGGACGGCCTCGAGGTCGCGCGCCGGCTGCGTGCCGAGGGCCACGCCGTGCCGATCCTCATCCTGACCGCGCGGGCCGACGAGGTGGACACCGTCGTCGGTCTCGACGCGGGCGCCGACGACTACGTCACCAAGCCGTTCCGCCTCGCCGAACTGCTCGCCCGGGTGCGGGCGCTGCTGCGGCGCGGTGCCGCGGAGCCGGCGCAGCCGCCGGCCACGCACGGGGTGCGGATCGACGTGGAGTCGCACCGGGCGTGGATGGGCGACGAGGAACTCCAGCTCACCGCGAAGGAGTTCGACCTGCTGCGGGTGCTGGTGCGGGACGCGGGGCGGGTCGTCACGCGGGACCAGCTGATGCGGGAGGTCTGGGACACCACGTGGTGGTCGTCGACCAAGACGCTCGACATGCACATCTCGTGGCTGCGCAAGAAGCTCGGCGACGATGCGGCGAACCCTCGGTACATCGCTACCGTGCGTGGTGTCGGGTTCCGGTTCGAGAAGAGCTGAGTGCGGAGCGCCGTGGGTGGTACATCACAGTGTGCGACCAGCCCTGGTCATGGGCTGGTCGCACAGTTCCCCGCGCCCCTGACGGGGCGCTGACGTGCGGCGGCGTCTGATTCAGTCCACCCTCGCCGTCGTACTCGTCGTCATCGCCGTGTTCGGCGTCTCCTTGGTGATCGTCGAGAGTCGGACCATCAGCAACAGCGCTCAGGAACGCGTCGACTCCGAGGCCCTGCGTCTCGCCAGCATCGTCGACAGCCGGATTCTCGGGGACGAGGACGTCACCGCCGAGATACTGCGCAGCCAGGTCGGCAAGGAGCAGTACGCCGTCATCCGGATCCCGGGCAAGCCGCCGATCGAGCTCGGGGTGAAGCCCGAGGGCGACGTCATCCACTACACGGCCGACGGTGAGGAAGGCGAGACGGTCACCGTCCAGGAGCCGCGCTCCACGGTGACCCGGGAGGTCGGCCGTACGCTGCTGATCATCGGGGCCGTCGCGCTGCTCGCCGTGATCGCCGCCGTGCTGCTCGCCATCCGGCAGGCCAACCGGCTCTCCTCCCCGCTCACCGACCTCGCCGAGACCGCCGAGCGGCTCGGCTCGGGCGACCCGCGGCCCCGGCACAAGCGGTACGGCGTCCCGGAGCTGGACCGGGTCGCCGATGTGCTGGACTCCTCCGCCGAGCGGATCGGGCGGATGCTCACCGCCGAGCGGCGCCTGGCCGCCGACGCCTCCCACCAGCTGCGCACCCCCCTGACCGCGCTGTCCATGCGGCTCGAGGAGATCACCCTCACCGACGACCCGGACATCGTGAAGGAGGAGGCGAACGTCGCGTTGACGCAGGTGGAGCGGCTGACGGACGTCGTCGAGCGGCTGCTGACGAACTCCCGCGACCCGCGTACCGGCTCCGCCGTCTCCTTCGACCTGGACGAGGTCATCCAGCAGCAGCTCGCCGAGTGGCGGCCCGCCTACCGCAGTTACGGCCGGGCGATCGTCAGCTCCGGCAAACGGCATCTGCGGGCGGTGGGCACGCCGGGCGCGGTGGCGCAGGTGCTGGCCGCGCTGATCGAGAACTCGCTGATGCACGGCGGTGGCACGGTCGCCCTGCGGACCAGGGTGACCGGCAACCAGGCGGTGGTCGAGGTGACCGACGAGGGTGCCGGAGTCCCGGCCGACCTGGGCAACCGCATCTTCGAGCGGACCATCAGCGGCCGTAACTCCACCGGGATCGGGCTGGCCGTCGCGCGTGACCTCGCCGAGGCCGACGGGGGCCGTCTGGAGCTGCTCCAGGCTCAGCCGCCCGTGTTCGGCCTGTTCCTGTCCCGCACCCCGCCGCCGCACAAGCCGGACGAAGACCTGCCCATGGTCCGCTGAGGCGTCCTAGCGGACCTGCTGCCTGGGCTTCTCGGTGTCGGCGGCCCGCTCCAGGATGGCCTCCGCGTCCGCGACCGTCTCGCGGGCCGGCAGCGCCTTGAACACCCAGGTGCGGTACGACCAGAAACGGAACAGCGTCGCCACGCCGATGCCGACGAACTTGAAGACGTTGCTCTGCAGCGGGCTGTCCCAGCCGAAGCCGTAGGTGGCGAGATACAGCAGACCGTTCTCGATCACCAGGCCGACCGCGCTGAACAGCAGGAACAGGGTGAGTTCCTTGGTACGGCCGCTCTTCTCGCGGTCCCGGTACGTCCAGTAGCGGAAGCCGAGGTAATTGAAGACGATGGCGACAACGGTCGCTATGACGCTGGCCCGCACCACCGGCAGGTCGGTGACGTGCCGGACCACGTTGAACACGCCGAGATTGACGAGAATGCCGGCCCCGCCGACCGCGCCGAATTTGGCGACCTCGCGTACGAGCCGTTGCAGCCCCGAGGAACCACGTTCCATGGTTGTGCTGGCTCCCGTCCGTAGGTATTGGCGACCCAGCCACTCTAACGACCCAGTATGTCCCACGCCTGTGGATGGCGACACAGGTCGGGAACGGCTTGGAAAGAGCACCGGAAAAGCGGGGCAAGAGGCGGCGAAGCGGAAGGTAAGAGCCCTGGTCGAGGGCGCGGAAACCAGCCACCCTGGCGCGGCCGATACCCTAGGGGCGTGACGTTCCCGGTAGTCGGCATGGTCGGCGGGGGTCAGCTCGCTCGTATGACACACGAGGCGGGCATCCCGTTGGGCATCAGGTTCAAGCTCCTCAGTGACACTCCTCAGGACTCGGCGGCCCAGGTGGTGAGCGATGTCGTCATCGGCGACTACCGCGACCTGGACACGCTGCGTGCCTTCGCGCAGGGCTGCGATGTGATCACCTTCGATCACGAGCACGTCCCCACCGAGCACCTGCGGGCCCTGGAGGCGGACGGCATCCCCGTGCGCCCCGGTCCCGACGCGCTGGTGCACGCCCAGGACAAGGGCGTGATGCGGGCGAAGCTCGACGCGATCGGCGTGCCGTGCCCGCGGCACCGCATCGTGACCGACGCGGAGGACGTGGTCCGCTTCGCCGCCGAGGGCGACGGCTTCCCGGTCGTCCTCAAGACGGTCCGCGGCGGCTACGACGGCAAGGGCGTGTGGGTCGTGGAGACCGCCGAGGAGGCCACCGACCCCTTCCGGGCCGGCGTGCCCGTCCTCGCCGAGGAGAAGGTCGACTACGTCCGCGAGCTCGCCGCCAACGTCGTACGCTCCCCGCACGGCCAGGCCGTCGCCTACCCGGTGGTCGAGTCCCGGCAGGTGAACGGCGTCTGCGACACGGTCATCGCCCCCGCCCCCGATCTCGACGAGTCCCTCGCCCTGCAGGCCGAGGAGATGGCCCTGCGGATCGCCAAGGAGCTCGGCGTGGTCGGCCACCTGGCCGTCGAGCTGTTCCAGACCCGCGACGGCCGCATCCTCGTCAACGAACTGGCGATGCGCCCGCACAACTCCGGCCACTGGAGCCAGGACGGCGCGATCACCAGCCAGTTCGCCAACCATGTGCGGGCGGTTCTCGACCTGCCCCTGGGCGACCCGCGGCCCCGCGCCAGATGGACGGTCATGGTCAACGTCCTGGGCGGCGACTACCCGGACATGTACTCCGCGTACCTGCACTGCATGGCCCGCGACCCCAAACTGAAGATCCACATGTACGGCAAGGACGTGAAGCCCGGCCGTAAGGTCGGCCACGTCAACACCTACGGCGACGACCTGGACGACGTTCTCGAGCGCGCACGTCACGCTGCCGGCTACCTGAGAGGCACGATCACCGAATGAGCCCCGTTGTTGGCATCGTCATGGGTTCGGACTCCGACTGGCCCGTCATGGAGGCCGCCGCCAAGGCCCTCGACGAGTTCGAGATCGCCTACGAGGTCGACGTCGTCTCCGCGCACCGCATGCCGCGCGAGATGGTGACGTACGGCGAGCAGGCCGCCGAGCGCGGTCTGAAGGTGATCATCGCGGGTGCCGGGGGAGCGGCCCATCTCCCGGGCATGCTCGCCTCCGTGACCCCCCTCCCGGTCATCGGCGTGCCCGTCCCGCTGAAGTACCTGGACGGCATGGACTCCCTGCTCTCCATCGTGCAGATGCCGGCCGGCGTCCCGGTCGCCACGGTCTCGGTCGCCGGTGCCCGCAACGCGGGCCTGCTGGCCGCCCGGATCCTCGCCGCGCACGACGAGGACCTGCTGCAGAAGATGCGCGACTTCCAGCAGGACCTCAACGACCAGGCCACCGACAAGGGCAAGCGGCTGCGTGCCAAGGTCGAGGGGTCGAACGGCTTCGGCTTCGGCAAGTAGGACTCCGGGAAGCAATACGCAATGACCTCTCTCGACGAAGCCCGGTCCCTGCTGCGCGAGTTCCCGGTCGTCGACGGCCACAACGACCTGCCGTACGCACTGCGCGAGCAGGTCCGCTACGACCTCGACGCCCGTGACATCGCCACCCACCAGAACGCGCACCTGCACACCGACATCCCGCGTCTGCGCGAGGGCGGGGTCGGTGCGCAGTACTGGTCGGTGTACGTCCGCTCGGACCTGCCGGGCGCGGTCCCGGCGACCCTCGAACAGATCGACTGTGTACGGCAGTTGATCGCCCGTTACCCGGCCGACCTGCGGGCCGCGCTGACCGCCGCTGACATGGAGGCGGCGCGCGCGGAAGGCCGTATCGCCTCTCTCATGGGTGCGGAGGGCGGCCACTCCATCGACAACTCGCTGGGCACCCTGCGCGGTCTGTACGAGCTGGGCGTGCGCTACATGACGCTCACTCACAACGACAACAACGACTGGGCGGACTCGGCGACCGACGAGCCGAACGTGGGCGGTCTGTCGGCCTTCGGCCGCGAGGTGGTGAGGGAGATGAACCGCCTGGGCATGCTGGTCGACCTCTCCCACGTGGCGGCCACGACCATGCGCGCCGCCCTCGACACCACCACCGCCCCGGTGATCTTCTCCCACTCCTCCTCCCGGGCCGTCTGCGACCACCCCCGCAACATCCCGGACGACGTCCTCGAACGCCTCCCCGGCAACGGCGGCATGGCGATGGTGACGTTCGTGCCGAAGTTCGTGCTCCAGGCGGCGGTCGACTGGACGGCGGCGGCCGACGACAACATGCGCGCCCACGGCTTCCACCACCTCGACACCACCGAGGACGCGATGAAGATCCACCGGGCCTTCGAGGAGAGCCACCCCCGCCCGATCGCCACCACCGCCACGGTCGCCGACCACCTCGACCACATGCGCGAGGTCGCCGGCATCGACCACCTCGGCATCGGCGGCGACTACGACGGCACCGCCTTCACCCCCGACGGCCTCAGCGACGTCTCCGGCTACCCCAACCTCGTCGCCGAGCTGCTGGACCGCGGCTGGTCCAGGCCCGACCTGGCCAAGCTGACCTGGCAGAACGCGGTCCGGGTGCTGGGCGCGGCGGAGGACGTGGCGCGGGACCTCCAGGAGACGCGGGGGCCGTCCAACGCGACCATCTCCGAGCTGGACGGGCAGGACGGGCAGGACGGGCTGGACGGCTGATCGGCGAGGGCGGGGCAGTCGGTGTTGCCGGCTGCCCCGCCCACGTGCATGAAGTACCGGTCCCGCACCGGGTTGAGCGGCGTGGTGGACGCGGCGTACCCCCGAACGCCCCGTCCACCAGGAACCCTCCCGGGCAGGCGTGCGACGGTGGGCTACAGCCCCTTCACGACGTAGGTCACGCGACGTACGGAGCCCTTCATGGCCGACCTCCAGCACGACATCCACCCCACGACCGAGGTCGGCAGGGAGGACTGTCTCCCGGACGATCCGTTCCCGGTGGAGTCCGGCGCCGCGTTCCTGGAGCGGGCCCACGCGCTGCTGGAGGCGCATCCGGTCGCGGACGGCTACAGCGGGCTGTCCCGGGCGCTCTCGCCGCTGCCCTGGTACGACCTGGAGCTGGGCGAGGCGGCCGTGGACACGGACGTGCCCCGGTTGCGCGAGGGGCACGTGGGCGCGCTGTTCTGGTCCTTGCAGGTGCCGGAACGGCAGCGGGGCGAGCGGGCCGTCGGGGCCACCCTGGAGCAGCTGGACCTGGTGCGCAGGGTGGTCGAGACGCACCCGGAGGGGCTCCGGCTGGTGCGCACCGCCGGGCAGGTCATCGACGCCCGCAACTGCGGCCGGGTCGCCGTGGTGCTCGGCCCGGCCTCCGCCGCCGCCCTCGACGACTCCCTCGGCATCCTGCGGGTCCTGCAGTCCCTGGGCCTGCGCGTGCTCTCCCTGGCCGGTGCCGCCTGGGCGGGGGAGGAGGGGCTGACCCGGTTCGGCGAGGAGGTGGTCCGGGAGATGAACCGGCTCGGGGTGCTCGCCGACCTGTCCGGCGCCCCGGAGGCCACGCTCGCCCGAGTGCTCGCGCTCTCCAAGACACCGGTCCTGTGCACCCGCTCCGCCGCCGCGGCCGTACGCCCGCACCCCGCCAACCTCTCCGACGAACTGCTCGCGCGGCTGGGGGAGCAGAAGGGCGTGTGCATGGTGCCGCTGACCGCCGAGCAGACCGGGCCGTCCGTCCCGGACGTCGCCGACCACCTCGACCACGTCCGCGTGGTCGCGGGCCCCGAGTGCGTCGCCCTGTCCGGCACCTACGACTCCGGCTTCGCCCACCCCCGCGACCTCGACGACACCTCGTGCTACCCCCACCTGATCGCCGAGCTGCTCCGACGCGGCTGGTCGGAGACCGAGCTGTCCCTGCTGACCTGGGGCAACGTCCAGCGGGCCCTGCGCAGCGCCGACTTCACCGCCCGAGCGACCCAGCGCCGCAGGGAACCGAACCCACCCCGGCCGGCCGACATCGAGGCCTGACCGGGCGGGGCCTGACCAGACGGGGCCTGCTCGGCCGGGACCTGCTCGGCCGGGGCTCGATCAGCCGATCAGCCGATCAGCCGATCAGTCGATCCGGCAGAGGCAGAACGGATGCCCGGCCGGGTCGGCGAACACCCGGAAGTCCTCCGCCACGGGGTCCTCCTCCCGCCGCAGCAGCCGCGCCCCCAGCGCCAGCACCTTCTTCTCCGCCGCGTCGACGTCCTCCCACGTCGGACCCGCGTCGAAGTCGAGATGGAACTGCTGGGAGTTGTGGTCGGCCCGCGGCCACTCGGGCGGCGTGTACGCCTCCGCCAGCTGGAACCCCAGCCGCAGCCCGTCCGGCAGCCTCAGCACGACCCAGTCGTCCTCCTCGGCCACCAGGGAGCCGCCGATGACGGCGGCGTAGAAGGCGGCCAGCGCGCGCGGGTCCGGACAGTCGATCACCACGTTGCGCAAGCGGGCGACGGACGCCATGGGTCCTCCCTCTCTCTCAGCAGGCACAGAGACAGAAAGGGTGCCCGGCCGGGTCGGCGTACACACGGAAGGTGCGCGACCTGTCCGCCGCGTCCAGGGGCTTCGCGCCCAGCTCCAGCACCCCCTTCTCGGCCGCGTCCAGGTCGTCCACCACCAGGTCCAGGTGGAACTGCTGCGAGTCCTCGGGCGCCGGCCACTTCGGCGCCGCGAATCCCGGCGCCTTCTGGAACGCCAGCGCCTGCCCGCCGGGCACCGCCAGGTCCACCCAGTCCCCGTCCCCCTCGACACTGCCGCCCAGCACCCCGGCGTAGAAACCGGCGAGCGCGGACGGGTCGGGACAGTCCAGGACGACGACACCGAGCTTGGCGAGAGCCATGACTTCCTCCTCGAAGGCGGAGTTACCTGTAAAGCCGGTCAACCAGTAACTTCGGTTACCGCATGCTCCCGCAA
Source organism: Streptomyces sp. GbtcB6 (assembly GCF_019091475.1). NCBI lineage: Bacteria > Bacillati > Actinomycetota > Actinomycetes > Kitasatosporales > Streptomycetaceae > Streptomyces > Streptomyces sp. GbtcB6. The sequence continues at coordinate 44,125 of NZ_JAGXJL010000014.1, read as the reverse complement.
TGGAGGTAACGTCGCAACCGGATTCGGGAGGTAACTTGCAGAGATGAGTGAGAGATCGCCCGCGCCGGGCGGCCTGGCCCTGGTCGAGGCCCTGGTGAACACGCTGGACCTGGAGTCGGGTGCCGACGCGCTCGACACGGCGGACGGCAGGGCGCGCCTCGGCATCACGGAGGCGGAACTCCCGTCGGCCCGCGTCCTGCGCGAGTCCCTGCGCGCCACCCTCCTCGCCCACGCCGGGTACCCCCCGCACCGCGAGGTCACGCCCCTGGGCGAGCTGCTCGCCCAGGCCCGGCTGTATGTCGCCGTGGACCCCGCCGACGGCTCGGCACGCCTCCTGCCGGGCGACGAGGGCGCACTGGTCTCCCGCATGGCGGCGGCCGTCGCCACCGCCGCGATCGAGGGCACCTGGACCCGCCTCAAGGCCTGCGAGGCCGACACCTGCCACTGGGCGTACTACGACCGCAGCCCGGCCGGCCGCGGCCGCTGGTGCTCGATGCAGGTGTGCGGGGCGCGCGCGAAGATGCGCCGCTACCGGGCCAAGGACCGGTAAGGCACAGCCGGTTCACCGGTCATGCATGTGCCGCGTGGTGCAGAATGCAACAAGACACCGGTTCGGCCGACTGAGCCTCGGCCGAACCGGTGTCGTCTGATTGGTCTTGAACGGATGCTGGCAGCGCCCCGCACTGGAGCGCCCCCTTAGGGGCGCGGGGAACTGCGCGACCAGCCCCCACCCACCCGCAGCTTCACGCGGTCGGACGCCCCATGGCGCGATACGTCCACCCGGCCCGCCGCCAGATCTCAGGATCCAGCGCGTTACGTCCGTCGAGCAGCACCCGAGCCGCGGCCACCTCTCCCAGCGCCGCCGCATCCAGCTCCCTGAACTCCCGCCACTCGGTGAGGTGCAGCACCACATCGGCCCCCCGCACACACTCCTCGGCGCTGACGGCGTAGCCGAGTGTCGGGAACAGCCGCCGCGCGTTGTCCATCCCCTTCGGGTCGTACACCGTCACCTGACCGCCCTGCAGCTGGATCTGCCCGGCGACGTTCAGCGCCGGCGAGTCGCGCACGTCGTCGGAGTCCGGCTTGAACGTCGCACCGAGCACCGCGACCCGCTTGCCGAGGAAGGACCCGCCGCCCAGCGCCTCCCGGGCCATCTCGACCATCTGCCCCCGGCGCCGCATGTTGATGGAGTCGATCTCGCGCAGGAAGGTCAGCGCCTGGTCGGCGCCCAGCTCACCCGCGCGGGCCATGAAGGCACGGATGTCCTTGGGCAGGCAGCCGCCGCCGAACCCGATCCCGGCGCGCAGGAACTTCCTCCCGATCCGGTCGTCGTACCCGATCGCCTCGGCGAGCTTGGCGACGTCACCGCCCGCGGCCTCGCACACCTCGGCCATGGCGTTGATGAAGGAGATCTTGGTCGCGAGGAAGGAGTTCGCGGACGTCTTCACCAGCTCGGCGGTCGGGAAGTCGGTCACCACGAACGGCGTGCCCTCGCCGACCGGCGTCGCGTACACCTCGCGCAGCAGCTTCTCGGCCCGCTCGCTGCGCACGCCCACCACGAGCCGGTCGGGGTGCAGCGTGTCCTGGACGGCGAAGCCCTCGCGCAGGAACTCCGGGTTCCAGGCGAGCTCGGCATCCGCGCCGGCGGGCGCGTTCTCCGTGAGGTAGGCGGCCAGCCGCTCCGCCGAACCGACCGGCACCGTCGACTTGCCGACGACGAGCGCCGGTCCGGTGAGATGCGGGGCCAGCGACGCGATCGCGGAGTCGACGTACGACATGTCGCAGGCGTACTCGCCATGCTTCTGCGGGGTGTTCACGCAGACGAAGTGGACATCGCCGAAGGCGCCGACCTCGGCCCAGTCGGTGGTGAAGCGCAGCCGCCCGGAGGAGCCCTCGAAGCCGGCCACGTGCCGGCGCAGCAGCTCGTCGAGACCCGGCTCGTACATCGGGGTCTCGCCGCGCTCCAGCATCGCGATCTTCTCGGGTACGACGTCCAGCCCGAGCACCTCGAAGCCCAGCTCGGCCATGGCCGCGGCATGGGTGGCGCCGAGATAGCCGGTGCCGATCACAGTGATCTTGAGGCTCATGAATGCTCCAGCTCGGGGACGTCGGTACGGGCTGCGGCCCGAGCATAACCGGGCCGTGTTCCGGGCAACTTTCCCGCTGTCGCCAAGCTCACGTGACCTATCCGTGGGCCGCGTTCTAAACTTTGAGTTACTTAACAGTAATTAGCGTCAGCACCACTGCGTCTGGAGTGAGAGACCTTGGCCGGATCGGCTGACTTCGACCTGTACCGCCCGTCCGAGGAGCACGACATGCTCCGTGACGTCGTCCGCGCGCTGGTCGAGGCGAAGATCGCCCCGTACGCCGCCGCGGTCGACGAGGAGGCCCGCTTCCCGCAGGAGGCGCTCGACGCCCTGGTCGCCAACGACCTGCACGCCGTGCACGTGCCCGAGGAGTACGGCGGGGCCGGCGCCGACGCGCTCGCCACGGTCATCGTGATCGAGGAGGTGGCCCGCGCCTGCGTCTCCTCCTCCCTCATCCCGGCCGTGAACAAGCTGGGCTCGCTCCCGGTGATCATCTCCGGCGGCGAGGACCTGAAGAAGAAGTACCTGACCCCGCTCGCCAAGGGCGACGCGATGTTCTCGTACTGCCTCTCCGAGCCGGACGCCGGTTCCGACGCCGGTGGCATGAAGACGAAGGCGGTCCGTGATGGCGACCACTACGTCCTCAACGGCGTGAAGCGCTGGATCACCAACGCGGGCGTCTCCGACTACTACACGGTGATGGCCGTGACGGACCCGGAGAAGCGCACCAAGGGCATCTCCGCCTTCGTCGTCGAGAAGGCCGACGAGGGCGTCTCCTTCGGCGCCCCGGAGAAGAAGCTCGGCATCAAGGGTTCGCCGACCCGCGAGGTCTACTTGGACAACGTCCGCATCCCCGCCGACCGCATGATCGGCGCGGAGGGCACCGGCTTCGCCACCGCGATGAAGACCCTGGACCACACCCGGATCACCATCGCCGCCCAGGCCCTCGGGGTCGCCCAGGGCGCCCTCGACTACGCCAAGGGCTATGTCCAGGAGCGCAAGCAGTTCGGCAAGCCGATCGGTGACTTCCAGGGCATCCAGTTCATGCTCGCCGATATGGCCATGAAGATCGCCGCCGCCCGCGCCCTCACCTACCAGGCCGCGGCCGCCTCCGAGCGCGGCGACGCCGACCTCACCTTCCAGGGCGCGGCGGCGAAGTGCTTCGCCTCCGACGTCGCCATGGAGGTCACCACGGACGCCGTCCAGCTCCTCGGCGGCTACGGCTACACCCGTGACTACCCCGTCGAGCGCATGATGCGCGACGCGAAGATCACCCAGATCTACGAGGGCACGAACCAGGTCCAGCGGATCGTCATGGCCCGCAACCTGCCGTAACCGCACCGGCTGTCCGGCGAGAAGGCGCCCCTCGGGGCGCCTTCTCCGTCTCTGGCGCCGAATGGCACTACCGAATGGCACTACCGGACGGTCGGGCTTAGGACGGGAACCAGACGGGGAACGCCCCCGGACCCCGCACCCCACCCTGGAGGAGCCATGACCCAGACCGGACCCATGACGGCCATGTCCAAGCAGATGCAGGAGTGCGTCAACATGTGCATGGCCACCCACACCATGTGCGAGGAGACCATGAGCTCCTGCATGTCGATGGAGGGCGGCCAGGCCCACATGCGCATCATGCGCGCGCTGATGGACTGCTCCGAGGCCACCCGTATGTCCGCCGACATGATGATGCGGCGTTCGCCGCTCTCGCCCGAGATGTGTGCGATGTGCGCCAAGGCCTGTGACATGTGCGCCGAGGCGTGTATGTCCATGCCGGACGACCCGCAGATGAAGCGCTGCGCGGAGGCGTGTCGCCGCTGCGCCGAGATGTGCCGCTCGATGGCGGCCATGCCCATGTGACGGCCTGACCGGCACCCCGGCCGAGGGCACCCGCCGGGTGCCCTCGATCGGCACTACGGCAGGCTTGCCCCATGACCGCCGACACTTTCGACACCACCGAACGGGCCATGTGGGCAGGTCGGGCCGCGGCCTACGCCGACAGCTTCGCCCGCCTGTGTGCCCACCCCGTGGAACCCCTCCTGGACGCGGCCGCCGTGACCGGGGGGACCCGGCTCCTCGACGTCGGCACCGGAACGGGCACGGCGGCCCTGGCGGCCCGGGAACGCGGCGCCCTGGTGACCGCGGTGGACGCGGACGCCGGGATGGTGGCCGCGGCCCGCGGGCGCGGAGTCGACGCCCGTATCGCCGTCCTCCCCGAACTCCCCTTCCCCGACGCCGGGTTCGACGCCGTCGTCGGCAACTTCGTGCTCAACCACCTGGGCCGCCCCCGGGCCGCCCTCGCCGAACTCCGCCGCGTGCTGCGCCCCGGCGGCAGACTCGCCGTGACGACCTGGGGCGCGCGGCGCGGCGCCGGTCAGGACCTGCTCGGAGAGGCGTGTGCGGCGGGCGGCGCCGTACCGCCCCCGCATCTGCCCCGGCTCGACCCGGCGGAGGACTTCACGCGTACGGCTCAAGGACTGGCGGGACTGCTGGCCGAGGCCGGGTTCGGCGGTGCGCAGGCCACGGAACTGGAGTGGGACCACCGGGCCGGGCTCGACGAGTGGTGGGGCGGGGCCGCCGGCGGGGTGGCCACCATCGGGCTCGTGGTGACCTCGCAGGACGCGGAGACGGTCGGGCGGATCAGGCGGGAGTACGAGCGGCTCGCCGCCGGATACGCCGACGGGGAAGGGCGGCTCGCCCTTCCCCATGTGGCGTTGCTTGCTGTCGGGACGGCCTAGCCGACGGCTCAGTTGCCGGAGACGGTGACCTTCTCGTCGTTCTTCAACTCGTCGACCAGGGTCTTCACCTTCGCCTTGTCCCAGACGAGGTTGCCGCCCGTGGAGCCGGAGATCGGCATGTTCATCGAGACGCCGTCGCCGCCGTTGACGTCCTTCATCGCGAAGAACATCGACGCCAGGTCCCACAGGCTCATGTCCTTGTCGACGGTGAGGGAGTCGAGGCCCGCGCCGAGGGTGGGGTAGAGCTTGAAGGGGTTCAGGACCGTCGACGGGGTGGCCACCTGGTGGGCCAGGGCGGCCAGGAACTTCTGCTGGTTCTTGGTGCGCTGGAGGTCGGACGTGGCGAAGGCGTGCCGGGTACGGACGAAGGCCAGGGCCTCCTCGCCGTTCAGGGTCTGCTTGCCCGCCTTGAAGTTCGCGCCCGAGTAGCTGTCCTTGAAGCCCTTGTCGATGGTGATCGTGACACCGCCGACCGCGTCCACGATGTCCGCGAAGCCGGCGAAGCCGATCTCCACGTAGTGGTCGATGTGCAGACCGGTGTTGTACTCGACCGTGCGGACGAGGAGGGTCGGGCCGTCCTCGGCGTAGGCCGCGTTCAGCTTCGTGTGGCGGCCGGTGCCCTGGTAGACCTTGCCGGACGTGGACCCCTGGTAGGAGGGGATCTCCACGTCCGAGTCACGGGGGAGCGAGACCAGCGTGTCGCCGTTGTCGCCGACGTGCAGGATCATCATCGAGTCCGTGCGCTGGCCCTCGGCCGACCCCGTGTGCAGCTTCTTCTTCTCCGCGGCCGACATGCCCTTGCGGCTGTCGGAGCCGACGATCAGGTAGTTGGTGCCCTTGCCCGCAGCGGGCCGGTCGATCACCTTGGACAGGTCGACGTCCCGGTGCAGCTTGGAGTCGGCCCAGAAGTAGGTCGAGACGGATGTGACGATCAGCACGCTCAGGACGACGATCGCGGTCCACTTGATCCGCTTGCGCCAGTTGGGAGCCGGCCGCGGCCCGCGCTCGGGCGTGCCGTCGGGACCGCCGCCGCCGGGGCCGCCGCCGTAGACCTGGCCGGTGTTGTAGCCGCTGTCGTAGCCGTCGTACCCGCCGCCGCCGTTGTCCCCGTACCCGCCGCCGTACGACGGCTGCTGCGGGACCCCGGCGTATCCGCCGCCGCCCTGCTGCGGGGAGCCGTACGGCGGTGCCGACGGCTCGCCGCGCCGTACCTGGCGCATCACGCGGGCGCCCTCAGGCTGCGCGCTTGCGCTACCGCGTCCGTACTGGTTGCCGCGGTTGTCGTTCGACCGTCCCTCGGGCCATTCGTTCATGGGCCCCAGTGTGCAGGCAGCGGCCATGTCTCTTACAAGGGTCGTCGGAAAATCAGGGCACCCCTGTTGCGAAGCCGACACAAATTCCGCGATTGTCGCTTCCGCATAAGGTGGGGGCCATGACAGACCAGGCCCCCGAGGCGGAATCCGATATACCCGGCAAGCCGACGTCCGCGTCCCGGACCACGCTGAGCCACATCATGACCCACAGCGACACCAACCTCCTCGGGACGGTGCACGGCGGTGTGATCATGAAGCTCGTGGACGACGCGGCGGGCGCGGTCGCCGGCCGCCACTCGGGCGGTCCCGCCGTCACCGCGTCCATGGACGAGATGGCGTTCCTGGAGCCGGTCCGCGTCGGCGACCTGGTCCACGTCAAGGCCCAGGTCAACTGGACCGGCCGGACGTCGATGGAGGTGGGGGTGCGGGTCCTCGCCGAGCGCTGGAACGAGTCGACTCCCGCCACCCAGGTCGGCTCGGCCTACCTCGTCTTCGCGGCGGTGGACGCCGACGGCAAGCCGCGCCGGGTGCCGCCGGTCCTACCGGAGACCGACAGGGACCGCCGCCGCTACCAGGAGGCCCAGATCAGGCGCACGCACCGCCTGGCACGGCGCCGGGACATCAGGGAGCTGCGCGAGCGCAGGGTGGCGGAGGGCTACGCCGACTAGGACGGTGCCGCACCGTCGTGGCTGGTCGCGCAGTTCCCCGCGCCCCTGAGGGGGCGCCCTGCAGCGCCCCTTCTTTTAGGGGCGCGGGGAACTGCGCGAGCAACCCCCACGCACCCGCAGCCGAACCACGACCCTCAGCAGACCTTCTCATCCCCCCGGATGACGGAAGACTCCGCCTGCGGCGCCGGCGTCGGCGCAGCCGCCCGCACCGTCCGCACAGCCCCCCTGAAGTCCGCCCCGACGGTCACCCGCAGCACCGGCCCCAGCCCCGGCACGGCCCGCAGCACGCTGCCCGGCACGGACGCCGCCAGCGAGCGGGCCGAGCGGTCCCACCGTGGGTCGAAGGAGATCACCGTCCGCCTCACGTCGCGGCGGGCGGCGGTCACCGGCTGGTGGTTCGTCGCGAAGCCCGTCGCCGCCAGCGCCGCGTCCATCCGCCGCGCCAGCCCCGCCGTACCCGTGCCGTTCTCCACCTGGACCCGGATCGCCGCCGGCGCCACCTCCACTGTCACCGGCGCCGACCCCTGCGGCCCCTGCGGCTTCGGCGGAACAGAGGGCGAGGGCGACGGCGTGGGCGCGTGCGTGGGCGTCGGCGCCGCGAGCGGCTTGTCGTCGCGCAGGGACCGGAACAGCTGGTCGGCCCCGGCCCGGTCCCACTTCAGCGTCGAGCCGATGCCCTTCACCACGTACCCGAGCTGCCCGATGGGAACGGTCGTGAACTCGGACGAGGACGGCGAGAAGTTGCGCATCGCCCGGCCGAGGTCCAGCAGCTCGTCCGTGCCGAAGCCCGTGTCGGCCCGCACCGACCCCAGCACCGCCCGCGTCACGTCCCGGAACCGGATCGGATTGAGCAGCACCCCGTTCGACGTCGCCCGCTCGATCAGCGACGCCAGGAACCGCTGCTGCCGCTTCATCCGGCCCAGGTCGCTCGCCGCGTCGACATGCCGGGCGCGGACGTACTGCAGGGACTGGCCGCCGTTCAGGGTGTGCGTGCCGGGGGAGAGGTTCAGGCCGGTGTAGGAGTCCTTCAGGGGCTGGACGGTGCAGACCCGGACCCCGCCGAGCACGTCCACGGTCCGCATGAACGTGATGAAGTCGACCTCCAGATAGTGGTCGATCTTCAGGTGGGTCATGTCCTCGACGGTGCGGACGGTCAGCTGCGGGCCGCCCTCCGCGTAGGCCGCGTTCAGCTTGATGGGGTGCGCGGGGTGCGACCGGCCCGTCGTCTCGTCGACGTGCGACGGCACCTCGGCGTACGAGTCGCGCGGCAGGCTGACCACGGTCGCCCGCTCCCGGTCCGCCGAGATGTGCACGATCATGATCGTGTCGGTGCAGTGGCAGGGCGCCCCGCCCAGCCGGTACTTCCGCCGCTCGTGCTCGGTGATCTGGTCACGGCCGTCGGTGCCGACCAGCAGCACGTTCATGCCGTGGCCCGGGGCGGGACGGTTCTTCATGTCCTTGAAGGGGTCGACCCGGGCGATGTCCGCGTCGAGGCCGGCCATCACCGAGTGCCCGATACCGGCCGACGCCAGCACCACCACCGAGAGCGTGGTGACCGCCCGCATGGCCCAGCGCGGCCGCCGGGGCCTCCTGGGTCGTACCGGCGGCCGCGGGGCCTGACGGGTGGGCTGCGGTCGGCGCTGCGGCCGGGCGGGCCGGACGGGGGACCGGGGCGGGCTGGCGGACAAAGGACACCTCCGGACGAGGCCGTACGTGGGATCCGTGAGCACGGTAGGCCGATACGACCTTCAGCCCGCCCCACCGCCCATGCGGCGCGCACCGGTGTCCCCCGTTCGCGGTAACGTGAGCCCCCTATGAACGCCAAGCCCGACGTGCGGCACCCCGCAGTTTCTGTGATCATGCCCGTCCTCGACGAGGAGCGGCATCTGCGCGGGGCCGTCCAAGCGATCCTCGCGCAGGAGTACGCCGGCGAGCTGGAGGTCGTCATCGCCCTCGGTCCGTCCACGGACCGCACGGACGAGATCGCCGCCCAGCTCGTGGCGGAAACCGCATCATTCAAAAGCAAGCGTGTCCACACCGTCCCGAACCCGACCGGGCGCACCCCGGCCGCGCTGAACGCGGCGATCAAGGCCTCCCGGCACCCGATCGTGGTCCGTGTCGACGGCCACGGCATGCTCTCGCCGAACTACATCGCCACCGCGGTACGGCTCCTGGAGGAGACCGGCGCGATGAACGTCGGCGGCATCATGCACGCCGAGGGCGAGAACGACTGGGAGCACGCGGTCGCGGCGGCCATGACCTCGAAGATCGGCGTCGGGAACGCGGCCTTCCACACGGGCGGCGAGGCCGGCCCCGCCGAGACGGTCTACCTCGGTGTCTTCCGGCGCGAGGCGCTGGAGCAGCAGGGCGGCTACAACGAGGAGTTCATCCGCGCCCAGGACTGGGAGCTGAACTTCCGGATCCGGGAGGCCGGCGGGCTGATCTGGTTCTCGCCGGAGCTGAAGGTGTCGTACCGGCCGCGGCCCAGCATGAAGGCGCTCGCCAAGCAGTACAAGGACTACGGCCGTTGGCGGCACGTCGTCGCCCGCTACCACGAGGGCTCCATCAACCTGCGCTACCTCGCCCCGCCGACGGCGGTGTGCGCGATAGCCGCGGGGATCGTCGTGGGGGCACTGGTCACCCCGTTCGGGTTCGTCGTCCCCGGCGGCTACCTCGCGGCGATCGTCGCCGGGTCCCTCCCGGCCGGCAAGGGGCTGCCGCTCAGGGCGCGGCTCCAGATCCCGGTCGCCCTCGCCACCATGCACATGTCGTGGGGGTACGGCTTCCTGACCAGCCCCAAGGCCCTGGCGAAGCGGGTCATCGCGTCCCGCCGCCCGGCGGTGCTCAGCTCCACCGGCAGCTGAGCACCCCCGCGAGACCGGCCCGGGCTACCAGGTGTAGTCCGGGTCGACGTGCATGCACGCCTTGGTGTCCGAGGCGTTGAGGGCGCTCGCCGACGCCGGGGTGGTGTCATCGTCGTCGGCGGTGTACTCGGTGCCCGAGCGCCAGTCGGCGCCCACGACCACCGTGACCCCGTCGACGTCCGTGGACTTCTTCACCTGGCCGGACGGGATGCCCAGCACCTTGGCGACCCGCTGGGCGTCGCCCGCCAGGTCCGCGCTCGGGTAGCGCACCAGGGTCTGGTCCGCGCTCAGCAGCGCCGAGGTGTCGGCGGCCGCCTTCGTGAAGCCCTTGCCGACGAGCAGTTCGGTGACGGCGGCGGCCCTGCCGGTGACGGCGGACTCCGCGCTGCTCTTCGTGCCGTTCTGGACCTGTACGGCGATCTTGTCGTCGGCCGCCGCCTTGTCGGTGACCTTCGTCGTGGTCGTGGTCGTCTTCTTCTTGTCCTTGCCGTCCAGCGCGATGTCCTCGCGGACCAGCCGCCACAGCTTGGCCGCGTCGGTGGGCTTGGGCAGGACCCGGTTGCCGTCGGAGGAGTACACGAACGGCATCGTCGTCATGGTGATGCGCTCGGTGGGGACCTTCTTCAGCTCCTTGCTCAGGTCGTAGAGCTTGGTGACCGAGCCGAGGCCGGTGTCGACCGTGAGCGCCTTGGTGGCCGTCTCGGCGAGCCCCAGGAGCTTGTCGGGGTTGCTGAGGGTGGCGTTGGAACGCAGCTGGCGGACCATCGAGTTCATGTACATGTGCTGGGCCTTGGTCCGGGCTATGTCGCTGCCGTCCTCGAAGCCGTAGCGGGTGCGCAGCCACTGCAGGGCCTGCTTGCCCTTGACGGAGGTGGTGCCCTTCTTGAGCTTCAGGCCGGAGCCGTGGCCGGTGGAGGTGTGCGAGTAGATGTTGGCGTCCACACACACCGGCACCCCGCCGATCGCGTCCGCCATGGACACCACGCCCGAGAAGTCGACCATCATGAAGTGGTCGATGTGGATGTCGGTGAGCTTCTCCCAGGTGGCCACCGTGCAGCCGGGCCCGCCGCGTTCCAGGGAGGTGTTGGTCATCGTGTCGTCGGTGGCCGCGTACACCTTGCCGGTCTTGGCGTCGGTGCACTTCGGGATGGACACCAGGGTGTCGCGGGGCATGGACACCACCGACATGTTGGTGCGGTCGGCGGACACGTGCAGCAGCATCTGGACGTCGGCGCGGGCGGCGGTGCCGATGTCCTTGGCGCCGCCCAGCTTCTGGTTCTCGGCGGTGTCCCGGGCGTCGGAGCCGATCAGCAGGATGTTCAGCGGGGTCTGACCGGCCGCGTTCGCCTTGGACACGGTCGCGCGGTCCTTGGCGTCGGCGTTGTTGAGGTTCTCTTTCTTGATGTTGCCGTTGAGGTGCTCGTAGTACAGGTATCCGGCGGTGGCGGTGCCGGCCATGGCCAGCACCAGGACCGAGGCCGACCAGCGGACGATCCGGCGTCTGCGGCGCCTGCGGTCGCCGTCCGTGCCGCGTCTGTCCTGCCGGCCGCCACCGTCCTGGGGCGTGAGAGACATGGTGTCCTCCACCGCGGACACCACGTCGGACACCTCCCCCCGCACACTGCTGCGCACCACCTTGCCCGCCCTCCCGCTCACACCTGCCGCCACACCCGGAACTCCCGGGCACCTGAAGCACGGCGGCAGTGTCATGCAGCCGTTTAGGAGTTACCTGTGCTTACCTGTGCGGACCTGTGTGTGAAGAGACCGTGCCGCCTGTAATGACCCTGTACGTGACCGTGTACGTGGCCCGGTACGGGACCGGCGGCACGGCCCGCTACCAGCGGTAGGGCGCGTACACGTCCATGCACTGCTTGGTGTCCGAACCGTTGATCGCGTCGGCGTTGTCCGGCAGGTCACCGGCCTTCGGTGCGGACTGCTTCGGGTAGGCCGTCCCGTCCCGCCAGTCGGCGCCGACGACGAGCGTGACACCCGACACATTCGTGGTCTGCTGCACCTGGCTCGTGGGGATCCCCAGCGCCTTGGCGACCGCCTGGGCGTCGCCCTGCAGGTCCGCGCTCGGGTACTGGACCACCGTCTTCTCCACCGACTGCACGGCCGCCGAGGTGTCCGCCGCCGCCCTGGTGTAGCCCTTCGCGGCCAACTCCTGGGCGAGCGCCCGCGCCCGGCCGCCGACCGCGGCCTCGGTGGCGGTACCGGTGGCGTTCTGCACCAGCACGCCGAGGCTGCCGGCGGAGACGGACGGCTCCTTGGCGGGCACGGCGCTCGCCGTGGTCTTCTTCTTGCCCTCCGCGGCGCCGCCGTTCTTGTCGAACGCCACGTCGTCGCGGAGCATCTGCCACATCTTGTCGGCGTTGGCGCCGTCCGGCACCAGGTGGTCCTTGTTCTGCGGGTCCTGGACGTTCGGCATCGTGAGCGAGGTGATGCGGTCCGTCGGCACCGACTTGAGCTGCATGCCCAGGTCGTAGAGCTTCTTCGGGGTGCCGATCTCCTCGGAGACCGTCAGCGACTTGGTGGCAGCCTCGGCCAGGTCCATCAGCCTGCCGGTGTCGGTGAAGACGTTCTGCCCCTTCAGCGTCCGGATCATCGAGTTGAGGTACATGTGCTGGGCCTTGGCCCGCAGCGGGTCACTGCCCCAGGCGTGCCGGGTGCGCAGCCACTGCAGGGCCTTCTCACCCTTCACCTTGTGCGTGCCGGCCGTCATCTTCAGCCCGGAGCCGCCGGACACCGCGGCCGTCGGCCGGTCCCACACGTTCTGCTTCACACAGACGTCGACGCCGCCGATGGCGTCCGCCATGTTCACCACGCCCGCGAAGTCGATCGTGATCCAGTGGTCGATGTAGACCCCGGTGAGGTTCTCCCAGGTGGCCAGCGTGCAGCCGGCGCCGCCGCGGGCCAGCGACTCGTTGATGATGGTGTTGGTCGCCGGGTACACCTTGCCGGTGTCCGGGTCCGTGCACTTGGGGATGTCGACGCGGGTGTCCCGGGGGATGCTCACCATCGCCGCGCTCTTCCGGTCCGCCGACAGGTGGATCAGCATCTGTACGTCGCCGAGCGGCGGGCTGCCCCGGTCGTACTTGGCGCCGCCGAGCTTCACGTTCTCGTCGGAGTTACGGCTGTCGGAGCCGATCAGCAGGATGTTCAGCGGCGTCTGACCGGCCGCGTTGGCCGCGGTCTTCCGTGCCTTGGCGTCGCCGATGTCGCGCTCGCCCTTGTGGATGTTGCGGTTCAGGTGCTGGTAGTAGAGGTAACCGGCTCCGGCCGTACCGAGGACCACCACCGACAGCACGGTCGCCGACCAGCGCAGCACCCGCCTGCCGCGCCTGCCGCGCCCGCCCCGGCCGCCGTTCGGGCCGCCGGGCGAGTCACCGCCCGAGCCGCCCTTCGCGCCGCCCTTCGCGCCGCCTCTGCGCGGTCTGCCGCCGGGTCTGTCCGGCGCCGGGGATGCCTTCGGTGCGAGGGACATCGTGTCCTCGACCGCAGGCACCTCCTCCCCCCGCACATCGCTCTGCGTCAACTCCCTGCCCTCCCCTGCCCTGCGCTCTGCGCACACGGGCCCGCCGCCACGCCCCCCGTCGGACGCCACACGGACCACACGGGTCCGTCCCGCGCCCGGTTAGACGCGCGACGGACCCATAGGGTTACCTGTTTATTCGCGGTTACTTGTTCGCGGTCACTCGGTGGTCGTCCGGCGTAACTCTTCGTCGCGCCGCCCTACTTGGCGCAGGTCACCTTGTCCGCGGTCGTCTTGCTGTCCACGTCCGGCGCCTTTGTCGGAGTGGTGAGGGAGACTCCCGCCCCCTGGAAGTCCTTGCCCAGCGTCAGTGTGATCGCGGGCAGGCCCTGGGAGTTGATCACGCTCTTGCCCGGCTTCATCGCGGAGCCGGACAGCCCCATGAGGCTGGCCAGTTCGCGCGCCTGGGCGGCCTGGGCGGGGGCGTACTCCAGGGTGGTCTTGCTGAGTGCGGCGTCCGCGTTGCCGGCGTTCTCCGACTTGAGGACGCCCTCCTGGTTCTGCAGCCAGCTGAGGGTCTCCTGGGCGCTGCCGGCCGGAGCCCCGCCGTTGAGGATCCGCACCCGCACCTCGGAGGCCGCCGACTTGGAGCCCTCCAGGCGGGCGGCCGCCGCGTCCTTGCTGGCCTGGGCCTGCTTCTTCTTGACGGCCGTGAAGGAGACGTCGCCCTTGATCGCCTGGAAGACGGCGGGGGCCTTCGTCTCGTTGAGCACGACGGTCGCCTTCACCTTCTCCGCCGGGTTGTCCAGCACCGGGATGGTGGTGAAGGTCAGGTTCTTCGGGTTGAGCTTGCCGAGCTCCAGACCGAGGTCCTTCAGCTTGCCGATGCTGTCCAGCTGGGAGTCGACGGTGAGCGCCTTGGTGCCGACCTCGGCCAGCTTCAGCAGCTTGGTCGGGCTGGTGAGCGTCGAGTTGGAGCTGAGCTTGCGCATCAGGGCGCTGAGGAACTGCTGTTGGAGCTGGATCCGGCTCAGGTCGCCGCCGAAGCCGACCGAGTGCCGGGTGCGCACGAACGCCAGCGCGGTCTCGCCGGAGATGTTGTGGGTGCCCTTGGACAGCTTCAGGTGCGAGTCCGAGTCGTCGATGTCCTTGGCCAGGCACACCTCGACCCCGCCGACCGCGTCGGTCAGCGTCTTCACCGCGTTGAAGTCGGCCACCATGAAGTTGTCGGCCTGGATCCCGGTCAGCTCGGTCACCGTGCGCACGGTGCAGCTGGCGGTACGGCCGTCCTGTCCGAGGCTGGTGTTGAAGCGGACGTTCTCGGTGCCCGCGATGACCTTCTCCGTCCCGTCCGACTGCTGTGTCTGGCAGTCGGGCACATCGACGATGAGGTCACGCGGAATGCTCAGCGCGGTGGCGTTCGAGCGGTCCTTGGAGATGTGCAGCAGGATCGTGGTGTCGGCGTGCCCGACGCTGCCGGCGTCCCCGTAGCCCTCGTTGCCCGAGCCCGTCCGCTTGTCGGTGCCGATGATCAGCAGGTTGATCGCCTTGTCCTTGCTGAAACCACCGGTGCTCGCGCCGTCGTCGGAGACGGACGTGATGTTGTCGTTGAGGTGCTTGATGTACAGGTAGCCGGCGGCCGAGGCGGCGACCAGCACGAAGGCCATCGTCCCGCCGGTCCACAGCAGGATCTTCTTGGCCTTCGACTTCTTCTTCACCGGCTGCCGACGTGAGCGGCGCCCCGCCGGCGGCTCGGGCTCGCTGCGCCGCCTGCGCTGCCCCGGCACCTCCGGGCTCGCGGTCTCCCGCGCACCGCCCGGGGCGGCGCCCGGCGACACGGGTCTGCGCGGTCCGGGTACCGACGACTGCGGTGCGGAAGGCGTCAGTCGCAGTTCGTATTCGCCGGTGTTCGGATTGAGTACCCACTGGTCTGCGGGATCGATGTTGTCCGCCCGCCCACGGCCTTGCGCGTCCACGGTTGTCCGAATCCTCCGTCGGGGCCACGCGGCGCCTTCCCCCCACCAAGGCGCTCGGTCACGTTTCGCGGTGCACGACCCCAGGACGGATCTCGTGGCCGGGTGCACCGGAGCGCTCACACTATCCGCCCGGTTCAGCGTCGAGTGACGCCAGTGACAAATTCGTCCTCCCTACAACCGGGCAATCCATCTCATTTAACTGACAATGAGCGACGCGGAAGTTCGCCGCCTTGGCGTGATGCTTTACGTGCACCTGTCCTCGGCGGCGGTGTTACCGCGAAACGTGGGCTCCGTGGAGTTTCCGGAAGAAGGATCGTCCTTCTCGCCCGAGGCGTAGTCGGCGACCTTCACGGGTGCGTCGGCCCGCAGCAGCGCGAACAGCGCATCCGCCTTGGCCGCCTTGAGCTGGTCGCGATTGGAGTCGTACACATACGGCTCCCGCGGGACCGTGAGGAACTGCACATGCTCCGTGGGGATGTCCCGCAGCCCGCGCACCAGTTGGTACAAACCGCGCAGACTGGCCAGTTCGGGATCGGTGGTGAGGGCGGAGGTCGCCGCGTCCAGCAGCGGATAGAGCTTCGCCGGGTTCAGCAGTACGTCACTGCTCTGCACCTTGTTGACGAGCGCTCCCAGGAACTGCTGCTGCCGGTCCATCCGCCCGGTGTCACTGCCGTCCCCGAGCGACTTGCGGGCCCGTACGTACCCCAGCGCCTGCTCCCCGTCGAGCGTGACCCGCCCGGCGGGCAGCCGCAGCTTGGCGGCCTTGTCGTTGATGGGCTTCTTCAGGCACACCTGCACCCCGTCGATCGCGTCGACCATGTCCTTGAACCCACTGAAGTCGACGACCATGTAATGGTCGACGCGGATGTCCGTGAGCTTCTCCACGGTACGCACGGTGCAGGCCGAACCCCCCGCCTCGAAAGCCGAGTTGAACAGCGTGAACGAGGGTTCGCTGCGCCGCCCGTCGCCGCGCAGGCAGCCGGGTACGTGCACCATCAGGTCCCGGGGCAGCGAGACGGCGGTGGCACTGCGCCGGTCGCGGGCGAGATGCAGCAGGATCGTGGTGTCGGACCGCTGGGTGCCCGAATCCTTGCCGTAGCGACGGTTCCCGTCCCCGGCGCGGCTGTCCGACCCGATGAGGAGGATGTTCTGCGCGCCCCGCACCAACTCGGAGGGCCGCTCCCGCTCGTACCGGGCGAGCTCGGCGGCGGCCGCGTCGTCGGCGGTGATGTTGTGACTGAGCTTGGCGTAGAGGGCCCAGCCGCCGCCGACGGCCCCGACGAGTAGCACGCCGGCACCGAGGGCCACCCCCCGTATCCAGCGCCGCCGGCACCGCCGGGCAAGCCCGTGCCCGGTGGCGGATGCCCCTACGACGTCGGTCACTCCTCAACAGTGCCTGGGGTGGAGGGAGCAGGCGGAGATAACTACTCCACGCGGGTGAGCGATCCCATCAGGGGGCCGCCGGCTGCTCACGCGGGTGACTGATCCCACCTTCTCGGGGGCGCGGGGCTGTATCGATCTGCGGCTCCGCCGCGTGGGCGCGACCAGCCCCCACCGACCCGCAGCCGACGAACGACCTCACCGCGCCGAAGCAGTAACCCGCTCACTCTCGATCCGCTTGGCGATCCCTTCCTCCCCCAACTCCCCCAGATGCCGGCACAGCACCACCGACCCCCCGACCGCGAGCGGCGCGTACAACCCCGCGCTCAGCCCCTCCCACGTGTCGTACCCCAGCCCCGACAGCAACCGCGACCCGGGCCCGGTCAGATCCAGCCCCGCCGCGTCCCCGAGCGCCCGCTCCACGACCTCGGCCCCGCTCAGCTCCGCCCCCGCCACGATCAGCGCGGGCTCCTCCGGATCCACGGGCGAGAACGGCACGAACCGGTCGCCCTGACTCGGCACCTCGACGGCGTAGTCGACGAAACCCCCCGGCGTCTGCGGGAACCGCCCACCCAGCGGCCGTAGCGCGAGAGCGACCCGCTCGCCCCGGCACGCCCGGGCCGCCTCCAGCGAGTCCGGCCCGCTGACGACGACGTCCGCCACCGCCGGTTCCCCGGCCACGTCGGCGATCGCGCCCACCGACGAACAGGCCAGCACCCACACGGCCGTCTGCCAGTGCGCGGGCAGCAGCAGGGCAACCCGGTCACCCGGCCCCACACCGAGGTCGCCTTGCATCAGATTCGCCGTCTTGGCCACCCAATTGGCGAAGGTGGCCACGGACAATTCGACGCGCTCGCCCGTCGCGTCGTCGTAGAAGGTCACCAGGGGGCGTCCGGGATCCGCGGCGAGCGCGGAACGCAGCAGGTCGGCAGGGGTGCGATCGGTGGCGTTCACCCGCGCAAGGGTACGCCGCACCCGGTGCCCGCACCGGGCGGCGGGGCCACCGGTTCGGCGTAACCGGACCCGACGGACCGTCAATTCCCCAATGGGCATGTTTGTCTGACTGTGTTCAATATCGGGGGCATGCGTGGATACCTGACTTGCTCGATCGGCGTCACCTGCGCGGCGGCCCTCACCCTCCCGCCGGCCGTGCTCAACGTGCCGTCCGCGGCCGCCGCACCGGCGGACCGGGCCACGACGACGGCCCTCTCCGGCAGCACCCAGTCACTGCCCCTCGCTCCCCGCACCCGTGAGCGCGTCCTCGGCCGGGCCCCCGAACAGGGCGCGTACAGCGCCGACGTACGGCACTTCTCGCTCGTCGGCGTCGTCTGGGACAACCCCGGAACCGAACTGCGCGGCCGGGTCCAGGTGCGCACCCGGTCCGCCGCCACCGGCGACTGGTCGGGCTGGCAGGACGTCGACACGCACAACGCCGACCACGGCGCCGACCCGGACACGGCGGAGGCCGCCTCCGGCCGGGTGCACGGCGCCACCGCGCCCCTGTGGGTGGGCGACTCGGACGGAGTAGACGTACGCGTGCGCGCCGACGCCGACACTGACACCGACGCCGAGTCCGACACTGACGCCGGCGCCGACACTCACGTCGGCGACGACACTGAGCCCGACTCGGACACTCACGTCGGCGACGACACTCACGCAGACTCCGACACTGACGCCGGCGACGACTCCGCCCCGCGCGGCAGCGGTCCCGTGCCCGGCGCCGGACGCGACCTGCTCCCGGCGGGCCTGCGCCTCGAACTCGTCGACCCCGGCGAGGAGGCCCCGCCCCAGGGCCCGCCGGCCGACAGCCCCCGTAGCGACACCGCGGCCGACACGGCGGCCGCGGTCAACGCCGACCTCGTGTCCTTCGCCGCCACCGAGATCCCCGCGCTGAGCCGGGAGGACACCGAACGCGAACTCGGGCAGCTGAGCGGTGCCGACGCCCCGCTCGCGAAGCCGTACATCGGACCGCGCCCGAGGATCGTCACCCGCCGCGGCTGGGGCGCCGACGAGTCGTTGCGCGAGAAGGGGTTCGTCTACACGGGGAAGATCAAGGCGGCCTTCGTCCACCACACCGCCACCGGCAACGGCTACCGCTGCTCCGAGGCCCCGTCCGTCATCCGCAGTATCTACCGCTACCACGTCGTGAGCATGGGCTGGCGGGACATCGGCTACAACTTCCTCGTCGACAAGTGCGGAACCATCTACGAGGGCCGCGCCGGAGGAGTGGCGAAGGCCGTCAGAGGCGCCCACACCCTCGGGTTCAACAACCACAGCATGGGGATCGCGGTGATCGGTACATACGGCTCGCACAAGCCCTCCGCGGCCGCCGTGACCGCCGTCGCCAAGCTCACCGCGTGGAAGCTCGGGCTCTTCGGGGCCAATCCGAAGGGAAAGACATATCTGAAGTCCGGGGGTGGCAATCTCTACCCAAAGGGGAAGAACGTACGACTGAACGTGATCTCCGGCCACAGGGACGGGTACGCCACCGAATGCCCAGGCGCCAAGCTCTACGCCAAGCTCGGCTCGGCCCGGACCAGCTCCGCGCACCTGCAGGGACGCTGAGTACGGGGGCCGCGTTCACCGCCGTCGGGGGCAGTCGGGGGAAACCGCACACCCATGCCGCGTGGCACCGCGCGGCCGTCGAGGGCGCCGTCGCACGGTCTGCATACACTGGCCGGCCGACAAAGAGTTCGGCCGGTCCCGGCAGGAAGCAGAGACGACAGGTGACAGAAGCGATCCTCCTGGTCGGCGGCAAAGGCACCCGGCTGCGCCCGCTCACGGTCCACACGCCCAAGCCGATGGTCCCGGCGGCCGGCGTGCCGTTCCTGACGCACCAGCTGGCCAGAGCCAGAGCGGCGGGCGTGGAGCACATCGTCCTCGCGACGAGCTACCTGGCGGAGGTCTTCGAACCGTACTTCGGCGACGGCGCGGCGCTCGGCCTGCACATCGAGTACGTCACCGAGGAGGAACCCCTCGGCACCGGCGGCGCGATCCGCAACGTGGCCGCCCGGCTGCACTCGGGTCCCGACGACCCGGTCCTGGTCTTCAACGGCGACATCCTGACCGGGCTGGACATCGCTGCCCTGGTGGCCACGCACGAGTCGACGTCGGCGGACGTATCCCTCCACCTCACGCAGGTGACGGACCCGCGCGCCTACGGCCTCGTCCCCACCGACGGGACGGGCCGTGTCCTCGCCTTCCTGGAGAAGCCCCAGACCCCCGAGGAGATCGTCACCGACCAGATCAACGCCGGGGCGTACGTCTTCCGCCGCTCGGTCATCGACACGATCCCGGCGGGCCGCCCGGTGTCCGTGGAGCGTGAGACCTTCCCCGAACTGCTCGCGGCCGGCGCCCACCTCCAGGGCATGGTCGACTCCACGTACTGGCTGGACCTCGGCACGCCCGCGGCCTTCGTCCGCGGCTCGGCGGACCTCGTCCTGGGCCGTGCCCCTTCCCCCGCGGTCCCCGGCCGCTGCGGCGACCGCCTCGTCCTCCCCACGGCCCGGGTCGCGGCGGACGCGAAGCTGACGGGTGGCACGGTGGTGGGCGAGGGCGCGTTCGTGGCGGAGGGCGCGCGGGTCTTCGGCTCTACGATCCTTCCGGGCGCCGTGATCGAACCCGGCGCCGTCATCACCGACTCCCTGATCGGCAACCGTGCCCGCGTCGGCGAACGCTCGGTCCTCACGGGCACGGTGATCGGCGACGGCGCGGTCATCGGCGCCGACAACGAACTGCGGGAGGGC
Organism: Streptomyces sp. GbtcB6; assembly: GCF_019091475.1. Lineage (NCBI taxonomy): Bacteria > Bacillati > Actinomycetota > Actinomycetes > Kitasatosporales > Streptomycetaceae > Streptomyces > Streptomyces sp. GbtcB6. The sequence continues at coordinate 23,884 of NZ_JAGXJL010000014.1, read as the reverse complement.
GCCAGAGTGTGGTGCGACGCGATGATCCCGGCGGGGGCGGTGCGGTTCTCTTCGGACCAGTAGGGGCGGTGGCGGTGGCGGCCTGACTGCGGGCGCGTGGGGACTGATCACACAGTTCCCCACGCCCCTGACGGGGCGCTACCCAGCTACATAGCTGCGGGCAGGCGTGCCGCAGGGCGGCACGGGTGGGCGCAGCGGCACCCTGCAAGCGCCGGTAAGCGTCCCCACCCCCACCCCCAGCCACCCGCACCCGCTCACAACCGGCCGATATCCCCTCGCGGCATCCGCGGCGCCCGCCTCGCCGGCGTATGCCCACTCAGCAGAATCAACCGAGCCGCCCGATGCCGCTGCCCCGCATAAGGCTCAAGCAGCCGCAGCATCACCTCGTCGTCGGCATGCCGGTCCCCGGCCAGCGCCCACCCCACGATCCCCGGCAGGTGCAGGTCCCCGACCGTCACCGCGTCCGCCGCCCCATGACTGCGCTGCACGGTCTCCGCCGACGTCCACGGCCCCACCCCCGGCACCACCTCCAGCCGCGCCTGCGCCGCTTCCGCCGTCATTCCCACGGCCTGCTCAAGCCGCGCAGCGACCCGTACCGCCCGCAGAATCGTCGAGGCCCGCTTGTCGTCGACCCCGGCCTTGTGCCACTCCCAGGAGGGAATCAGCGCCCAGGTACGAGGCGCCGGCATCACCCACATCGGCCGCTCACCCACCCCCGCGGGGCCCGGCGCCCGCTCCCCGAACCTCCGTACCAGCAACCGCCAGGCGCGGTAGGCCTCGTCGGTCGTGACCTTCTGCTCCAGGACCGACGGAACCAACGACTCCAGCACCAGCCCGGTCCGCGTCAGCCGCAACCCCGGGCGCCGATGCCGGGCCGCCGCCACCACCCGGTGCCGGGGCACGAACGCGGACGGGTCATCGGCGGACCCGAGCATCTCCGGCAGCTGCTCCAGCAGCCACTCGGCCCCCGGCCCCCAGGCCTCCCCGCGCACCTCACCGCCGTACACGGCGACCCGCAGCGTCCCGGGCCCGGCGGGCGTCAGACTGGCCCGCCACACGGACCCGTCCCGGGTGGCCCGGAACGTCGGATCCCCGGGCCCGCGCCGCAGCGGCCCCAGCACGAGCCCCAGATCAAGAACTCCGTCGGGCTTCCACAGCCGAACCCGCCCGGGTGCGACAGCCTGCCGAGGCATCCCGGCAGGCACGACAACCTGCCCACCCCGCACAGTCGCACGCGTGGGTTTCGGAGCAAACCGACCAGCCATCCAAAGAATCCTAGGCCTCAAGCGCCCCGTCTTTTTGGGGGCGCGGGGCTGTATCCGATATGCGGCTACCGCCGCGTGGGCGCGACCAGCCACACTCAACCCGCACTCGCTCACGAAACCGAACTCCCACGAACCGAAGGCGCAACGCAACTCACCGCACCTCGATAAAGTCCCCGACCTCCCTCGGCGCCCTCTCCCGCGGTTCCTCCGCGGCCTTCCCCACGGCAACCGCCCCCATCGGCTCCCACCCCGCTGGAAGCGCCAGCACATCCCGCACCACGTCCCGGCAGAACATCGTCGACGAGACCCACGCCGACCCCAGCTGCTCCGCGGCCAGCGCGACCAGGAAGTTCTGCACCGCGGCCCCCGCCGCGACCACGAACATCTCCCGCTCGGCAGCGTCGCGCCGCGGATCCCCGTACGTGTGCGACCCGTCCAGCACCAGGCAGGGCACGACCAGGTACGGCGCGTTCCGCAGCACATCGCCGCGCCGCACCCGCTTCGCGATGGACTCCTCCGACTTGCCGTCCCTCCTCAGGTCGGCGATCCACGCGTCCCGCATCGCGTCCAGCAGCCGGGCGCGGGCCTCCGCGGACTCCAGCAGCACGAACCGCCACGGCGTCGTGTGATGCGGCGCCGGCGCGGTCACGGCCGCGGCGACCGCCCGCCGTACCGCCCCGGGGTCGACGGGGTCGTCGGTGAAGGCCCGTACCGTCCGCCGCAGCGTCACCGCCTCCCGGACCGCCTCGGACGTCCCCAGCCGGAACATGTCACTGCCCGCGTCCCGGACCAGCGCCCGCGCGCCGTCCCCGTCGTCGTCGGCGTCCGCCACGACATGCGCGAGGCCCCGCACCACGGCGACCGGCATCCCCGTCGCCTTGCCCTTCACCAGGTCACCGGCGGCGGCCAGTTCGTCGGCCGTGGCGACGACCGTCGCGACCAGCGGATTGCCGTGCGCGTCCACGCCCCCGCGCAGATCGTCCAGCACCGCCACGCCGGCGGCGCCGATGGTGACGTCCGTGAGCCCCGCGCGCCAGGGCCGCCCGAAGGTGTCCGTGACGATCACCCCGACGTTGACGCCCAGCGCGTCCCGGAGGCCCGCGCGGACGGCACGGGCCGAGGCGTCGGGGTCCTCGGGCAGCAACAGCACGGTTCCGGCCGGGGTGTTGGACGCGTCGACGCCTGCCGCCGCCATGACCAGACCCTGCCGGTTCTCCACGATCCGCAGGGTTCCGCGCCGGGCCACCACCCGCACGGTCTCCGCGTCGATCGCCGCCTCCCGGTCGGCCGCCTCGACGATCCGTCCCTCGGCCTTGGAGACGATCTTGGAGGTGACGATCACCACGTCCCCGTCGGCCAGCCCCGGCTCGGCCGCGGCGATCAGCTTCGCCAGGTCGTCGCCCTGCTGGACCTCGGGGATCCCGGGCAGCGCCCACACCCGGTACGCGGGCACCGCGTCGGCCGCGTCGGCCGTGCCGGTCGTATCGGTCGTGGCGATCGCGTCGGCCGTGTCCGTCGTGTCGGTCATGCCCCGCGCACCTCCTCGGCCAGCGCCAGCGCCTCCCGGGCCATCTGCGCCGCCGCGTCCAGGTCGGTCATCATCAGCGGTACGGCCCGGCAGCGGATGCCGGCCGCCTCCACGCGCGCGACGCTGTCCGCGTCCACGGAGTCGACGAGCCAGCCGTCCAGCAGCCCGGAACCGTAGTGCTCGGCGACCGCCGCCGCCGTCGACTCCACGCCCACCGCCGCGAGCACCTTGTCGGCCATCCCGCGCACCGGCGCGTCCCCGACGATGGGGGAGAGGCCCACCACGGGCACCCCGGCGTCGGCGATCGCCTCCCGGATGCCGGGCACCGCGAGGATCGTGCCGACGGAGACCACCGGGTTGGACGGCGGGAAGAGGATCACGTCCGCTGCGGCGATGGCCTCCAGGACGCCGGGCGCCGGCTTGGACTGCTCGGCGCCGACCGGCACGACCGCGTGGGCGGGCACGGACGCCCGCAGCCGTACCCAGTACTCCTGGAAGTGCACCGCCTTGCGCTCGCCGTCGACCTCGACGGCCACATGGGTCTCGACCCGGTCGTCGGTCATCGGGATCAGCTTCACGCCCGGCTTCCAGCGGTCGCACAGCGCCTCGGTCACCGCGCTCAGCGGATAACCGGCGCCCAGCATCTGGGTGCGCACGATGTGCGTCGCGAAGTCCCGGTCACCGAGCCCGAACCAGTCCGGCCCCACCCCGTAGGCGGCGAGCTCCTCCTTGAGGTGGAAGGTCTCGTCGGTCCGCCCCCAGCCCTGCTCCTCGTTGATGCCGCCACCGAGCGTGTACATCACCGTGTCGAGGTCCGGGCAGACCTTCAGCCCGAAGAGGTGGATGTCGTCCCCGGTGTTGCCGATGACGGTCACGTCGGCGTCCGGCACGGCCTGCTTCAGACCGCGCAGGAACCGGGCACCGCCGATACCGCCTGCCAGAACCACAATGCGCATGCGCCAAGTCTTGCAGGCGGGTCCGACAACGCGGCACGCGTCCTCCCCGCGTGATGCGTCACGCGGTCACGGGGTGCGCCGCGCAGCTCGGTGTCGTGTGCATGGGCATCTCGGTCAGGCCCGGGTAGTAGACGTGCAGGCTCACCGCCGGCTCCAGCGCGTCGTTCACGACCTCGTGCACGTACCCCGGCGCGAACACCCGTTGTGCACCGGCGCTCAACGCGCGCGTGCCGCGCTCGGTGCGTTCGGTGAGCGCGCCCTCCAGGACGGTCAGCACGCCGGAGGAGCGGCCGTGGTCGTGCAGTCCGCTGCCCTGTCCGGGCACCCAGGACAGCAGCCACACCTCGTAGCCGGGGCCGGTGCGCAGCCGGTGGTACCAGCGGCTGGTCGCGTCGTACTCGACGAGGTGCTCCCACTGCGCGCGGTCGGCGGCGATCGCGCGGGCCAGGCCGACGAACTCGGCCACGGTGACCGGGTGCTCACGCGGAGGCTGCAGCAGGTGCTGGACTTCGAGGATGTCGCCGGCGATCTGGAGGTCGTTGTCGCTGTTCATGGGGGTGCGGTGGTTCCTCAGTGAAGAAGGTCAGCGGGGAACGAAAAGCGAAAACCGAGTCCGGGGGACTCGGTCTGCAGCTGGAGCGGGAGCGGTCGGATACGGCTACGGCTCAACAGCTGGAACAGCAACAGCTACAGCGAGCGCGGGCAGCACCGTGGGACCCGGCGGTGCGGGTCGAGGTGAGCGCCAAGTTCGCGAGCATGCCCACAAGCACATCGGTTCACACCTCCCGTGTCAACCCGACGCCCGGTATGTGGGACATGGTTCACCTCATCCGGTTCATCTCGCTGCCGAAAGGTTTGTTCAGTAAGCACCCGGGACACATGGCGCACAACCGGGCGCGCGAGCCACTTCGGAACGCGATCGAACATCTGGGCGTCCTTCTCCGTACAAGCTCTGTATGGGGTCGGAGGCCCGCGCGGGGCCTCGTCTGCATGTCAAGGTTTATGCCGATTTGAACACTTTCCGCACGGCCTTGGTTCCGCAGAGTGAATAACGGGCCCAATAGCAGATCTCGGCTTGACTCGCCCGGAGCAGCACACTTGTAATTTCACTCGTGTCGTTCAGCCGAAATCGGTAACGGCCACGCACGGGGACGTGAAAGACAGACGAGGGGCGCACATGACCGAGCTGGTGCAGCAACTGCTGGTCGACGACGCGGACGAGGAACTCGGCTGGCAGGAGCGCGCGCTGTGCGCCCAGACCGACCCCGAGTCCTTCTTCCCCGAGAAGGGCGGCTCCACCAGAGAGGCCAAGAAGGTCTGCCTCGCCTGTGAGGTGCGCTCCGAGTGCCTCGAGTACGCCCTGGCCAACGACGAGCGCTTCGGTATCTGGGGCGGACTCTCCGAGCGGGAGCGCCGCCGTCTCAAGAAGGCCGCCGTCTGAAACGGAAGCGAAGCGGACGCCGAGGCGGGTGCCTGCGGCGGACGTCCATCCAACGCACACATCTGAGCTGCGCGAACGGCCCGTCGCCGGTGGGTTATCCACAGGCGGCGGGCCGTCGACATGCCCAGCCGATAGTGTGGGCGCTCGTCCGAGACGCCTCGCCGCCACCAGCGGGCGCAGGAGTCCACCGCAGTCCATCGAACCGGGGCCCGTACCTCGATGTCCGTGCACAGCCACACGGCAGCTCAAGGCACAGCTGCCACAGCCGCGTTTGACCCAGCGCGCCCGGCGGCGTTCGACCCGACCCGCCCGCCCGAGTTCCCGCGTCACGTGGTGACCGCGGTCCTCGTCTCCCACGACGGAGCCCGCTGGCTGCCCGACGCGCTCGCCGGGCTGCTCGGCCAGGAGCGCCCCGTCCAGTACGCGGTGGCGGCCGACACCGGCAGCGCGGACGACTCCGCCCAGCTGCTCACCGAGTCCCTCGGCGACGCCAACGTCCTGCACCTCGCCCGCCGCACCGGCTTCGGCCAGGCCGTCGAGGAGGCGGGCCGCACCGCGCCCGTCCTCACCCCGGACGACCTGCCGTACCTGAAGCGGCCCAGCGGCTGGGACCCGGTCACCCGCCAGTGGCGCGACGACGCCTACGACATGCCCGAGCTGCCCTACGGCGAGCCGGTCCAGTGGCTCTGGCTGCTGCACGACGACTGCGCCCCGGAACCCGAAGCCCTGGCCCAGCTGCTGCGGGTCGTGGACAACGAGCTGGAGCTGGGCCGCGACGACGTGGCGGTCGTCGGCCCCAAGCTGCGCGGCTGGTACGACCGCCGGCAGCTCCTTGAGGTCGGCGTCACCATCGCCAACTCCGGGCGCCGCTGGACCGGCCTGGACCGCCGTGAGCAGGACCAGGGCCAGCACGACCACGTGCGGACCGTGCTCTCCGTCTCCACCGCCGGCATGCTGATCCGCCGCGACGTCTTCGAGGAGCTCGGCGGCTTCGACCGCCGGCTGCCCCTGATGCGCGACGACGTCGACCTGTGCTGGCGCGCGCACAACGCAGGACACCGCGTCCTGGTCGCCCCCGAGGCCGTCGTACGGCACGCCGAGGCCGCCTCCCGCGAGCGCCGCGCCGTCGACTGCGCAGGCCGCACCACCGCCTCCCCGCACAAGGTCGACAAGGCCGGTGCGATCTACACCCTCCTGGTCAACGCCCGTACGGCCGTGCTGCCCTGGATCCTGCTGCGCCTGGTCCTCGGCACCCTGCTGCGCACCGTCGCCTACCTCGTCGGCAAGGTCCCCGGACAGGCCCTCGACGAGATTCGCGGCCTGCTGGGCACCCTGCTGCGGCCCGAGCGGATCATCGCCGGGCGGCGCAGGCGCGGCCGCTCCCAGCTCGACAAGGGCGAGCTGCGCCCCCTGTTCCCGCCGCCCGGCGCCACCGTCCGGGCCACCGTCGAACAGGTCGCGGGCAACCTCTTCGGCGCCGACGACGAGATCTCCGCGGCCGGCCGGCACGGCGGCGCGGTCGAGTCCGGGCCCGGCGGCGACGACGCCGACTTCCTGGAGATCGAGCAGTTCGCCCGCCTCAAGCGCATCGCCCGCAAGCCGGGCCCGGTGCTCTTCCTGGTGCTGCTGCTGATCTCGCTGGCCGCCTGCCGCGCCCTGCTCGGCTCCGGCGCGCTCGCGGGCGGCGCCCTGCTGCCCGCCCCGGGCACCGCGAGCGAGCTGTGGTCCCGCTACCTGGACGCCTGGCACGCGGTCGGCGCCGGCGGCACCCCGGCCGCGCCGCCGTACCTGGCGATCGTCGCCGCGCTCGCCTCCCTGCTGTTCGGCTCGACCGGGCTCGCGGTCACCGTGCTGCTGGTCGCCTCGGTACCGCTGGCCGGATTCACCGCCTACTTCGCCTCCCGCCCTCTGGTCACCTCGCGCCTGTTGCGCGCCTGGGCGGCCATCGCCTACGCCTTCCTGCCCGCCGCCACCGGCGCCCTCGCCGGCGGCCGCATCGGCACCGCCGTCCTCGCCGTCCTGCTGCCGCTGATCGCCCGCGCGGGCATCGCGGCCAGCGGCCTCACGAAGTCCTCGGGAGCGCGCGGAAGCTGGCGCGCCACCTGGGCGTACGCGCTGCTGCTGACCATCACCACCGCGTTCACGCCGATCGTCTGGCCGATCGCCCTGGTCCTCGGCATCGCCGTCCTGGCCGTGCGCCGCGCCGACCTGGTCGCCTCCGGCCTGCGCCTGCTGGTCCAGCTCGGCACCCCGCTGCTGATCCTCGCGCCCTGGTCGCTGACGCTGCTGCCGTTCGGCTTCTTCAAGGAGGCCGGCCTCGAGTACGGCTCCTCGGCCGCCTCCGCCCTCGACCTGCTCGGCGCCAGCCCGGGCGGCCCCGGCACGGTCGACGGGCTGATGCTCGTCGGCGTCGTCCTGGCCGCGCTCGCCGCCCTGCTGCGCTCCGAGCGCCAGTCGGCCATCCGCACCGCCTGGGCGGTCGCCCTGGTCGGCCTGGTCTTCGCGGTCCTGTCCAACAAGTCCACCTGGGCCGGCCCCGCGACCCTCGTCTACGGCATCGCGATCCTGTCCGCCGCCGCGCTCGGCGCCGACGGGGCCCGCTCGCGTGTCGCCGAGCAGAGCTTCGGCTGGCGCCAGCCGGTGGCCGCCCTGGTCGCCTTCGCCTCCGCCGCCGGCCCGCTGCTGCTCGCCGCCGGCTGGATGATCGCGGGCGCCGACGGCCCGGTCGAGCGGCGCGACCCCGCCCAGGTGCCCGCCTTCGTCGCCGAGGACAGCACCACCACCGACCAGGTGCGCACCCTCGTCCTCGACGGCGACAGCACCGCGCGCGTGTCCTACATGCTGGTGCGCGGCTCCGGCGCCCGCATGGGAGACGCCGAGGTGGCCGCCGCCGACGGCGAGAACGCCACGCTCGACAAGGTCGTCGCCAACCTGGTCGCCGGCTCCGGCGCCGACCAGGCCGACCAGCTCGGCGGGTTCGCCGTGCGCTACGTCCTCGTCCACAAGGGCACGCCGCGCGACATCACACGCGTGCTCGACGCCACCCCCGGCCTGTCCCGGCTCAGCCAGCAGAACGGCAGCGCCCTGTGGCGCGTCGACCAGCAGGTCTCCCGAGCGACCATCGTGTCGGCGAACGGCTCGGGCACGCCCGACTCGGTGCCCGCCGGACCCGTCGACATCCACGCCACCGTCCCGACCGGCGCCGACGGCCGCATCCTGCGCCTGGCCGACTCGGCCTCCCCGGACTGGACGGCCACCCTGGACGGCAAGCCGCTCACCCGCACCACCGTCGACGGCTGGGCCCAGGGCTTCGAACTCCCCTCCTCCGGCGGGAAGCTGGACGTCACCTACGACACACCGTTCACCCACAGCGCCTGGCTGTGGGCGCAGGGTGCGCTCGCCGTCGTCCTGGTCGTCCTCGCCCTGCCCGGCCGCCGCCGCGACGTCGACGACGACCTCCCCGAGGAGCAGCCGATCCCCGCCCAGGCCACCGAGGGCGAGGGCCGCCGCGCCCGCCGCCTGCGCGCCCAGGCGGAGGCCGAGGAGGAGTCCCAGGGATCCCAGGAGATCCCCGAGGGAACCGACCTCCCGTCGACGGCTCCGGAGGAGGAGACCCCGGCCGCGGTCCCGCACCAGCAGCCGTACGACGAATGGGACCCCGCCTCCTACCCGGCGGCCGACGGCTACGACACCGGCTACCCCGACCAGTACCAGGGCGCCGGCACCGGCCAGTACCAGACCGGCGGCTACGACCAGCAGACGTACGACCCGTACCAGACCGGCCAGTACGACCCGTACGCCTACGGCGGGCAGCAGGGGCAGGGGGCGTACGACCCGACGTACCAGCAGGGCTACGACCCCGCCTATGACCCGGCCGCCCAGCACCACCAGGGCACCGGCGGCGAGCACCACGACGGGAGCCAGCAGTGAACCGCACCACCCTGTCCCTGCTCGCCGGCACGGCCGCCCTCGCGGCGGTCACCGGGTTCGCCGCGCTCGACCCGCCGGCCACCACCCCCGCGCACACCGCCGAGACGGCCGCCCAGCTGCCCGTGGAGCGCACCACGCTGCTGTGCCCGGCGCCCAGCCTGTCCGACATCGCCGACACCTCGTACACGTCGTTCACGCCCGTCACCAAGGGCACCACGAGCGGCGGCAAGGCCGAACTCCAGGCCGCCGCCGAGCAGTCGGCGGACGGGACGGGCAGCGGCGGCAAGAAGAAGGCGGCGAAGCCCGTCCTCAGCCCGAAGGCGCCCGGCACCCCGGCCACCGGGGACACCTCCGGTGCCGACGGGCCCGCCTACGTCGGCACCGCCGAGGGCAAGTACGCCCCCGGCTGGACGGTCCAGGAGACCACCGAGGTCGCCGCGGGCACCGGGCGCGGCCTCCAGGGGGTCAACTGCACGGCGGCCGACACCGACTTCTGGTTCCCCGGCGCCAGCACCGCCGCGAGCCGCACCGACTACGTGCACCTCACCAACCCCGACGACGGCGCCGCCGTGGTCGACATCGAGCTGTACGGCAAGGACGGCCAGCTCAAGTCCTCCGTGGGGGAGGGCATCACGGTCCAGCCGCACGCCAGTGAGCCGGTCCTGCTGTCCACGCTCACCGACGAGCGGCAGACCGACCTGACCGTGCACGTGAGCGTGCGCAGCGGCCGGGTCGGCGCGAGTGTGCAGGCCCTGGACGACAAGTCGGGCGGCGACTGGCTGGCCGCCTCCGCCGACCCGTCCGGCAGCCTGGTGCTGCCCGGCATCCCCAAGGACGCCACCGACGTCCGGCTGATCGCCTTCACCACCGGCGACAGCGACGCGGACCTGAAGGTGCGCCTCGCCTCCCCGGACGGCACGATCACCCCGGCGGGCAACGAGACGCTGCACGTGAAGTCGGGCATGACCACCGCGACCGACCTCGGCGACGTCACGCGCGGCGAGGCGGGCTCGCTGATCCTCACGCCGACCGACCAGTCCGTCCCGGTGGTGGCCGCCCTGCGGGTCACCCGCGGCAAGGGCGCCAACCAGGAGACCGCGTACATCCCGGCGACCGCGCCGGTCGGCACGCGCGCGACGTCCGCCGACAACAGCGGCAAGGGCACCACCCTCTCCCTGACCGCGCCCACCGCGACCGCCCAGGTCAAGGTCACGGCGTCGGCGGGCAGCGGCGGCGGCACGGCGGTGTCCAAGACGTTCACCATCAAGTCCGGCACCACCCAGAACATCGACGCCCCGGTCCCGTCCGGTCGGAAGGGCACCTACGCCCTGACCGTGGAGACGGTCTCCGGCGGCCCGGTCTACGGCGCCCGCACCCTGGCGGCCACCGAGGACGGCGTCCCGGGCTTCACGATCCAGACCCTCCCGGACGACCGCGGCACGGTGGCCGTACCGGAGGCGGACCAGGACGTGTCGGTGCTGCAGAAGTAGGCGCGAGACGAGAGGTGCGGGGTCGCCGGGGGCTCAGTCCTCGCCGTACCGGGGATCGACCGTCTCCGGGGTGAGGCCGAGCAGCTCGGCGACCTGCTCCACGACGACCTCGTGCACCAGCGCGGCCCGCTCGTCCCGCCCCTTGGTGCGGATCTCGACCGGCCGCCGGTAGACGACCACCCGCGCCCGGCGTCCCTCGCGCGCGGGGATGACGCCGCCCAGCGGCACCGCCTCGTCGTCCCAGCTGTCACCGTGCCGGTCCTGGAGCCGGGGTACCTCGAGGACCAGGAAATCGATGTCGGCGAGCTGCGGCCAGCGCCGCTCCAGGCGCTCCACGGAGTCCTGCACCAGGTCCGCGAACACGTCGGCGCGACTCGCCGCCAGCGGCACCTGAGGTGGCGCGATCGGCCCGCGCATGCCCCGACCGTGGCGATCGCGTCGACGGGGCCCGGGGGCGGCGGCACGGGGCGGTACACGGTTGTCCATCACTGGTGAAGCGTAGTCCTCGCAGGCTCCGGCCGCGCCGCTCCACGCACCGACATCGCCCGGGACGGGATGTCGCAGGATGACCATTCCAGCCAAGGTTGGGCTCGTTTCCGTATCCCCACGAGACCGGCGAGCTCAAGGCAATTGACGGTGTTTGTACCGACCCGTGACCGGATGCGGTGCCGGCCGTGACCCCGGACGACCCCTTCCGTGCAGGTCAGCAGGGCGTGTCCGGAGGGGTGTGTGGGGTGTTTCACAGTACGACACGGTGGGGTGACCTGGGGGAGAGTCGTCGCGGCCCGCTCAAGAGTGCGGTACCGTCCAACGTCGTGAGCCCTGTACGTCGCTGTTCGCGAACCGCCTGCGGCCGACCCGCCGTCGCGACGCTGACGTACGTCTACGCCGACTCGACCGCGGTCCTCGGCCCGCTCGCCACCTACGCCGAACCCCACTGCTACGACCTGTGCGCCGAGCACTCCGAGCGCCTCACCGCCCCGCGCGGCTGGGAGGTCGTCCGGCTCCTCGACAGCTCCGCTCCGGCGCGTCCGAGCGGGGACGACCTGGAAGCGCTTGCGAACGCGGTGCGCGAGGCCGCCCGCCCCCAGGAGCGAGCGGCCGGAGCGGGCGGCGGCGGCCGTGGCGCGGACCCGATGGAGGTCGCACGGCGCGGCCACCTGCGGGTGCTGCGGTCGCCGGACAACTGACGTCTCGCCGGGCCTTCCTCCCGCCGTTGCTGTCCACTGCTTTCCATTGCCTTCCACGCGGGTTCACACCGCACGCGCGCGTGCAGCGCTGACCTGGACGTGCGCGACGAACGGCCCCAAGTCCTGCGCGCCTACGCCCCGTACGCCCCGTACACCCTGACCATCGCGGTCTTCTCGATCGCCCGGATCCCGCCGGTCAAGGACTGGCCGACGAAGGCGAACCGGGTCTACGACTGGCCCTTCCTGGACGTCGTCAACCCGAAGGGCGAACCGGTCGGAGGAAATCTCCTCACCTGGTCGATCGTCTCCACAGGCGGCACGCAGGTCCTGTCGGCCGGCATCGCCACGACGTCCGTCCTGCGCGTGCACGCGCGCGTGGCGCTCGCGGAATGGCGGAATGGGCGACGACCGTACGGGAGTTGGGGCTCGCGATCCTCACCGTGATGTCCGTCCTCGCCCTCGCCTACGTCATGAACCTCTCCGGACAGGCCGCGACGATCGGCCACTTAGTGGCAGCGGCCGGAGCGGGGCTCGCCTTCCTGCCGCCGGTCCTCGGCTGGTTAGGGGTCGCCGTCGCCGGCTCCGACACCTCGGCCAACGCGCTCTTCGGAGCCCTCCAGGTGAGCGCCGCCCACGAGTTGGGCCTCTCCCCGGACCTCCTGGCGGCCGCCGACAGCTCCGGCGCCATGCTCGGCAAGATGGTCTCCTCGCAGAACCTCACGATCGCCTGCGCGGCGGTAGGCCTGACGCGCCGGGAAGGGGACCTGCTGCGCAGGGTGCTGCCGTGAGCCGCGGCGAGGCCGGAGCCGGTCACGACCACTCGGACCTCCGACCGAGGGGGCTCGACCGGAGGTGGTCGTGGTGCTCGCCCGCAGAGCTCGCCCCCGGCTCCTGACCGCAGTGCCCGCCCGCGGCGCGGCGACCATAGTCGCCTACAGTCGACCGCGACCGACTACGACCGACTACGACTGACTCCCACCGACTGTGACCGACTGGGTCGGATCGCCGCAGATCACAGCCGGGAGTCCGCCGGGTACCCGCTGGGGGATCCCACGTCGGCCCCTCACCCGGAACAGGTAGTTTGGGGCGACCGAGTGGATTTCAGGAGGGTTGGCCAGTGGCTGTTGCTGATCTGTCGCAGATCGTGAAGGCGTACGACGTGCGCGGGGTGGTTCCGGACCAGTGGGACGAGGCACTCGCCGAGCTGTTCGGCGCCGCGTTCGTCCAGGTGACCGATGCCGCCGCGATCGTCGTCGGCCACGACATGCGGCCCTCCTCGCCCGGTCTGTCCCGCGCCTTCGCGCGCGGTGCGGCGGCCCTGGGCGTCGACGTCACCGAGATCGGCCTGTGCTCGACCGACCAGCTGTACTACGCCTCGGGCGCCCTCGGCCTGCCCGGCGCGATGTTCACCGCCTCGCACAACCCGGCGCAGTACAACGGCATCAAGATGTGCCGCGCGGGAGCCGCCCCGGTGGGACAGGACACGGGCCTGACCGAGATCCGGGAACTGGCCGAGCGCTGGTCGCAGGAGGGCGCTCCCGAGCCGGCCGCCTCGCCGGGAACGATCACCACCCGGGAGACGTTGTCGGACTACGCGGCCCACCTGCTCTCGCTCGTGGACCTGACCTCCATCCGCCCGCTGAAGGTCGTGGTCGACGCGGGCAACGGGATGGGCGGGCACACGGTCCCGACGGTCTTCGAGGGCCTGCCGCTGACCCTGGTCCCGATGTACTTCGAGCTGGACGGCACCTTCCCGAACCACGAGGCCAACCCGCTCGACCCCGCCAACATCGTGGACCTCCAGGAGCGCGTGCGCGCCGAGTCCGCCGACCTCGGCCTGGCCTTCGACGGCGATGCGGACCGCTGCTTCGTCGTGGACGAGCGCGGCGAGCCGGTCTCCCCGTCGGCGATCACGGCCCTGGTCGCCGCACGCGAACTGGCGAAGAGCGGCGGCAAGGGCACGGTCATCCACAACCTGATCACGTCCTGGACCGTCCCCGAAGTGGTCCGCGAGAACGGCGGCACCCCCGTCCGCACGCGCGTCGGCCACTCCTTCATCAAGGCCGAGATGGCGAGGTCCGGCGCGATCTTCGGCGGCGAGCACTCGGCCCACTACTACTTCAAGGACTTCTGGAACGCCGACACGGGCATGCTGGCGGCCCTGCACGTCCTCGCCGCCCTCGGCGGCCAGTCCGGCCCGCTGTCCTCCCTCGTCGCCCAGTACGACCGCTACACCGGCTCCGGCGAGATCAACTCCACGGTCGCCGACCAGCAGGCCAGCCTCGCGGAGATCCGCGCGACCTACGGCGACCGCGACGACGTCACCCTGGACGACCTCGACGGCCTCACCGTCACCGCCGCCGACTGGTGGTTCAACGTCCGCCCCTCCAACACGGAACCCCTGCTGCGCCTGAACGCGGAGGCAAGGGACGAGGCGACGATGACGAAGATCCGGGACGAGGTACTGGCGATCATCAGGGCGTGACCCCGGCTCCCCGCCCCCCTCACCTCCCGGCGACCCGAGCCACCCCGCACCCCGGGCACCTTTCAGCCGACCGAGTCGCCGGGTACCTCGGGCGTCTTTCAGCCGACCGAGTCGCCGCGTACCCCAGGAACCTCCTAGCCGATCGAGTCATCGCGTAGCCCAGGAACCTTCCAGCCGACCGAGTCACTCACCCCGCCCTCGCTTTTCAACCGACCGAGTCGGGTGGTGGGTGGGCGAAGGTCTCGGGGGTCCAGGGGGCGGAGCCCCCTGGGCGGTCACCCCGGCGGGCGGTCACCGGTCACCGGCGGCCAGCCCAACCCACCCCACCGGCGGTAACCTGACCGCACGCGAACATCCACCCCCGAAGGGAACCCCCATGCCGCTCGAAGCCGGCCTCCTGGAGATCCTCGCCTGCCCGGCCTGCCACGCCACCCTCAAGGAGCAGGACGCCGAGCTGATCTGCACCGGCGAGGACTGCGGCCTGGCGTACCCCGTCCGCGACGACATCCCCGTCCTCCTCGTCGACGAGGCCCGCCGCCCGGCGTAAGCAGTAGGCACGACAACCGCAGAACATCAGGACCCCGGCAACCGGAGGCCGCTCCATGCTCGACGAATCGCTGCTCGACACCCCGGAGGGCCTCGCCGCGGCCGACCGCCGAGGCCTGCTGCGCGGCGCAGCCGAGGCCGGCGCCCGCGTCCGTACGGCCGCCCGGCACGCCATCGAGGCAGGTGTCCAGGAGCTCAAGCCGGACGGCCGCCCGCGCGCCGTACTGATCGCGGGCCCCGGCGTCGCCGCCACCCACGCCGCCGACCTCCTCGGCTCGCTGGCCGGCCCCGGCAGCCCCGTCACCCGTCTGGCCCCCACCGGCGTCGCCCCGGCCGCCGGCGCCCTGCGCTGGGAGCTCCCCGGCTGGGCCGGCTCCGTCGACCTGCTGCTGATCGCCACCCCGGACGGCACCGAACCCAGCCTCTCCCTCCTCGCCGACCAGGCCTACCGGCGCGGCTGCTCGGTCGCGGCCGTGGCCCCCGCCGGCACCCCGCTCGCCGAGGCGGTGGCCGGCGCCCACGGCCTGTTCATGCCGATGGCGACGGCCCCGTACGACCACGGCGAGCCGCTCGCCGGCTCCTCCCCGGGCGTCCTGTGGGCGCTGCTCACCCCGCTGCTCGCCCTCCTCGACCGGATCGGCCTGGTCACCGCACCGCCGGATGACCTGGAGAAGGTCGCCGACCGCCTCGACCGCATCGCCGAGCGCTGCGGCCCGGCCATCGTGACCTACAGCAACCCGGCCAAGACCCTCGCCGCGGAACTCGCCGACGCGCTCCCCGTGGTCTGGACGGAGGGCGACTCGGCAGGCCCGGCCGGCCGCCGCTTCGCCGCCGCCCTCGCCGAACTGGCCGGCCGACCCGCCCTGGTGGCCGAACTCCCCGAGGCTCTGGCGGCCCACACCGCCCTGCTCGCCGGGCCGCTCGCGGCCAGCGCCGACCCCGACGACTTCTTCCGCGACCGCGTGGACGAGCCGCCCGCGCTGCACGCGCGCGTGGTGCTGCTCCGCGACCGCCCCATCGGCGGCCTCACCGCCGCACCCGCCGCCCGCGACCTCGCCCTCAGTCACGACACCCCGATCAGCGAGCTGGAGCCCGAGGCGGGCGATGAGCTGGAGACCCTGGCGGAACTGATCGCCGTCACGGATTTCGCCGCCGTTTACCTGGCGCTCGCTTCGGGGGCCTGAGGTGGACACCGACACCGGTCCCGCCGCACGAAGGACGACCTGAGGGCCGTACCGCAGGCGAACCGGTAGGGGAACACATGGTGAACACAGCCGTCGTACACCGTCGTACGACGCGCACACCCCCGTACGACGCGCACACCCCCGTACGACTCACCACGTGCCCCCCCGCACAACCCTGTTCGCCCCCGCCCGCAGAGAGAACCGGCAGAGAGAAGTCATGGATCTCCTCGACAACACCATCCGCCCCTACGCCTGGGGTTCGACGACCGCCATCCCGAAGCTGCTCGGGGTCGAGCCGAGCGGCGAGCCGCAGGCGGAGATGTGGATGGGCGCTCACCCGGGCGCCCCCTCGCGCACCGCGCGCGGCACGCTCGTCGAGGTCATCGACGCGAACCCGAAGGCCGAACTGGGCGAGGCGGCCGTGGCCAAGTTCGGTCCGCGGCTGCCCTTCCTGCTCAAGATCCTCGCCGCCGGCGCCCCGCTCTCCCTCCAGGTGCACCCCAACCTGGAGCAGGCCAGGGAGGGTTACGAGGACGAGGAGCGGCGCGGCATCCCGATCGACGCCCCGCACCGCAACTACAAGGACGCCAACCACAAGCCCGAACTGATCTGCGCCCTCACCGAGTTCGACGGCCTGTGCGGCTTCAGTGCCCCGGAGCAGGCGGCCGAACTCCTCGACGGCCTCGGCGTGAACTCCCTCAAGCCGTACGTCGACCTGCTGCGCGCCCACCCCGAGGAAGCGGCGCTGCGCGAGGTCCTCACCGCGATCCTCAGCGCCGACCGCGAGGAGATGGCCCACACGGTCGCCGAGGCCACAGCCGCCTGCACCCGCCTCGGCGGCGACTACGCTCCCTACGCCGACCTCGCCCACCACTTCCCGGGCGACCCCGGCGTCATCGCGGCCATGCTCCTCAACTACGTGCGCCTGCAGCCCGGCGAGGCCCTCTTCCTCGGCGCCGGTATCCCGCACGCCTACCTCAACGGCCTCGGCGTCGAGATCATGGCCAACTCCGACAACGTCCTGCGCTGCGGTCTGACCCCCAAGCACGTCGACGTCCCCGAACTCCTGCATGTCGTCCGCTTCGAGGCGGGTGACGCGGGCGTGCTGCGCCCCGAGGCCGCCCCGGACGGCGAGGAGGTCTACGAGACGCCGATCGACGAGTTCCGGCTCTCCCGGTACGTCCTGCCCGAGGGCACCGCCGCCCACGACCTCACCCTGCCGACCCCGCAGATCCTGCTCTGCACGGCCGGCACGGTCCGCGTCGGCGAGTACGACCTGGCCCCCGGCCGGTCGGTGTTCGTCCCGGCGGGTGAGAAGGCGGAGGTGTCGGGCGCCGGCACGGTCTTCCGTGCCACGGTGATCGTCTGAGAGACCCGCGCTTCTCGCCAGGTCCAGTCGTGGGATCCGATTGTCGTACCGGTGGTGTGGATACCTGACGAGCCGCTCCCGGACAGGGCTGCAAGAATGGCCCACCGGCAAAGCACGGGCAAAGACGAGTACCGGCGAAGACGAGAACGAGAAGGGACAACGCGAACACATGAGCGCGTCAGGCGGCACCAGGGCGATTGTGGCGGCGCTCGGCGCCAACCTCGCGATCGCGGCATCGAAGTTCGTGGCGTTCGCCTTCAGCGGCTCCTCGTCGATGCTCGCCGAGGGCGTCCACTCGCTCGCCGACTCCGGCAACCAGTTCCTGCTGCTCATCGGCGGCAAGAAGGCCCAGCGCGAGGCGACCCCGCAACACCCCTTCGGTTACGGCCGCGAGCGGTACATCTACGCCTTCCTCGTCTCCATCGTGCTCTTCTCGGTCGGTGGCATGTTCGCCATCTACGAGGGCTACGAGAAGATCAACCACCCCCACCAAGTGGAGCACTGGTACTGGCCGGTGGGCGTTCTCCTCTTCGCGATCATCGCCGAGGGCTTCTCCTTCAGGACGGCCATCAAGGAGTCCAACGAACTGCGCGGCAAGCTGTCCTGGTCGCAGTTCATCCGCCGGGCCAAGGCCCCCGAGCTGCCGGTCGTCCTCCTTGAGGACTTCGGCGCGCTCATCGGCCTCGTCCTCGCCCTCCTCGGCGTCGGCCTCGCCCTGCTCACCGGCGACGGCGTCTGGGACGGCATCGGTACGGTCTGCATCGGCGTCCTGCTCGTCCTGATCGCCCTCGTCCTGGCCGCCGAGACCAAGTCCCTCCTGCTCGGCGAGGCCGCGGGCGTCGAGGAGGTCAAGAAGATCGAGGCCGCGATCGTCGACGGCGACACGGTCACCGGCATCATCCACATGCGCACGCTCCACCTCGGCCCCGAGGAACTCCTCGTCGCCGCCAAGATCGCTGTCCAGCACGACGAGACGGCCGCCGAGGTCGCCAAGGCCATCAACGCCGCCGAGGCCCGCATCCGCACCGCGGTCCCCATCGCCCGCGTGATCTACCTGGAACCGGACATCTACAGCGAGGCAGAGGCCGCCAAGGGCCCCGACCCGGAAGCCACCCCGGGCGGCCCGACCCCCCACTCCGCCGACCACTGACCCTCTCTCCGCCCGACAGCACGGGCCCGCTCCCCTCGGCTTGCCAGGGAAGCGGGCCCGTCGTCATCCGCCCCTCAGGACAGCGCCCCCCATGCGCGCAGGGCCGACCGGATCGATCAGGCCGATCCCCCGACACCTTCGTCACACGAGGCGGCGCCGCCCCCGGACACCCCTGCGAAACCGACCGGAACCCCCGATCTCCCCGCGCCCCGCACCCCCGGCGACCACCCCACCGCACCCTCGCCGACACCCCCGCCGACCACGCTCACCCTCCTCGAACGGCGTGATCTGTTCGGAGGCGGACTGGGGACGGCCCGCTCCTCCGGTGTAGCTTGGGACGGAGCCAGACGTCGCTGCTGATGGCGGTCGGGCGGTCCCCTACGGACCGTCCGAGGGAGAGAGGGCCTCCGACGGACTGCGCTGCGCGTACGTGGGCATGCCTGTGTCCTCTTCTCGGGCACCCCTGTGTCCGCCGCCGCGCAGACCAGCCGTACCCACCCTCGACCCAACCCGAGGAGCAGCTCGCAATGACGACTGTCGACAACCGACAGGACTTCAAGGTCGCCGACCTCTCCCTGGCCGAGTTCGGCCGCAAGGAGATCACCCTCGCCGAGCACGAGATGCCCGGCCTGATGGCGATCCGCAAGGAGTACGCCGAGACCCAGCCGCTGGCCGGGGCCCGCGTGACCGGCTCCCTGCACATGACCGTGCAGACCGCCGTCCTGATCGAGACCCTGGTCGCCCTGGGCGCGCAGGTCCGCTGGGCGTCCTGCAACATCTTCTCCACCCAGGACCACGCGGCCGCCGCCATCGCCGTCGGCCCGAACGGCACGCCCGACAACCCGCAGGGCGTCCCGGTCTTCGCCTGGAAGGGCGAGACCCTGGAGGAGTACTGGTGGTGCACGGAGCAGGCGCTGACCTGGCCGGACAGCCCCACCGGCGGCCCCAACATGATCCTCGACGACGGCGGTGACGCCACCCTCCTCGTCCACAAGGGCGTCGAGTACGAGAAGGACGGCAAGGTCCCCGGCCTGGAGACCGCCGAGTCCGACGAGCACCGCGTCATCCTCGAACTCCTGCACCGCACCATCACGGACGGCTCGCAGAAGTGGACCCAGCTGGCCTCCGAGATCCGCGGCGTGACCGAGGAGACCACGACCGGCGTCCACCGCCTGTACGAGATGCAGCGCGACGGCGTCCTCCTGTTCCCGGCGATCAACGTCAACGACGCCGTCACCAAGTCGAAGTTCGACAACAAGTACGGCTGCCGCCACTCGCTGATCGACGGTATCAACCGCGCCACCGACGTCCTGATCGGCGGCAAGACCGCGGTCGTCTGCGGCTACGGCGACGTGGGCAAGGGCTGCGCGGAGTCCCTGCGCGGACAGGGCGCCCGCGTGATCGTCACCGAGATCGACCCGATCTGCGCCCTCCAGGCCGCGATGGACGGCTACCAGGTCACGACCCTCGACGAGGTCATCGACAAGGCCGACATCTTCGTCACCACGACCGGCAACAAGGACATCATCATGGCCTCGGACATGGCCAAGATGAAGCACCAGGCCATCGTCGGCAACATCGGCCACTTCGACAACGAGATCGACATGGCCGGCCTCGCCAAGGTCCCCGGCATCGTCAAGGACGAGGTCAAGCCGCAGGTCCACACCTGGAAGTTCCCCGACGGCAAGGTGCTCATCGTCCTCTCCGAGGGCCGCCTGCTGAACCTGGGCAACGCCACCGGCCACCCGTCGTTCGTGATGTCCAACTCCTTCGCGGACCAGACCCTGGCCCAGATCGAGCTGTTCACCAAGCCCGACGAGTACCCGGTCGGCGTCTACACGCTGCCCAAGCACCTCGACGAGAAGGTCGCCCGCCTGCACCTGGACGCGCTCGGCGTGAAGCTGACGACGCTGCGCCCCGAGCAGGCCGCGTACATCGGCGTGGAGGTCGAGGGTCCGTACAAGTCGGACCACTACCGCTACTGAGCGCGGGCCCTGTCCACCGGGAAGCGCACCCGTGCACTGACGCGCTCTCCCGGTGGCAGGTCCTCCGGTCCGCCGAGGCAGGCCCCCGCACCCCCGTGCCGGGGGCCTGCCCCTTTGGCCCGTCGACCGCCCGCGCGGCCGTACCGCGGGTCCGAGTGCCGGACCCACACCCCGTCAAGCCCCAGGACCCCCATGCCCCGCGGCCGCTATTCGCTCCACGATCCGCACGATCACACCCCCCTCGGTGAAGAACACTTCCAGTGCGCCCCCGGCCCCTCCGGCTGGCGTTATGTCTCCCAAGTGACCACCCCCTCCGGTGACCACGGCGGCTCGGTCGATCTCGCCCTCGACGACCTCGGCCGTCCCATCCGCCTCGAACTCCACGCCGGGGGCTGGCAGGTGCGCGGCGCCGCCCTGGACGGCGTCACCTGGGTCCGCACGGACCCCACCGGCACCCATGCCACCGAAGGCAATGTGCGCGCCCACGCCTTCACCGGCACGTCCCCCGCGTTCCTGGTCGCCACCGCCCGTCTGCTGCGCCTCACCCCCTCCGCTGCCGCGACCCGCGTACGCCTCGTGGCCTTCACGGACCCGGTCCTCGCCCCCCGCACCGTGGACCAGTCCTGGGCCCTGCTGAAAAGAGAAACACACGCCACTGACAACGGCCCTCTGACCGTGGACGAATACCAGGTCACAGCCCTGGACACAGGCGAGCAGCACCTCGTGCACCTCGCCGGCGACGTGGTCCTGGCGGCCCCGGGAATCGAGCTGGAGGACCTGCAGTCACCGCCGTCTGTCTTCAAGGACCCCGACGACTGAACAACGGGCCAACGGGCCGAACCACGCCTACGCCGGCGGCACGAACCCGGTGGCGGGCCGCTCGGCCGTCGCCGCGGGAGGAGCGACGGGCGCGGCCGACGGCGGAGGGACAGGGGTAGACACAGGGTTGGGCACAGGGCCAGGGGGCGTACCGGGCACCGGAGGCGCGTACGCGTTGGAGGCACCGGAAGACGCAGGAGCATGGCCTGCGAAGGCCCGCCGGGCTTCGCGGGCCTGCCGCTCCTGCACCACCGCCGCCAGATACGCGGCCGGCGGAATGTCCGGGGGCGCCGGAGTCCCCGTCCGGGTCGCGAGATCGCCCGCGAGCTGTACGGCCATCGCCCACGAGACCTGCGGATCGAGCTGCTGCATCCGCGTCAGGTACTGCCGGACCGCGAGCCACAGCCCGTCCGGAACGGCTGACAGGTCCAGCCCGGCGAAACGTCCCGCCAGCCAGGGCGGAGGCGGCGGAACGAAACGGGCCTGCCCGACGGGCACCCGCTCCCGCACGACCAGGGTCCCCGCGAACACATCCCCCAGCCGCCGCCCACGTGCCGAGACCAGCGAGGCGATACAGGCGACGACCCCGAACGTCACCAGAATCTCGACCACGCCGAAAGCGCCCCGCACCAGCGCATGCCGGAACCGGATGGGCCCGCCGTCATCCCGCACGACCCGCAGTCCGCACGCCATCTTCCCGAGCGAGCGACCGTGTGTCAGCGTCTCCACCGCGATCGGCGCACCGACCAGCACCAGCAGGAAGGCCGCGATCGCCAGGGCGACCTGCGCGGCGTCGTCGAGCGAGGCCGTGGCCGCCGCGAGACCTATCGAAATGGCGATGTACACGGTGAAGGCCACGACCAGGTCGAGCAGCACGGCCAGTGCCCTGCTGGGCAGCCTCGCAGGACGCAGTTCGAGCGCCACCGCCTCGCCCGTCACCAGCTCACTCACGCCCGCCGCCTTCCCCTGGTCTGCCCCGTACAGCGCAAGTCTGCCAAGCTGAGGACGCATCGCGCCGCAGTACGACAAGCTGACAGCCGCGACATTGCTACGACAGGCAGTCGACGACCAGCCGAGGAGCAGGCAGACCCGATGGACCTCGACGTCTTCGTCTCCGCACACCGAGCCGAATGGGACCGTCTCGACGCGCTCCTCCGCCGCCAGCGGCGGCTCAACGGAGCCGAGGCCGACGAACTCGTCACGCTCTACCAGCGCACCGCGACCCATCTCTCCCTGATCCAGTCCAGCGCTCCCGATCCACAGCTCACCGGGCGCCTCAGCCAACTCGTCGCACGCGCGCGCAGCGCGGTGACCGGCACCCGTCGCGCCTCCTGGCGCGACGTCGCACGCTTCCTCGGACAGGGATTCCCGGCCGCTGTCTACCGCTCCCGCCACTGGTGGGTCCCGACCGCGCTCGTCTCCACCGCCGTCGCGATCCTTCTGGGCTGGTGGATCGGCATCCACCCGGAGGTGCAGTCGACCATCGCGGCCCCCAGCCAGCTCCGCGAGCTGACCCGCCCCGGCGGCGAGTACGAGACCTACTACTCCAGCCATCCCGCGGCTTCCTTCGCGGCCCAGGTGTGGACGAACAACGCCAGGGCCGCCGCGATGTGCCTGGTCCTGGGCGTCTTTCTCGGTCTTCCGGTCCTCTGGATCCTCTTCGAGAACATGCTCAACCTGGGTGTCGGCTTCGGCCTGATGTCCTCGGCCGGCCGCCTCGACACCTTCCTGGGCCTGGTCCTCCCGCACGGGCTGCTGGAACTCACCGCTGTCTTCGTGGCCGCGGGAACCGGACTCCGCCTCGGCTGGACTCTCATAGACCCCGGCCCGCGCAGCCGTCGTACGGCCCTGGCCGAAGAGGGCCGCGCCGCCGTGGGCATGGCGATAGGCCTGGCCCTGGTCCTGTTCGTCTCCGGCGCGATCGAAGGCTTCGTCACCCCGTCCGGCCTGCCGACCTGGGCGCGCATAGGCATCGGAGTAGTGGCTGAGCTGGCCTTCCTGGCCTACGTCTTTGTCGTGGGGGGCCGTGCCGCTCGCGCCGGCGAGACAGGTGACCTCGAGGAGACCGAGCGCAGCGCGTTCGTCCCAACGGCCGCCTGATGTGCGGAGACCTCCCGTGAGCTGCTAGTGTCCTCCTCGTCCCGGAAGACCTGTTGACACGGGTTGGATGGGGAGGTAGATTCAAACAGTTGCCTAGAACTGGACAGGTTCAGGGCCGATCGTTAGAATCGATCTGCTTCATAACGGAGAGTAGTTCTCTCCGAAAATCGAAGCCACCCTCCGATTTACTCAGAAATGAGTGGCCGGTCAGACCGGCCAAGAACTTCTGATAAAGTCGGACTCGCCGAAAGAGAGCCGAAAGGCAATCGAAAAGGCAAAGGCCCTCCAGCGGCCACCGGAAATGAATTCCGACCGGAAACGGAACGGAAAACGGATCTGGTAAGGTTGGAAACACCGAAGGGAAGCCCTGAGGAAAGCCCGAGAGGGTGAGTACAAAGGAAGCGACCGTTCCTTGAGAACTCAACAGCGTGCCAAAAGTCAACGCC
>NZ_JAGXJL010000139.1:0-3154 GCF_019091475.1 Streptomyces sp. GbtcB6 | reverse complement strand
ACGGAGCGGGCAAGTCGACCCTGATGAAGATCATCTCCGGGCTGCAGCCCGCCGTCGGAGGCGAGATCCGTTTCGACGGCAAGCCGGTCGAACTGCGCCGCCCGGTCGACTCCACGGCGCTCCGCATCGAGACCGTCTACCAGGACCTCGCTCTCTGCGACAACCTCGACACCGTCCAGAACCTCTTCCTCGGCCGGGAGGAGACCGGCCCCCTGCTGCGCGGCGCGCGCCTGCGCCGCGCGGACATGGAGCACCGGGCGCAGGAGACCATCCGCCGCCTGGGAGCGAAGATCCCCTCCCTGCGCACTCCGGTCGGCCGTCTCTCGGGCGGCCAGCGGCAGTCCATCGCAGTCTGCCGCTCCACCCTCTCCGACCCGCGGCTCGTCCTGATGGACGAACCGACAGCGGCACTCGGCGTCGAACAGAGCACCGGCGTACTCGACCTGATCCGCCGGCTGCGCAGCGAGCACGGTTGCGCGATCGTGCTGATCTCGCACGCCCTGCGCGACGTCCTGGAGATCGCCGACCGCATCGTCGTCCTGCGCCTGGGCAACAAGGTCGCCGAGTTCGACAACAGCGAACGGACCACCAGCTCGGACCAGCTCGTCGCCGCCATCACAGGAATCTCGGCACCATGACCACATCGAACCCGTCGCCCGCGGCCGTCGCCGCCACTTCCTCTTCCGCCCCGCCGCCCGTCGCGCGCGTCGAAGGCCGCCAGTCCCGCCGCCGGCAGGCGCTCGACGCCATCGCCGGACGGTACCGATTCGTGCCCGTCGTCCTCATGCTGGCCGTGATCTGGGCCTTCTTCACCGCCCAGGACAGCGCGTTCATGGGCAACCGCAACATCACCAACCTGCTGGTGCAGATCGTCGTCACGGCGACGATCGCCCTGGGCATCGTCTTCGTCCTGCTGCTCGCCGAGATCGACCTCTCGGTCGCCGCCAACAGCGGAGCGGCGGCGGCACTCACCGCGATCCTCGTGGTCAACCACCACTGGCCCGCCTGGCTCGGCCTGCTGGCCGGGATCGCGGCCGGAGCGGCGATCGGCCTGATCCAGGGAGCCGTCGTCACCCAGTTCGGGGTGCCGTCCTTCGTCGTCACCCTGGGCGCCCAGCTCATGATGCTCGGCGCGATCCTGGTCCTGCTGCCCGGCGGCACCGGACAGGTCAGCCTCTTCGGCACCGGCATCGCCACGCTGTCCAGCACCTACCTGCCACCCGCACTGGGGTGGACACTCACGGTCGCAGGCATCATCGCGTTCGTCCTGCTGCGCCTGCTTGCCGTGGGCGAGTCCCGGCGCCGGGGCATCGACATCAGCGTGGTGCGTGAGGTCGTCGTCCCCGGCATCCTGGTCGGCGCCGCCAGCATCACGGTCGTGGCGGTGCTCAACAGCTATCTCGGGGTGCCCCTCCCCGTGGTGATCCTGTTCGCGCTGCTCGCCGTGTTCAGCTACGTCACCACGCAGACCCGCTTCGGCCTGCACCTCTACGCCGTCGGCGCCAACCCGGACGCCGCCCGTCGGGCCGGCATCCCGGTCGCCCGGGCCAAGATGATCGCCTTCAGCCTGGCGGGTGCGCTGGCCGCGCTCGGCGGCATCCTCGCCGCCTCACGCCTGCTCGGGGTGTCGGCCTCCTCCGGTACCGGCACGGTACTGCTGGAGTCCATCGCCGCGGCCGTGATCGGCGGGACGAGTCTGTTCGGCGGGCGCGGCAGCGTCTGGGACGCCCTGCTCGGCGCGCTGGTGATCGGTTCCATCTCCAACGGCCTCGACCTGATCGGTGCGGAGACCGTGGTCAAGTACGTCGCCGAGGGATCCATCCTCGTCCTCGCGGCGACTGTGGATTCGATCCTCACCCGTGGCAGTGTCTTCGCCCGAGCGACCAAATAGCGCCCGCTCACCGCAGAGACCGCCCTTGTAAGGAGCCCCGATGCCGTCCAGCCAGGACCAGACCCCGCGTCCGGTCGATCCGTCCCGCCGACGCCGTCCCACCCTGGCCGACGTCGCCGCGATGGCCGGAGTGTCCGTGTCCACGGTCAGCCGGGCTCTGGACGGCAACCCCCGCATCCCGGCGGACACTCAGCGCAAGGTCGTCGAGGCGGCGACCACGCTGGGCTTCAGGCGCAACATCTCGGCGCGGTCCCTGCGCACCCAGTCGTCCATGCTCGTCGGCGTCGTCGTCCCCGACATCGCCATCGCCTTCTACGCCGCGGTGCTCAAGTCGGCCCAGAACGTGCTGGAAGCCGCCGGCTACCAGGTCGTCGTGATGAACACCGAGCGGGACGCCCAGCACGAGACCGCCGCCCTGCGCACCCTCCAGGACCGCCAGGTCGACGGACTGCTGGTCGCCACCAGCGGCGGCTACGTCCCGGACCGGGGACCGGTCGTCTTCTTCGACCACGTCATCCGGGACACCGGCCTGGGCTACGTCAGCCCGGACAACGTCGGAGGCATGGCCACCCTCGTGGAACACCTGGCGGTCGTCCACGGCCACACCAAGATCGCCTTCCTGGGCGTGCCACCCGGTCCGACCGACCGGATCCTGCGCCTGGAGAACGCACCCGCCACCGAACGGCTGGAAGCCTTCCGCAACGAAATGGGCGGGCGGCGGCTGCCGGTGCCCCCGGAGTACCTGGCCTACGGCGACCACGAGTGGACCGAGGCCAGCGCGCAGCGGGCGGTGGCCGAGCTCATGAGGGTGGACGATCCGCCGACCGCCATCATCGCGGCGGGCGACACCCTCGCCCTCGGCGCGCTTCGCCAGCTGCGCGCCGACCGGTACCGGGTCGGCACCGAGATCGCCCTGGTCTCCTTCGACGACCCGGTCTCCAGCGACCTGCTCGACCCGCCGATGACCGCCCTGCGCCGGCACGACCGCGAACTCGGCGAAATCAGCGCGCGGATGCTGCTGGACGCCCTTGAGGTCCGCAAGTCCGGCGGCGCACCGAAGACCGAGCACCCCACCGAGACGCGGGTGCCACTCGACCTGATCGTCCGGCGCAGCTGCGGCTGCGCACCGGAAGCGTCTGAATCGGAGCCTCCACCATGAGCCGACGCCCCGTCACGCTCTTCACCGGCCAATGGGCCGACATGCCGATCGAGGAACTCGCCCGGAAGGCAGGCGAATGGGGCTACGACGGCCTCGAACTCGCC
>NZ_JAGXJL010000138.1:0-3348 GCF_019091475.1 Streptomyces sp. GbtcB6 | reverse complement strand
CGAAGAGGAGGGTGACGGCGCCGACGACGGTGACGACGAGCTGGGCGTCGGGGGCCGCGTTGAAGATCGCTCCGGAGTCGGACGCGGAGTGCTGTCGAGGCCCGCGGTCGCGGAGGTCGCCGGGACCATAAGCTCACTGCATGACCGACCACACCCGTACGCTCTCCCTGGTCCTGAGCCTGATCAGGAGCGGAGCTGCCGTGACCAGGCCCGACCTGGGCCGGCAGACCGGGCTGGGCCGGACGATCATCACGCAGCGGGTGGACCACGCGATCCGGGTCGGCCTGGTGGTCGAGGGCGAGCCGGCCCCCTCCACCGGCGGACGGCCCTCCCGCATCCTGCGGATCGCGTCCGGCCGAGGTGTCGTCCTCGGCGCGGTGTTCGGCGCCACCCATCTGCACGCCGCGGTGACCGACCTGGACGGGACCGTGCTCGCCGAGCGGCGAATGCCGTGGGACATCGAGTCGGGCCCTGAGGCGTCCCTGGCCACACTGGTCGAGGTGGCGGGGCAACTGCTCAACCCGGAGCTGCGGGAGCGCCTGTGGGGGGTGTGCGTGGGTGTTCCCGGGCCGGTCGACTTCGCGCGCGGGATGCCCGTGCAGCCGCCGATCATGGCCGGCTGGCACGGCTTCCCGCTCCGGGACCGGCTCGAAGCCCACTACGACGTGCCGGCCTGGGTCGACAACGACGCCAACCTGATGGCGCTGGGCGCCTGGAGCCGGACCCGGGCGGCCGCCGGCGACAACATCCTGCTCGTCAAGGCGAGCACCGGGATCGGGCTGGGCCTGATGTCCAGGGGCCGGCTGCACCGGGGAGCGCGCGGCGCGGCCGGCGACCTAGGGCACACCATCGTCGCCGAGGAGTCCCGCCACCGGTGCCGGTGCGGCAAGTTCGGGTGCCTCGAGGCGTTCGCGGGCGGCTGGGCCCTCACCCGTGACGCACGCGCCGCGGCCCTGGAGGGGCGGAGCCCCTTCCTGGCCGAGCGTCTGGAGCGCCGGGACGCGCCGCTGGCCGTCGCCGACGTGCTCGACGGCTGCCTGGCCGGCGACCGGGTCAGCACCGAACTCGTCACCAGGGCGGGTGAACTGGTCGGCGGACAGCTGGCGACGCTCGTCAGCGTCTTCAACCCGTCGACGGTCTACCTCGCCGGCGTGCTGGCGCAGGCGGGCGACGTGTTCCGGGACCCCGTCGCCGAGGTCGTGGCCAGACGGTCGCTGCCGCTGGCCACCGACGAACTCGTCATCGACCGGGTCGCCCTGGACCGCTCCGAGGGAGTCGTCGGCGCGGCGGCCCTGGTCATCGACGAACTGTTGCACCCGGAGCTGCTCGACCAGTGGCTCCGGCACGGGACCCCGCGCGGGATCCGCGCACGCACCGGCGACTTCACCGAGCCGCTCCCGCTCGACGTGCCGCTGGCGGGCGCGCGGTAGCGGCTCCACGCGGCTCTACAGGGACCTTTCCCTGTCCCAGGGGCAGCCCGACCGGCCATGTATACGGGCAGGAAGATGCCGAACGTCGGTCCCGCCAGGGACGGCAGGCCGCCCGTGACGCACTGCCGTGCCTACGCTAACCGGATCGCCTGGACGATCTGCCGTGCCTGCGTGGACCGGATCGCCCGACGATCTGCCGTGCCTACGCGGACCGGATCGCCTGCCCGGCAGCCGGGACGTCGACCCAGCCGCCGTCGCGTGCCGAGTCGACGACCGCCTGGGCGATGTCGGCCGCGCGCAGCCCGTCGGCGAAGGACGGCATGCCGGTGACCTGTTCGCCGCGGATCGCCGCATAGGCGTCGGCGACGAAGTCGGCGAAGACCTCGTAGTAGCCCTGCGGATGCCCGGACGGCAGGCGGGCCGCCCGCCCGGTCGGGGCCCCGGACCGGTTCGGGTCGCGCAGCAGCACCTCGTTGGCGTTCCGGCCGCCGATCCACAGTGACTCCGGGGTCTCCTGGCGGAACGCGTAGCTGGCGTCCGGCCCGTCGAAGGAGAACGACAGCGCGTTCTTGTACCCGGCGGAGACCTGGCTGACCACCACCGATCCGATCGCGCCGGCGTCGGTCTCGAGGAGTACGACCGCGCCGTCCTCGGTCTCGACGGGGCGCGGGGTGCCGTCCGCCGCCGGCCGGGCCGGGACCGCGCGGGCGAAGGACGCGTTCACGCGGGTGATCCGCTGCCCGGTCACGAACTCGGCGAGATCGCACCAGTGGACCCCGATGTCCCCGAACGCGCGCGTGGCACCGCCGTCCGCCGGGTCGACCCGCCAGTTGGTGGCCTCTGCGTCGGCGAGCCAGTCCTGCAGATAGCTGCCGTGGATCAGCCAGGGGGGCCGATGCCCCGGTCGCCGGATCCGGTCGCGTGCCTCACGCACGGACGCGTAGTACCGGTACACGAAGGGCACGGCGGTGACCAGCCCGCGCTCCGCCGCCAGTTCGGTGAGTTCGGGTGCGGTCGCGGCGTCGGTGGCCAGGGGCTTCTCGCAGACGACCGGGACACCGGCGGTGAGGGCCGCACGGCAGAACTCCGCGTGCGTAGCGTTGGGTGTGCACACGTGCACCACGTCCACCCCGTGCCGCAGCACGTCCTCGACCGAGTCGAAGCCGCGACCGACCCCGAACTCCGCGGCGGCGCGGCGGCCCTTCTCGGGCGTCGACCCGACCACGCCCACCACCTCGCCGCCCGCCACGAGCGCGGACCGGGTATGCACGGCCCCCATGAAGCCGGTACCGATGACAGCGACGCGCATGACACACACCTCTTCTCTCTCCCGGAGGAGAGCCTCCCGGGGAGCTAACGCGTGAAAAGGTCGAAAAAACGGAGAGCGATGGCTCCAGCAAGGTCGACTTTTGCTCACCGTAAGCTAAAGTATCCGGAACGCCAAGGAGGCTGCACATGAACCAGAGCCAGGAACCGGCCCGGCAGCCGGTCACCCTCTTCACCGGCCAGTGGGCGGATCTGCCGTTCGAGGAGGTGGGGCGGCTGGCGGGTGGGTGGGGGTACGGCGGTCTGGAGATCGCGGCCTCCGGCGACCACCTGGACCTGGCCCGCGCCGAGGCCGACCCCGACTACCTGCCCCAGCGCCAGGCCGTCCTGGAGCGGTACGGGCTGAAGGTCTGGGCGACCTCCCACCACCTCGGCGGACAGGCCGTGTGCGACGACCCGATCGACTTCCGGCACCAGGCGATCCTGCGCCCGGAGATCTGGGGCGACGGTGACCCCGAGGGTGTCCGGCAGCGTGGCCTCGGGCGAGCCGGCCCGGGCCAGCCGCTCCAGGGCGCCCTCGGCGTCCGCGTTGGCGATCGCGACCCTGGACCCCAGCTGGAGGGCGAGGACGTCGCGGTAGAAGCCGGTGAGG
>NZ_JAGXJL010000137.1:0-3594 GCF_019091475.1 Streptomyces sp. GbtcB6 | reverse complement strand
GCCGACGTCATCATCCGCGGCGGCGAGAACATCAGCGCCGCGGAGGTCGAGGAGGTGCTGCTCGGCCTGCCCGGAGTGGCCGAGGCCGCCGTGGTCGCCGTACCCGACCCGCGCCTGGGGGAGCGGGCCGCGGCCGTACTGCGGATGCGCCCCGGCTGGTCCGCGCCGGTCCTGGCCGAGGTGCGCACGCACTTCCAGCGGTCGGGGCTGGCCCGGCAGAAGTGGCCCGAGGAGGTCAGCTCGGTCGACGACTTCCCCCGGACGCCGAGCGGCAAGGTCAAGAAGTTCGAGCTCCGGCGGAACATTGCCACTACCGCACAGTGAGAATACGATTCTCAATATTGGTGAAGGAGGATCTCATGCCCTCTCGCGCACTCACGTATCCGCTGTTCGACGCGGACAACCACCTCTACGAGACGCAGGAAGCGCTCACGAAGTACCTGCCCAAGGAGTACGACGGGGCCATCGAGTACGTGACCGTCCGGGGCCGCACGAAGATCGCGATCCGTGGGCAGATCAGCGAGTACATCCCCAACCCCACCTTCGACGTGGTCGCCCGCCCCGGCGCCATGGAGGAGTACTTCAAGGTCGGCAACCCGACCGGCAAGACCCGGCGGGAGATATTCGGTGAGCCGATGCGCTCCGTGCCGGCCTTCCGCGAACCGGCCCCGCGCCTGGAGCTGATGGACGAACTGGGCATCCAGCGCAGCCTGATGTTCCCCACTCTCGCGAGCCTCATCGAGGAGCGCATGAAGGACGACCCGGAGCTGATCCACGCGGTCATCCACGCCCTCAACGAATGGCTGCACGACACCTGGTCCTTCACCTACAAGGACCGCATCTTCACCGTGCCGGTCATCACCCTCCCCATCGTGGAGAGGGCGATCGACGAGCTCAACTGGGTGGTGGAGCGAGGCGCCCGCGCCATCCTGGTCCGCCCCGCGCCCGTGCCCGGATTCGGTGCCACGCGCTCCTTCGCACTGCGGGAGTTCGCCCCGTTCTGGAAGCGGGTCGTCGAGACCGGTGTGCTGGTCGCCTTCCACTCCTCCGACAGCGGCTACGCCCGTTACGCCAACGACTGGGAGGGCAACACGCGCGAGTTCCTGCCCTTCAAGCCGAACGCGTTCCGCCAGGTCAACGAGTGGCGGCCGATCGAGGACGCGGTCTCGTCCCTGATCTGCCACGGCACGCTCTCCCGCTTCCCGGAGCTCAAGCTCGCGGTGATCGAGAACGGCGCCTCCTGGGTGGAGCCGCTGCTCGGCCGGCTGGCGGACGTGCACAAGAAGATGCCCCACGAGTTCCAGGAGGACCCGGTCGAGGTCTTCCGGCGGAACATCCACATCAGCCCGTTCTGGGAGGAGGACATGGCCCGGCTCGGCGACCTCATCGGCATCGAACGCGTCCTGTTCGGCTCCGACTACCCCCATCCGGAGGGCCTGGCCGACCCGGTCACCTACGTCGACCACCTGGCCAAGCTGACCGAGGCCGACAAGGCCAGGGTCATGGGCGGCAACCTCGCCCGGCTGATCGACGCATGACCGCGACGATGCCGTGGCGCAGCATCCCCGAACTGGTGCGCAGCGCCGCCGACCGGTTCGTGGACGCGGAGGCCGTGGTCGACGGCGATCTGCGGCTCACCTTCACCGATCTGGCCGATCGGGTGCGGCGCACCGCCGGGGCGTTCGCCTCGGTGGGCGTCGGACCCGGCGACCGGGTCGCGGTGTGGGCGCCGAACTCGGCCGAGTGGGCTGTCGCCGCGTTCGGCGCGCTCACCGCGGGAGGCGTGCTCGTGCCGGTGAACACCAGGTTCCGGGACGAGGAGGCCCACGACATCGTCGTCCGCAGCGGCGCCAAGGTGCTGTGCGTCCAGAACGGCTTCCTGGACCGGGAGTTCACCGGACCGCCCGGCGTTCCCGTCATCGACGTGCGGACGGACGGGTTCCTGGGCTCCGGGGAGCCGCTGGAGCGCGAGGTCGGCGCGGACGACCTCGCCGACATCATCTTCACCTCCGGCACGACCGGTCGCCCCAAGGGTGTGATGACCACCCACGGCCAGACCCTCCGCCTGTACGCCGAGTGGTGCGACCTGGCCCAACTCCGCCAGGGCGACCGCTACTTGATCGTCAACCCGTTCTTCCACATCTTCGGCTACAAGGCGGGTCTGGTCGCCTCCATGATTCGGGGCGCGACCGTGCTCCCGGTCGCCGTCTTCGACGTGGACCGCGTCCTGGACCTGGTGGAGCGGGAGCGGGTGACGATCCTGCCGGGCCCGCCGACGCTGTACCACTCCCTGCTCCAGACGGGAGCCGGGCACGACCTGGCCTCGCTCCGGGTCGCGGTGACCGGCTCCGCCGACATCCCGGTCGAGCTGGTCCGCCGTATCACCACCGAGCTGCCCTTCACCCACCTCATGACCGGCTACGGGCTCACCGAGGCCGGCACCGTCACCGCGTCCCGGCCCGGCGACCCGTACGAGGCCGTCGCCACGACCGTGGGCAGGCCCTGTGAGGGCTTCGAGGTACGCCTCGCGGCGGACCAGGAGGTCCTCGTGCGCGGCTACTCCGTCATGCTCGGTTACCTCGACGACCCCGAGGCGACCGCCGAGGCCGTGGACGCCGACGGCTGGCTGCACACCGGGGACCTGGGCGAGCTCGACGGCGACGGGCGGCTGAGGATCGTCGGCCGCAAGAAGGACATGTTCATCGTCGGTGGCTTCAACGCCTACCCGGCCGAGATCGAGGGCTTCCTGCTCCGGCACCCGGCCGTCGCCCAGGCCGCCGTGATCGGTGTGCCCGACGCGCGGATGGGCCAGGTCGGCAAGGCGTTCGTGGTGCCCCGCGGCACGGTGACGGAGGCCGAACTGATCGCGTGGGCCAGGGAGCGGATGGCCGGCTTCAAGGTGCCCCGGCAGGTCGAGTTCCGCTCGGAGCTGCCGCTGAATGCCACCGGCAAGGTGATGAAGGACCAGCTGTCATGACCGATGACCCCCGCACCGCGTCCGGCATCCACCTCAAGCCGGTCTACGGCCCCGCCGACCTGCACGCCGACCCACCCGCCCCCGGAGCCTTCCCCTTCACCCGCGGCAACTACCCCACCGGCTACCGGGGCCGCACCTGGACCCTGCGCCAGTACTCCGGCTTCGGCACCCCCGAGGAGTCCAACCGCCGCTACCGCTACCTCCTCGACCAGGGCGGCACCGGCCTGTCCGTGGCGCTCGACCTGCCCACCCAGTGCGGCTACGACTCCGACGACCCGGAGTACACGGACGAGGTCGGCCGCGTCGGCGTCGCCCTCGACACCCTGGCCGACGCGGAGGTCCTCTTCGACGCGATCCCGCTGGACCGGATCAGCACCAGCTTCACCATCAACGGCACAGCGGCCATTCTGCTCGCCTTCTACGTCGCCGCAGCCGAGAAGCGCGGCATCCCGCGTGCGAAGCTCACCGGCACCATCCAGAACGACATCCTCAAGGAGTACGCCTCGCGCGGCACCTGGATCTGGCCGCCCACGCCCTCGCTCAGACTCATCGCCGACACCATCGAGTTCTGATGAAGAAGGACAGCGAGATCACCTCCTTCAAGGACCTGGAGGGCA
>NZ_JAGXJL010000136.1:0-3666 GCF_019091475.1 Streptomyces sp. GbtcB6 | reverse complement strand
CGTAGGACAGGTGGTGGAAGGTGTGCCCAGGCGTGGCCATCACCCGCACCCGCATCCGCGGCGACAGCTCCACCGCGTCGCCGTCGGACAACGGCCTCCGGTCGAACGCCACCTCGTCCGCAGCCGCCACCCCGTACTCGGCACCGGTCAACCTGGCCAGTTCCAGACCACCGGACACGTAGTCGTTGTGCACGTGCGTCTCCAGCACCAGGGCGATTCTCACCTCGAGCCTCGCGGCGACGGCGATCACCCGGTCCACGTCCCGCTGCGGATCCACCACTACGGCCACCTCACCATCGGTGGCCAGGTAGCTGCGATCCCCCAGCGAGGACGTCTCGATCACCTCGACCGCCAGCCCACCGCCCAGCCGGGCCTGCTGCTCCACCGCATCCATCGCCGTCACCATTGCGCACCCCGCTCGAGACACAAGAGTTGGCCATCTGCCGCTTTCTCTGCCTGCGCCTGCCACAGGCCGGACGTGAGCTGGCCCGAGTGCCGCGCGCTCATCGGAGTACGAGGCACATTCCCGCACGCCTTGCGTGTTACCTTCCAGAAGATCATGATTATTTCCCGCTGACGACCGGCAGCCCGGCCGCTTCCCATGCCTCGAGACCACCGACAACGTTGAAGACCGGGGAACGGCCGACGCTCACTGCTTGCTCGGCCGCCTTCGAACTGCGCTGTCCCGCGCGGCAGATGAACGCCAGCGGGCCGTCAGGAAGATCGGACAACGAGGTTGGCATCCCACTGAGCGCGGCATGAACGGCATCCGCGGGGCGACCTGTTGCCCACTCACCGTCCTGTCGGACATCGACAAGCGTGAGTTCCCCTGCAGTGATGCGGCGATGCGCCTCCGCTGGGGACAGATCGACGATCGAGTGGCCGCGGCCGTTGCCCGACATGTGCTCCGCGGCCGGGAGGACGGTCCGAATCGCCTCGTAGCCCGCGGCATGGACGACAGCGATCTGCTGGCTCAACATCGGGCAGACTTCCATCGCCGCTGCCCAATAGGAAACCGACTCCCACTCAGCAACGTTCACAAGCCGGAACTTGCTCTCCGGAGTGACCGTGCGGAACATGTAGGTCCGAAGGAACCCGGGCTGCGCCGCCATCAGATCGGCGGCATCCTGCCATAGCTCGAGATACTCGTTTTCAGTGTCGTCGTCGATCTCGATCGGGATGATCACGACGTAGCGGTCTTCCACCTGAGGCTCCTTCTTGAGGAGGGCAGGGCGCGTACTCGCCAACTGCGTTCGGTATGGCCTCCCGCTGCAGAGTCTGCACGTACGGCTCGAGAATCAACAAAGTAAGTTGCCAAAGCGGCAAAAGAATGTCTGGGAAGCCCAATCACCCCAGGTAGCCGCATCGCGAGCGGCGGACGCCCTGGACGGTATGGCGCCCTGGGCGCGTTTCGCACCCGGGGTCAAGGAATCCGCCGGGAACGGTGACAAGGCGCTGTACCGATGCTCCGGTGGTTGTCAGTTGCTATTCCTGGCTGTCGAGGCCGTGCGCGCGGGTGCCGAGAACACGTCGTGACACTTCCGCCTCCATCGCGCCACTGAACGCCGTGGGTGGCAGCGTCTCGCGGGCGGCGGCGGCACGTCGGGCATCTTCGAGGATCAGGTCCATGTTGATGGCGCCGGCAGCAGTGCCGCCCGCGGCTGCGGCCTGAGGGACGGCGGCGAGTACGTCGCTGACGTTTCCGGCGGCCCAGACCCCCTGGACACCGGTGAATCCGGCTGCGTCCACGGCGACTTGGACGCCGGGCACTGCCGGGTGTTCGGTCAGGGTGAGGCCGAGGGCATCGAGGAAGCCGCCGCGGGCGATGAAGCGAGGGGCGACCACGAGGGTGTCCACGGGGATGACGATGCCGGTGTCCAGGCGGGCGCCGGTGAGCTTGTCGTGTTCGGCGTCGATTTCCAGGGCGGTGACCTCGCCGTGAATCACTGAGATGCCCAGTGCGGCGAGCTGTTCCCACTGCTCGTCGGTGAGATCCGCCTTCGCATGGTGGGCGAACAGGGCGACCCGGTCGGTCATCTGACGGAACAGCAGCGCCTGGTAGAAGTTGCCCAGGACGCCGACCTTGGTGTCGCGGGCCTCCCAGCCATGGCAGTACACGCAGTGGATCGCGTCGTGTCCCCAGCGTTCGGCCAGACCCGGGATGTCGGGCAGTTCGTCGACCAATCCCGTAGTGACCAGTACGCGCCGCGCGTGCGCTCGCCGGCCGTCCCCTGTGGTGACGATGAACTGCTCGCCGTCGCGCTCGACGTGGGCGACGCGGCCGGAAGTGACGACGCCGCTGTAGGAGACGACTTCCTCGCGGCCCAAGTGCAGTAGCTCCAGGGGCGAGATGCCCTCGCGGCCCAGGATGTTGTGGGCGCCGACCCTGACGGCCGGGGCGTTGCGCGGTTCGCCTGCGTCAATGACCAGGACCAAGCGCCTGACGCGGCTGAGCATCAGCGCGGCCGACAGACCGGCCCCGCCGCCGCCGATCACGACGACGTCCCAGATCCGGTCATCGGTGTTCATCAGCTCGTTGGTGTTAATATCTACACCATCACCCCATACCACTCGATAAGCAAATTCTATTGCCAATTCGGCAACAAAATCCGATCACCATCCGCCCCTTGCCGAAACAGCAACGTCATTTACCGAATTCACTGCTGTCGCTCCTCACGACATGGGCGCGGCGGCCGCCCCTGCGAAAATTTGCCGAAGTGGCAAATTTCCTAGGCATCCGAATGTTGCAGTAATTACATTCTCCTAGGCGGAGAAGAGGTTTCGACACTTGCTCCTTCGTTGTACTGCAGCATTCACGAATCGAAAGGAAGTGCCGTGAGGGAACCCTATTTCTCAATCATCAACATCGATGTCGAGAAGGACAAACAGGCCGAGTATATGGAGAAGTGGGAAACCGCGGCGGCCATCATGAGCGCCGAGCCGGGATTCGTGCGGACCCATGTGTTCCAGGCACTGTCCGACGATGCGAAGTACCGGCTCGTCCAAATCGCGGAATGGACCTCGCGCAGCCACTGGCAGGCAGCCATGAACGTGTGCCCCATGATGGGCCAGGAGATCGCCCTGGTCGATGACGACGGGTACGGCGTGATTCGCACCGTCGGCGAGCGTACCGCCGAGAACCCAGCAACCATCTAGCCGTGACGTTCCGGTAGGTTGGCCAGCCGTGGTCGGCCTGAGCCGTAGAAGCGGGCGTAGGCCCATTCGTCGGCCAGGACGCCATGGAACCGTTCACAGGCCTTGCCGCAGGACGTTGAGGATGTCGACGGGTGCGTGATTCGCACCCGTCGGCCTCCAGGCACAGCCGAGGCGCGAGGATGACGGTCCTGTTAACGATTTCACGAACGCGCGCAGCGCGAACCTTACCGACCGCGCGCGGACTCACGGCCGAGGCGACGGTCTCGCGGCGCGGCCCGGGTGTGGATCTTCTCGCCGTGCGGGCCGAACAGGCTCAGCACCTCCGCCGACCGGCCCCGCTCGGCGGCGCCGAACCAGTGTGGGACGCGCGTATCGAACTCCGCGGCCTCTCCCGGCCCCAGCACGACGTCATGCCCGCCTAGCACCAGGCGCAGCCGACCGTCGAGGACGTAGAGCCACTCGTAACCCCCGTGCGCAAGCGGGTTGGGCTCCTCGCCGCGCCACTGGATC
>NZ_JAGXJL010000135.1:0-3864 GCF_019091475.1 Streptomyces sp. GbtcB6 | reverse complement strand
TCCGTCTCCCAGCCCGCGTGCTCGGCCCAGAACTGGACGAACCGCAGCGGCCGGAGCCGGTAGTTGATCCTCACCACGACCAGGTCGCCGTCCCGGGCGAAGGTGTCGCCCGCATAGATGGGCAGGGTGCCGGAGCCCACTATGAACCCACCGCCGTGGATCCAGATCAGAACCGGCCGCGCAGCGGTGTCGGCAGCCGGCGTCCAGACGTTGAGGGTGAGGCAGTCCTCGTCCAGAGACGAGAAACGATGGTCGCCCATGACGGACTGCCCGCGTTCCAGATCGGGCTGCGGGGCGCTCGCGCCGTACGCCGTGGCGTCGAGCACACCGCTCCATCCCGGGTGGGGCTGGGCCGGGCGCCAGCGAAGGTCGCCGACCGGCGGGGCAGCGTAGGGCACGCCCTTGAAGACGGCGAGCCCGTCCTGGTGCGCGCCCAGCACGGGGCCGCCTGTCGTGGCGACCTGAATTCCTACCGTCGAGTCATCCATGATGCTTCCTCTCTATGATTCGGGGCTGTGCACGAGGCGGCCGCCGACGAGGGTGTGGGTGGGGTTCAGGTCGCGTCGGGCGTCACTCGGGCACTGGGCGGGGTCCTGGTCCCAGATGGTGAGGTCGGCGAGGCGGCCCGGGGTGAGCGTGCCGCGCAGGTGTTCTTCGTCGTGCAGGCGGGCGGCCTTGGTGGTGTGCAGGGCGACGGCCTCGTCGTAGGTGATGGCGTGCTGGGGGCCCTGCACGCCGATGACGGTCTGCCGGGTGGTCATGCCCCAGACGGAGCGCATGGCGCCGAACTGGCCGACGGGGAAGTCCGATCCGGCGGTGACCAGCGCGCCCTGGTCGATCCACCCGCGGGCGGGGAAGAGCGCGGCGACCCGTTCCGGCCCCCAGTACTCCCGCTCGACCTCGGCGGTGTCGTGCAGCAGCGGCTGCTGGATGGTGACGGGGATGCCCAGGGCGACGGCGCGGGCGCGTTGCTCGGGGCCGGCCAGGCCGCCGTGTTCCATGACGAGCGTCCCTGCGGGCAGGCCGGGATTGTTCCGCAGGACGCGTTCGTAGACGTCGAGCAGGATGCGTACGGCGCGGTCGCCGTACGCGTGGGTACCGACCC
This sequence comes from Streptomyces sp. GbtcB6, assembly GCF_019091475.1. Lineage (NCBI taxonomy): Bacteria > Bacillati > Actinomycetota > Actinomycetes > Kitasatosporales > Streptomycetaceae > Streptomyces > Streptomyces sp. GbtcB6. The sequence goes on along the minus strand of NZ_JAGXJL010000135.1, from coordinate 2,759 downwards.
GCCAACCGCGGCGGACCACGGCCTCGACCGACTCGGCCAGTGCGTCGGGATCCCAGGTCAGCATGCCGGAGAAGGAGTGGTCGCAGGCGTACGGCTCCTCGGTGGCTCCGGCCTCGAGTCCGCCGTCGAGCGCGAACTTCACGCCCCACACCCGCAGCCACGGGTCGGCGCTGTAGCGCCAGTCCTCCATGGCGTCGAGCAGGCTCTCCACCTCGGTCGCGCTGGACAGGCCGAACGCCGCGATCAGCGCGCGCACCCGGGTGTTGAGCGCACCTGCCTTCCGGGCGGCCAGCAGGGTCTCATAGTTGTCGAGGGAGACCATGCAGTCGCGGACGGTACCGATCCCGGTGGCAGCGTACTGACCGCCGGCGATGCGCAGCCCGTCGATGTGCCGGGCCCGGTCCGCGGTGGGGACGAGGCGCTCCACCAGTCCCATGGCGTTGTCGATCAGCCGGCCGTTGAGCCGGCCGTCGGCGTCCCGGCCGATCACGCCGCCGGCCGGGACGGGGGTGTCCTCGGTGATACCCGCCAGGCGCAGCGCGTAGGTGTTGACGACGTCGTTGTGGCCGCCGCGCTTGACCAGTACCGGGTGGCGGTCGGTGGCCTGGTCGAGCTCGGCGGCGGTGGGCATCCGCCGCTCCGCCAGGTTCAGCTCCTGCCAGTTGGTCGTGGTACGGATCCACTCGCCCTCAGGAGTAGCGGCGGCCCGCTGCCTGATCAGATCCAGGAACTCGGCGATGGTGCGGGCCTGGTGGACAGGGACATCGTGCGCGCTGTATCCGGCGAAGATCAGGTGTGTGTGGGTGTCGTCGAACGCGGGCAGGACCGTGGCCCGGGGCAGGTCGTAGACCGTGGTGCGCCCGGTCACCCAGGCATCGAGGCCGTTCGGATCGGGCGACAGGGCGGTAATGCGGTCGCCGCGCACCGCCAGCGACCGCTGGGGAGGCTGCCCCGGCAGCAACGTGTGCACCGCCGCAGCCCGGATCAGCAGATCGGCACCGTGATCAGTCATTGCCATCTCCCGCTCTCAACATGGCATCGCCCTTCGTCACTTCGTCACACGAGGGTCTTACCGGCTCTCCGCACGTTTACATACATCCAGCGGTGCCAGACGCAGGAAAGCTGCCATGGCTTCGCCCTAGGATGTAGATCATGCGACACGAACTCGACGAGACGGACCGCCGTATCGTGGCTGTCCTGCTCGCGTCGCCCCGTGCCTCCTGGCGCGAGGTCGCCCACTGCCTCGAACTGTCGGAACGCACCGTCATCCGCCGAGTCATTCCGCTGTACGCCGACGGCACCCTGCGCACCACGCTGGTCCGCAACCCCGCCCTGATCCCGGGCGTCATCCCCATCGCGCTACGCATACACTGCCGCCCCAGCAAGATCCGGCACGTGGCCGACGCCCTCGCCCACCGCACCGACACCAACTTCGTCGACATCCTCGGAGGAGGCGACGAGATCACCGCCGTCTTCTTCCTCGACGGACCGGAGGCACGCAACACGCTCCTGCTGCGCGACCTACCCGCCACCGACGCTGCGGTCTCCTGGACCGCACACACCCTGCTGCGCGTCTTCCCCAGCGCGTTCCGCTGGACCGCCGGCCTGCTCTCCCCCGAGGAATCGGCCCGTCTCGCCCCCGCCTCGCCGATCGCCCCACCCCCACCACTCACCATGGACGCGGCTCTGATGGCAGCCCTGGCCGAGAACGGCCGCGCCACCTACGCCGACCTTGCCCACCACGCCGGCATCACCCCGCTCACCGCCCGCCGGCACCTCGACGCACTTGTGCGTGGCAACGTCGTACGCCTGGCCACCGAGGTGGACCTCACCCTGCTGGGCATTCACGCCGAAGCCCTGCTGTGGATCACCGTGCTGCCCGGCGCGCTGGAGGAAACCGGCCAGGCCCTCAGCACCCATCCCCAGGTCCGATTCACCGCGGCCACGACCGGCCCGGCCAACCTGCTGATCGCCCTCGCTGCGACCGACCTCGACGCTCTCTACACCTTCGTCACCACCACGATCGGCGCCCTGCGCCAGGTCACCGCCGTTGAGATCACACCGATGCTCGCGACCGCCAAACGCACCGGTCTCATCCGCCGGGCGACACCGCCGAAAACCGTCCCCAACCGATCACTCGGTCGACCGTGACGCCTGCCCCGAGCAGCGCACTGGGCTGGCCCGCATCGTCCTTGGGCTTCCGGGAGTTCCCGAGGAAGTGTGCACGCGTTGTGCACTGGGAGCGGTTGTCGCCACACGGGCAGGGTGCGCAGGAGGTGGGTGGCGCGGGTGGTCTCCGTGCTCACTCGCAAGTCCAGTGCGTCGCGCAGTAGTTCCGGTCAGGAACCCGAGCTGCCGCAGCATCGTCATCCTTCCGCCATCCCGACGGCGGCATCTGCCTCGGCGACGCTCTCCCAGCCCTTCTGCTTGAGTACAAACGCGGCGACGAGGGCGGCGACCACCAAGAAGGCGGCGGAGATGTGGAACGCCGTCTGGACCGCGCGGTCACCGGGCCCGACGGCGGCTAACGTCTCGACGTGCCGGGCCCCGGCTCGTACGTCCTGATCACCTCGGCCGGAGGTTCCGCCGACGCCAGTAGCGGCAGCGGTTCTCCTGTCCGGGACCGGTCTCGATGTTCTGCCCGTTCTGTTCTTCAGGGCCGGTGACCCGGCACCGCCGGTCTCAGGACCAGGCGATCTCGCCATGGCGGTCGATGAAGCGTCCGGTGCCGGCACCGGGCCCCTCGGTGGCGAGGGCGA
>NZ_JAGXJL010000134.1:0-3897 GCF_019091475.1 Streptomyces sp. GbtcB6 | reverse complement strand
CGTGACCCCGCAGAAGCGGATCGAGGCCGCGCAACTCGCCCGTACGGGCAAAGCGTTCGACCTGGGCATGGCATTCGACAGCAACGGGCCTTTCAAGTCCGGGGGTTTCCGCAACAACCCGATCCATGTCATGACGCTGCTGCCGTCCGACACCGGGTTCGCCCAGGACGGTCTGATCTCCGCCGACGACATGATCGTCACCGGTCTGCAGGCCGCCACCCAGTGGGACGGGCTGGCGCACGCGGGCTACGGCGGCACCTTCTACAACAACGTGCCGGCCGCCGCGGTCAACAACTTCCAGGGCGCCAGCCGCAACTCGTTCCACAAGGCCGTCGACCGGCTGATCTCCCGCGGGGTCCTGCTCGACATCGCGCGGCTGAAGGGCGTGGACCGGCTGGAGGACTCGTACGAGATCACGGAGGCCGACCTGCTGTCCGCCGAGGAACGCCAGGGCGTGCGCGTCGGGTCCGGCGACATCGTGCTGCTGCGCACCGGCTCCTACCAGTGGTTCCTGGAGGGCGACCGCGAACACTTCCTCGGCAACGCCCCCGGGCCCTGCCTCGACACCTGCAACTGGCTGTACGAACGCGAGGTCGCGGCGCTCGCGATGGACAACCACTCCGGCGAGGTGTGGCCCAGTCCCGTCAAAGGCGCGACGATCCCGTTCCACCAGGTGGTGATCCGGGACATGGGCCTCACCCTCGGCGAGATGTTCAACTTCGAGGAGCTGGCCGCGGACTGCGAGAAGGACGGCGTGTGGGACATGCTGTTCTGCGCCCCGGGGTTGAAGGTGACGGGCTCCGTCGGCTCCCCCATCACTCCGATCGCCATCAAGTAGGGCCGGTCGTGCCGGAATTCGCCGAGGTGAGCGCGGGCGTACGGGCGACGATCGCCGCGCACGCCCAGGCGCAGGACGAGGGCCGTACCGAGGACATGGTCGCGCTGTACCTGCCGGACGGCGTGGTCGAGATACCCGGATTCGAGCCCCTGGTGGGTGCCGACGCCATCCGTGAGGCGTTCTCCCGTCCGGGGTGGCGGCCGGATCCGGACCGGCCGCAGCGCCACCTCGTCGGCAACACGCTCCTGACGGAGTGGGACGACCGCACGGCGAAGGCGACCAGCGACGTGGTGATGCTCGTCCGCGCCGGTTCCGCCTGGTCCGTCGCCATCGTGGCGCGGTATCACGACACGTTCGAGGAGTCGGCGGGGCGTTGGCTGCTGCGCCGCCGGGTGGACGAGTACGTCGGCGATGCGCCCTGAACCAGGGGGATCACCATGGGCCGGCGCGACCGCGTTCCCAGCGGTCGCGCCGGCCTCGTCTCAGCGCCTCGTCTCAGAGCTGGACGACGATCGTCTTCGTCGCGGTGCAGCTGTCGAGGGCCTCCACGCCTTTCTCACGGCCGTAGCCGGACTTGCGGAATCCGCCGAACGGGAGTTCCACACCGCCGCCCGCACCATAGGTGTTCACATAGACCTGGCCGGCCTCCACTTCGGCGGCGACCCGGTGTGCGCGGCTGAGGTCCCTGGTCCAGACGGCGCCGAGCAGGGCGTACTCGGTCCCGTTCGCCAGGGCGACGGCCTCCTCCTCGGTCGCGAACCGCATCGTGGTGAGCACGGGCCCGAAGATCTCCTCCTGCGCGATCGGTGACACCGGGTCCACGCCGTCGATCAGGGTCGGCATGAAGTAGGCGCCGTCCGTCATGCCTTCGGGCTCGGCCACCGACCCCCCGAAGACGACCCCGCCGGTGCCGGCGGACCGCACATAGCCGCGGACCCGGTCCTGCTGCTTGCGCGAGACGAGCGGGCCGAGGTCGGGATCGTCGAGGCCCCGGCCTATCGTCACCTCGGCGAAGTGCCCCGCGATGCGCTCCACCAGTTCGGCGTGCACGCTCTCATGGACGAGCACCCGCGACCCGGCGGAACAGGTCTGCCCGGCGTTCTGGAGGATCGCGCCCGCCGCGACCCGGGCGGCCTTCTCGACGTCGGCGTCCGGGAACACCAAGTGGGCCGACTTGCCGCCGAGTTCGAGCGTCACCGGTGACACCCGCTCGGCGGCGGCCGTGGCGACGAGGGCACCGACCCGGGTGGAGCCGACGAAGCCCAGGTGGTCGATGCCGGGATGGGCCGCCAGCGCGGCACCGGCCTCGGCACCGAGCCCGGTCACGGCGTTGAACACCCCCTGCGGCAGCCCGGCCTGCAGGGCGAGCCTGGCCACGGCCACCGCGGTCCTCGGTGTCTCGTCGGCGGGTTTCACCACGGCGCAGTTCCCGGTCGCGAGGGCGGGTGCCACCCCGCGGGCGAGCAGTTGCAGGGGATAGTTCCAGGCGAGGATGTGGCCGGTGACACCGTGGGGTTCGCGTCGCGTGTACACGTGGAGGTCGGGGCGCAGGGGCAGGCTCAGGCCGTAGTACGAGTCGATCGCCCGGCCGTAGAAACGGAAGTACCGGGCGCACACCCGGGCGTCGTTGCGCGCCTGGGTCAGGGGTTTGCCGGAGTCCTCGCTCTCCAGCCGGGCGAGTTCCTCCGACCGGCTCTCGATCAGGTCGGCCAGCCGGCACAGCAGGTCGGCGCGTTGTTCCGGTGTCGTGGTGCGCCACGCCCGCTGTGCCGCACGTGCCGAGGCGACCGCCCGGTCTATCTGCTCGGAGGTCCCTCTCGACACCTCTCCGAGCGACCGTCCGGTCGAGGGGTCGATGTTCTCGTACACCTCGGGTGTTCCGACCGGGACCCCGTCGATGAAGGACTCGGTGACCTGCCCCAAGTCGGTTGCGTCCACATCGAGTTGGCTCATTCGGGGCCTCCCGCCGCCGTGGCCGGACCACCTCGTCCGGCATGTGTGTGGTGGTTGCTGATGTGTCTGTCCGGGTTACCGATACTCGGGCCTCAGATCACGCCCTGCTCAGACAGTTCCCGGCGCCGGTCGGCGTCGAGGCCGAGCAGTCCCCCGTAGATCTCGTCGTTGTGTTCGCCGAGTGCCGGGCCCAGATGGCTGATGCCGCCCTGGGTCGCCGAGAACCGGGGCACCGGTGCCTGCACCCGCATCGCCCCGAGCTGGGCGTCCGGAACGGACGGGTAGACGTCTCTGGCCACCATGTGCGGGTCGGCGAGCAGTTGCGTGGCGTCGTAGACGGGGGCGGCGGCAACACCTGCCGCCTCGAAGACGGCCATCGCGTCGTCCAGGGTGTGGGCCACGATCCAGTCGGCCATGATCGCGTCTATCTCGGCGGCGTTCCGAAGGCGTTGCTGGGCCTCGGCGAACCTGGGGTCCTCGGTCAGTTCGGGCCGTCCCACGGCCTGGAGGGCGCGCTTGGCGATCGTGGGAGCGCTGCCGGACATGGCGAGCCAGTGTCCGTCCTTCGTGAGGTAGACATTGCGCGGTGCGCTGATGTCCCAGCGGTTGCCTGTTCTGGTGGGGACGCTGCCCAGTTGGTCGTAGGTCAGCACCGACTGTTCGAGCAGCCGTGCCAGCGGGTCGATCAGGTTGACGTCGACGAGCTGGCCGTCAGCTCCGTGCACGTCGCGGTGGTAGAGGGCCATCATCACCGCATAGGTGGCGGTCAGCCCCGCCACGCCGTCGGCGAGCATGAACGACGGGAGGGTCGGGGGGCCGTCCGGGCTGCCGGTGAGGTGGGCGAACCCGCACATCGCCTCGCCGAGGGTGCCGAATCCGGGGCGGTCGGACTTCGGCCCGCCCGCTCCGTACCCGGTGACGTGCACCATGACCAGGCGGGGGTTCTCCGCGGCGAGACTCGGATAGTCCAGGCGCCACTTGCGCAGGGTGGACGGCCGCAGGTTCAGCACCACGACGTCCGCCTCCCGGGCCAGCCGGCGCAGCAGGTCCCGTCCGGTCTCGTGGCGCAGGTTCAGCGTGACGCTCTTCTTGTTGCGGCCCACGCT
>NZ_JAGXJL010000133.1:0-4015 GCF_019091475.1 Streptomyces sp. GbtcB6 | reverse complement strand
AGCCGAGACCAGGCAGCGGCATCAACATACCCTCGCGGCATAACCATCGAGTGTCCGAGATCACGGGCAAACTTCACTCCCCATGGCACGGGTGTCTGTGCTGGTCACGAGCACATGCGGGCCACGCAGCGACCTAATTCCAGGACTCGGCCCACCGGGCTGGTCCGCCACCTCACTAGCCGTTCGTGGCACCAGCGCACCACGCGGGCCTCGGTCTATGCGGGAGCTCGGACGGCTCGGGCGTATCGAGAGGTCACCGTGTGGTGGGCTCGCACCACCAGCACTAACGAGTAAGCAAGACAAGGGGTGTTGACGCTCGACGGCGCCGGGCATCGCCGCTCTGCACGGAGGCATCGTGGCCAGGTAGAGCACAGGCGTCCGCCCGGCGCCCACGAGCGCCAGCCCCTCGCTTTACGGTGGTGGTCGCGAGGACACCGAACTCCGCCGCTCTGTTGTGAGACGTCGAGGCCAGGGCCTCCTGAGGCGTCCGTCCGACAGCCCACGCGACCACCACCAAGAGCATCGGGGCCACACCGCTCTCAGTGGAGGCCTCAACGGCCAGGGTCCAGAAAGGCGTCGTAGTCCCACGCTCGAACAGGCCGGCACGGGTGTGGTCCCCGCTGCTGGAGCTGTTAACAAGGAATTAGGTAGAGCAGCGGCAGCACCTCGCTGACCTTGGGCGACTTGCGGCACCAGGGCGGCAGGATCTTCGAGGAGAACCGCATCCGCTCCCCGGTGGCCGCGTCCACCCGCTTGTCGTTCACGCGCGGGACCGTGACCTCGACGGGACCTGCAGCAGTGGTCACCGTGCGGGGCCGGTGGTGGCCGTTACGGACCACCAGGCGGCGTCCGGCTTCGTCCGTCTCGGCAGCCAACTCGGCTATGTACTGGTTAACTTCGGCCTCCAGCGCGGCGGCGAGCATCCGCCGGGCGCCCTCGCGGACGATCTCGTCGATCAGGGAGCCGGACTCGGTGGATCCGTCGGCGTTCACTACGCTGAGCACGGGCGTACCTTCCCCACCCGCGCAGCGAACGCGGGCCTACTCGGTGACCATCAAGGATCATTCGGGAAGGTACGCCGTCCGCATCCTTCCCGGAACTGATCCACAAGTCCTGAGCATTGCTCACGTCCGCCGCGACCGCGGCATACGTGTGCTTTCCGCCCGCCGCGCGGTACAACGCGACGGCGTCGTTCCTGAACTCCTCCGGATACGGAGACTTCCGTCCCACCAGGACACCCTTCCTCGGATCTGCAAGATCCATTGTCAGTGTGTCCACACCGCCGGGGTCGCCTCACAACCACTCGCCCTCACCCGGACATCACACCTCGCTGCCCTCGACCTCGTGTCGGCGTACACCTGAACGTCCCCACCCGCGTACGGATGAACGCGGCCAGTTCCTGAGGCGCTGAGGAGCATTGGTCGGCACTCTGCTGCGTAGTCGGTGTGTGGCGGCAGGGGGTGGTCGGCAGTGGTCTTGGATCCGCGTCGGTGGTCGGAGCTGCGGCGCTTTCGTGGGCTTTTGGAGTCCGGAGCGATGAGCCTGTCAGAGATCGCCCGGGAGACGGGGCTGGACCGCAAGACGGTCCGTAAGTATCTCGCGGGGCCGGCGACGCCACCGCGTCGCTCGGCCAGTGGTCAGGTGGTGCCCAGGAAGATCGACGAGTTCGCGCCACTGGTCGACGCGATGTTGCGGGCCGAGATCCTGATGAAGGCGTCAGTGATCCACGATCGGCTGGCCGCGGAGTACGGGTTCACCGGGAACTACCAGCGCGTCAAGCTCTACGTTCAGCAGGCCCGGCCGAGGATCGCCGAGGAACTCGGCATCACGCCCAAGGAGTTGGCAGGGCTGCACCGCCGTTTCGAGGTCGTCCCAGGTGCTCAAGCTCAGGTCGACTGGGGCGATGAGGGCAACGTCCTCGCTCACATGGGCATCCCCAAGGTCTACTCGTTCCATATGGTGCTGTCGTATTCGCGCGATCCGTTCTGCTGCTTCACCACCAGCCAGGACCTGCAGACCTTCTTCGACTGCCACCGGCGGGCGTTTGCGCACTTCGGCGGGGTGCCGATGTCGATCGTCTACGACCGGACCAAGACCGTCGTGCGCCGACACGTCGCCCCAGGCGAGGCGGTGCCGCTGCATCCGGAAGCGGTCGGCTTCGCTGGCCACTACGACTTCGACATCGACGTTCTGGCTGCCTACCGGCCCACCGGCAAAGGCCGCGTCGAACGTCAGGTTCTCATCGTCCGCGATCATGTGCTGTCCGGGCGGGCGTTTTCCTCGCTGGAGGAGATGGACGCCGCGTTCGCCGCCTGGGTGCCCAGGCGGCGGAACCAGATCCACAAGACGCACCGGGAAGTCATCGGTATCCGGGCCGCCCGCGACCACGCGGCCCTCAAACCGCTGCCGTCCACCCCCTATCTGGTGGCCGAGCGGCATCTGCGTCCGGTCGGCAAGGACTGCCTGGTCGCGTTCGGCGGGAACCTCTACTCGGTTCCCGCCCGCAAGGTCCGCCCGCGTCAGCTGGTCGAGATCAGGGCGACGAAGTCCCAGGTCATGCTGCACTCAACCGTCCCCGATGTCAGCGGCGAGACCCTGTTGTCCGCCCATCCGCGGGCGGTCGGCCGCGGCGTCCGCGTTGTTGAGGAGACGCACTGGGACGGCTTGCCCACCGGCAAGGGGCGTCGCACCACGACCGGTGAGGTGACACCGCCACCGCGTCGCGAACCATCTACCGGCGGTCAAGTCGGCCCGCTGCAGGCCCTGTTGAACCGGTCCGCGGCCACCCGTGTCGAGGTCGGGCGGCGGCCGCTGTCGGTCTACGACGAACTGACCGGCACTCGGCCTTTCACCACCAAATCCCCGACGAAGGAGTCCTCTTGAGCGAGCTGACCGGCAACCGCATCCGCACTACGGCCGGCAAGCTCGGCCTGCCCCACCTGGCAGAGACCATCAACGAGTACACCCGCCGGGCCGACGAGGCGAAGATGGGCTACCTCGACTTCCTCGACCTGGTCCTGTCCGAGGAACTCGCCGTCCGCGACGACCGCCGCTTCCGCCAGGGCCTGCGGCTGTCCAAGCTGCCACACCACAAGACGCTGGACGAGTACGACTTCTCGTTCCAGCCCGAGCTCGACCCGCGCAAGGTCAAAGACCTCGCCAGCCTCTCCTTCGTCGACGGCAAGGCGAACGCCGCGCTGCTGGGGCCGCCCGGGGTGGGCAAGACGCATATCGCCGTCGCTCTCGCGGTCGCGGCCTGCCGGGCCGGCTACTCGATCTACTTCACCAGCCTCGACGACATGGTCCGCAACCTGAAGACCGCCGAGTCGGCCGGGCGGCTGGTCAACAAACTCGGCACCTACCTGCGGCCGAGCGTCCTCGTGGTCGACGAAGTGGGCTACCAGCCCCTTGAACGCGCTGAGGCGAACCTGGTCTTCCAGGTGATCTCCAAGCGTTACGAGAAGGGCTCGATCATCCTGACCTCGAACAAGACCTTCAGCGAATGGGGACAGGTGTTCGGCGACGAGGTCCTCGCCACCGCGATCCTCGGCCGTCTCCTCCACCACTGCGAAGTGATCGCGATCAACGGCCCGAGCTACCGGCTCAAGAACCGCCTCCAGGCCATCGAACGAGAGACCGAAGTGGCCTGACCGGCCAACGCGTGATGACGACCGAGCGCCTGGTCAGTCACCGTCAAGGCGCTGGAAGATTGCGGAAAACTCGGCGTTGTCGATCAGCCCCGCGATCACCTGAGTCATGTTGTCGATGCCGGGTTCCCGGACGATCAGACCGTCCGAGCCCCAGAAGTAGCGGCCGCCGAGAGCCTCATCGCTTCCTGCCCACGTTGCCATCAAGCGTTCGACCTCGGTGACCGTGAAGACAGTCGCGCTCCACCGCGAGCCGTCATCAAGATCCACGAAGACATCGACGTTGCACACTGAACCGCTCCGGGTTCGGTAGAGAGCGCTGATCCTTGGAAGGATGCGTCCATGCCTGCCCAGCGGAAGTACCCACC
>NZ_JAGXJL010000132.1:0-4432 GCF_019091475.1 Streptomyces sp. GbtcB6 | reverse complement strand
GTCTGAGGAACCGCTCGACGTCATCCTCACGGCCACCGGCTACCAGTACCTACTGCCCTTCCTCGACCCCGACCTGCTGACCTGGAAGCAGGGCCACCCGCAGCTGTATCTCAACGTGTTCTCAAGGGAGTTGGACAGCCTCTACGTCCTCGGCTTCATCGAGCTGGCAGGCGCCGCCTACACCCGCTTCGACGAGATGGCCCAGATGGTCCTCCTCGATATCCGGGCCCGCGAGACCGGCGTGCACCGCGCCGAGCTGGTCGCCCTCAAGCGGGACGACCGCCCCGACCTTCGCGGCGGGGTCAGCTACATCGACAGCCCCCGGCACGCCAACTACGTCCACGTCGACTCCTACGTCGCCTACCTGGCCGAGCTGCGTGACCGCTTCGTCTGGGCCGACTTCGACGCCCAGTCCTACGAGCCGCTCAGACGCCCGGACACGTCCATGACCAAGGCAGGAGCAAGCGCGTGAACCCCACTTTCTGGAACGGCCGCCACGTCGTCGTCACCGGCGGCAGCAGCGGCATCGGCCTCGCCGCGACCGAACTGCTCACAGAGGCGGGCGCGCTCGTGACCGTCCTCGCCCTCGACGACAACAACGCCAAGGCCCTGTGCCGGCGGGCCCTGCCGAACCTGGTCGTAGCCGCCGCCGATGTCACCGACCCCGAGCAGGTGGCCGCCGCCCTCGATGCCGGACGCGCCGCGCACGGCACGATCCGGTCCGTCATCGCCTGTGCGGGCATCGTCAAGCCGGGCTACTTCCACGAGCTGTCCGACGCCGACCTGCGCCGCCACATGGACATCAACTACTTCGGCACCCTGCACACCGTCCGCCGCGCACTGCCCGACCTGATGGCCACGCAGGCGGGCACGATCACCTGCATCTCCTCGGCCGCCGGGCTCGTCGGCGTCTTCGGCTACGGCGCCTACAGCCCGAGCAAGTTCGCGGTGCGGGGCCTGGTGGAGGTGCTGCGCCAGGAGTACAAGCCGCACGGCATCACGGTGACCGGGGTCTACCCGCCCGACGTCGACACCCCCATGCTTGCCGGTGAGCAGAAACTCAAGCCGCCGGAGCTCATCGCCCTGTCCAATGGTAGGAACCCGCTCAGCGCGGCCCAGGTCGCCCAGGCCATGCTCAAGGGCACCGAGTTCGGGCGGGCCAGCGTCGTCCCCGGTGCCGAGACCAAGGTGATCAAGTGGGTGGCCGGCGCGCTGCCGGGTCTACTGACAAGCTGGGCCGACGGCAAGATTGCCCAGGCCCAGGCCCAGGCCCGGGCGAAAGGCTTGGCCGGGCAGGCACAGGCATGAAGTGCCTGGTCACCGGGGCGACAGACTTCGTCGGCGCCATTCTCGTACGTGAACTGCTCGCTGCGGGCCACGAAGTGACCGCGTCCCGTGTGCCCGAGTTTGAGACGCAGTGGCTGGCGGACCTTCCGGTAACCATCCGGCTCGCGGACCTCACCGAGGCGGGCGCCGGGCGCGGACTCGTCGAAGGGCAGGGATGGGTCTTCCATGTCGCCAGGGACACCTGAACACGGTCCGCTCTGGCCGAGGGCCGCCGCAAGGTCAACACGCTCGTGCCCGGCCTCCTCGCCGACGCCGCCATGGGAGCCGGGTGCTGAGGTTCCTTCACACCTGCACCCTGGACGTGCTCGGCTACTTCGCCGACGGCCGTCCGGTCGACGAAGGCGGCGGGGACCCGCTCCTTCACGGGCAGCGGCTACATCCTCGCCGGGATGAACCGCCACCACCACGACGTGTTTACCCGGATGCCCGAACTCGTCGGCGCCTCACGCCGTCCCTATCGCGTTCCCACACCAACTGATTCCCCCTAGGGTGAGTTCGGGGTCCTGAACCCACGCATCACCAAGCAGGCACCCGGAGTCGACAGCGGCCTGGCCCGCTGCCTCTCGCTGCCCCAAGCAGCGTCCAGCGCCCGAGCCGAGCGGGAACTCGCCCCCGACCCGGGCGACATCGACACCGCGATTCTCGACGCCGCGCGCTGGTGCGACCAGTGCATGCCCGTCTGAGCTTGTCCTACCTTCCAAGCGTGGGTCTGAGCTGGTCATTCGTAAGATCGGCGGACCCGGGGGTTCTGGGTATGGCTGTGAGCTTGTCGCCGAGTAGCCGAGGGGAATCTCACCCCTCGGCTCTCACAGAACCGTGCGGAACGATCTCTCGTTACACGGCTCCTGCCGTCCTGTTCACCAGGCCGAGGCGGTGGTCCAGGACCAGTGCGAGAACATGCGGGGGTACCGCTGGGCGATCTCCCGCATCTTCGGCATAGCCTTCCGCGTGGACCCATGGCATGTGATCGCAGAACCGCCCGGGGGAAACCGCTCACGCCGCAGACGAATTCCGGCTATCTCAAAGTGCCGCGCGTATTCTTCCGCGACCTGCACGAATGGGAACTGATCCCGCGCAGGTTCGACCCCGCCCATGCCCTGAGAACGCCACCGAGTGTCCGAGCCCTGATGGGCTCGGGCTCGCGGATGATCGCCGATGGCATCTGGGCCAACTGCCGGAGGCGAAAGACAACCTGCAGGAGATGCCGGCCGATATTCCGCTCACCGACGATGAACGCGCCGCCGTCCACGACGGGCAGACCGCCCTCGACAAGCTCCTCGAACGACTCGCCGACGTTCCTACCTCCGCAGGGCCGACACCGAGCCAGATCGGCGCCCCCGCGGCTGCGACTCTGCTGCCGGTCATCGTCCTGACCGCCCGCACGCGATCGTGCCGCCCCGGTGAGCCGTGCTGAGGATCCCTCGAACAATATCCAGGTGTGGGCCAGCACGAGAAGATGCCAGAGTCACCGTCGTGACCTTGATGAACGTGCTTGTCGACTTCGCCCGGTCCGGCCGTATCGGCCCGCTTCACTGCGGCATGCCCCTGACCCAGGCCGAGGATCTCCTGGGCCCAGGACGCCCACACCCCGCCATCCGAATGAGACCGGACATTGACGGCTACTCCCACGCCTGGAACGGCCTGGAGCTGTCCATCACCCAACGCCTTGTCAGCGGAATCTCGATCAGCCTCCGGCCGGGCTCGACAACCAAGTTGCCGCCCCTGGTCTTGCCAGACTCAGAGTCCTACCCGTCCACAGTGCTCCGAGAAGACCTGATCGCCGGCCTTGACGCAGTCGACTGCCGCCACGACATCAACGACCGCCTCACGTTCGGGGAGCAATCCAGCATCCTTACCCAACCCGCCAACGTCTGCGCGGTGTTCTTCACGCCTGGCCGTAACGACCACGTGCCCCATCGTGAACGCCTCTACCTCGGTGTGATCCACAAGCACGCGGCTTGACATCTTTGAATCCACAGAACGCACTGGAACACGGTCTACGGCTACTTCACGAAATGGCAGCAGGAAGGGGTGTTCGCCCGCCTCAACGGCCTGCTCAGGCAACTGCTGCGGGAGAGCGTTCATGCCTCCAGCCAGGGCATCGATGCCGGGAAGTAGATCGTGGGCAGAAAGCGGAACATCGTCACCGACTCCACCGGTCTCCTGCTTGCCGTGCTGGTCACCGCGGCGAGCGTGCAGGACTCCGTCGCCGGCACCCGGCTCCTGGACCAGGTCGCCGCCGAACACCCGGGCATCCGCAAGGTGTGGGGCGACGGCGGCTACCGCCAGCACCTCGTCGAGCACGCAGCCACCCTCGGCATCGACCTGGAAATCACCGCCCGCACCCCTGGGACCAGAGGATTCACTCCGATCCCGAAGCGGTGAGCGGTCGAGCGGACCTCTCCTGGCGCGACCCGACACCAACGACTGAACAGCAGATTCCGCGATAAAACATCAGAATAAAACGACCTCTGCTGCACCACGAGTCCGGGCCCCCGCTGAGGCGGGGGCCCGGCTCTTTGTGTCCCAGAAGAAAGTGCGCCAGCGCCTGAACGCCAAGAGGGCTCAGAAGCTCCGGCGATCACGCGGTGGCCGCTCCTCGGCCCGTCTCCGTTCCGGCGGGCGCACCGAGCGCTGGGCGAGCGTTGTTCAGTTCGTGGCCTTTCGATAGGTCGTCTCGGTGAGTTCGGGCCAGTCGAACCGCTCGCGCAGCTTCGCCAGATAGGTCTGGTACGTCTCGCTGTTGACGTAGTTCGAGTGGCGCGGGCTGTCCAGGTACGGGATGCCACCGGTCAGGTCCGGCTGGTCGGCGCGCTTGAGCTCGTCCAACTCGACCTTGCGTACGCCGGTTTCGCGGGCGCGGATGTCCAGCACGACGAGCTGGGCCATCTCGTCGAAGCGGCGGTAGGCCGCGTCGGCGAACTCAACGAAGCCGAGCACGTACAGGCTGTCCAGCTCCCGAGCGAACACGTTGAGATACAGCTGCGGGTGATCCTGTTTCCAGGGCAGCAGCTTCTCGTCCAGGAACGGCAGCAGCGACTGGTAGCCGGTGGCCAGCAGGACGACGTCCACGTCCACTTCGCTG
>NZ_JAGXJL010000131.1:0-4465 GCF_019091475.1 Streptomyces sp. GbtcB6 | reverse complement strand
CCCTGATCCCCATGGCGCTCGGCATCACCGAGGCGGGCGGATTCATCTCCGAGCCCCTTGCAGTCGTGGTCATCGGCGGCCTGATCAGCTCCACGCTGCTCACTCTGGTGCTGATCCCCACCCTGTACACCATGGTGGAGACGCGCCGCGAGCGCCGTCACGACAAGCGGAGGAAGGGGCAGGTGGCTGCGGTGGAGCAACCTCTCACGCAGCCAGCGGTCCCGGCGCACTGACCCGTCCGGCCCGCCGCATCCGCCCGCACCGACAATCTGTTCCGTTGAGCGGACATGCGCCGCCAACCGGTTCAGGCCAGTCCCCATGCTGGGCTCCCATCGCGCCAACCCCGGTGCGGCGGCAGGCGAATGTGCCGGGTCACGGCCTCCGCCCGCACCGATCACACCCACCGCGGCGGCGGCCGCACACCTCACCGGATGACCACACGTCACCCACGCCTTCCAAGGAAGCGAGTCGCATGGTGCTCACCACCGCGAGACGGGTCCTTCGCAGCCTGGTCGTGATCATCCTGGTCACGATGGGCTCCGTGGCACTGCTGAGTCTGGCGCCGGGATCGGCCGCCTCCGTCATCCTGGGAGAGAACGCGACACCGGCGGCGGTCGCGAAACTGAACGCCAGACTCGGCATGGACCAACCCCTCTGGCATCAGTACATCGACTGGCTCGGACACGCAGTCACGGGCGATCTCGGCACCTCGCCGGTCACCAACGAATCGGTCACGCACGCGGTCCTGTCCCGACTGCCCGTGACACTGGAACTCGCGGCCATCGCACTGACGTTGTCCCTGGTCGTCGCCCTGCTCCTGGCCATCGTCTCCGCGGCCCGGGAAGGGTCTGCGGTGGACCGCGGGGCCACGGCCCTCTCGTCGGTGCTGCTGTCGGTGCCGGCCTTCATCGCGGGGCCCGTGCTCATCTACTTCTTCTCGCTGAAGCTGGGCTGGCTCCCCGTCAGCGGATGGGCCCGGATCAGCACCGACGGCCTCGGAACGAACCTGCGCGGCGCTCTGCTCCCGGCCGTGTCGATCGCCCTGACCGAGATCGCGGCCTTCCACCGGGCGCTGCGGGCGGATCTCATCTCCACCCTGCGCGAGGACTTCATCGCCGCCGCCCGGGCCAAGGGGATGAGCCCCGCCTACGTCATGTTCCGTCACGCGCTGCGGCCGTCGTCGTTCTCCCTGATCACACTGGCCGGCATCAACCTCGGTCGGCTGATCGGCGGGACCGTCGTCGTCGAGATCCTGTTCTCGCTGCCCGGCCTCGGCCAGTTGGTCGTCTCCTCGATCGTCTCCCGGGACCTCGTCTCGGTCCAGGGAATCGTGGTCTTCGTCGTCGTGGCGTACGTCCTCGTCAACACCCTGGTCGACCTCAGCTACCACTGGCTGGATCCGCGGGTCAGAAAGGCGGCCGCAGCATGACGAGCGTCCAGCGCACCGTCACGACGGGACCGGACACCGGGACCGGCGACGGCGACGGGACGGAGCCCTCCGTCCCGGCCGTGCACCGCAGACGGTCGATCCTCGTCGCGATCGCCTACACCTGGCTCGCCGTGATCGTCCTCGCGGCCGTGTTCGCCGACGTCCTCCCGCTGGCGCCCTACGACCGTCCCGTCGGCCTGCCCCGGCAGACACCGAGCCTCCACTCGCTCGACCTGCTGCTCGGCACCGACCAGCTCGGCCGCTCGCTGCTGTCCCGCTGCGTCTACGGAGCACGGGTCTCGCTGCTGGTCGGAGCCGGCGCGGGCCTGATCGGCTCGGCCGTGGGGACCGCACTCGGCATGGTCGCCGGATACCTCCGCGGCCGTACCGACTCGGTGATCAGGCTGATCGCGGACGCGATGCTCGCGTTCCCGCCGCTGATCCTCCTGCTCGCGCTGGCCGCCGTCCTCACCCCCAGCGTGTCGACCATCCTCATCGGGCTGACCCTGCTGGTCGTCCCGACCTTCGTCCGGCTGGCCAGAGCCAACACGCTGTCCTGGGCCTCCCGCGAGTTCATCACCGCCGCCCGCAACATGGGCGCGAGCAGGCGGCGGATCCTGGCCCGGGAGATCCTGCCCAACCTGCTGCCCTCACTCGGCGCCTACCTGCCCGTCGTGATGGCCGCGTTGATCGTGGCGGAGGGCTCCCTGAGCTTCCTCGGCATGGGCATCCCACCCCCCTCACCGAGCTGGGGCGGAATGATCTCCGACGGCAAGGACTCCGTCGGTGACTACCCGCACCTCGTCTTCGTGCCCACCGCGTTCATCTTCCTGACCGTGTTCGCCCTCAACCAGGCCGGTGACCACCTGCGGCACCGGTTCGACCGCGGTCTGCACGACTGACGCGGTCCGGCCCCTGCCCGCTCCGGGGCGGCCGGCTTTCCAGCACGTCCACGACAAGGGGTCAACGATGATCCGTAGAAAGTGCTTCATCACGATTGCCACAGCCACCGCGGCACTTCTGCTCGGTGCCTGCGGGGGCGGCGGCGGTGGGAAGAGCGCCGGGGGATCGACCGGGGCGACGGGCAAGCCGGTCGCCGGCGGGTCCGCCCGCGTCCTCACCCTCAGCGAACTCCGTACCCTCGATCCCGCGCAGATGGGCAACAACTTCGTCAGCGGCGCCATCGTCGGCAACGCGCTCTACGGCACCCTGCTGACGGACGATCCCCAGTCCGGGAAGATCCGCGGCTCCCTGGCCGAGTCCTTCAGCTCCTCGGACGGCGGGAAGACCTTCGAGCTGAAGCTGCGTGACGGGCTGACGTTCTCCGACGGCACCCCGCTCGACGCCGCCGCCGTCGAGTACAACTGGGACCGCATGCGCCTCCCGGCCACCGCGTCCCCGTACCAAGCCGATGCCTCGCTGGTGACGTCGACGAAGACCGTCGACGCGACGACGCTGAAGGTCACTCTGGCAGAGCCCATGGCGCAGTTCGCCCAGTCCGTCGTCACCACGTCCATGAACTGGATCGCCTCACCGACCGCGCTCGGCAAGGGGGCGAAGGCCTACGACGCACACCCCGTCGGCGCCGGACCGTACACGCTGAAGGAGTGGCGCCGGCAGGACGCCATGGTGTTGGTGAAGAACCCCAAGTACTGGGACGCGCCCAAGCCTTACCTGGACCAGCTCACCCTGACGGTCGCCCTCGACGCGACCCAGCGCGTCAACACCGTGATCAGCGGCGGCGCGGACCTTGCCATCGAACAGAACTGGGAGAACCTGAAGAAGGCGTCCGACGCGGGGCTGCCGACCACGACGTCCCCGCTCAGCGGTGGCACCTACCTCGCCCTCAACACCCGGCGCGCGCCGTTCAACGACATCCGGGCCCGTGAAGCGCTGTCCGACGCCATCGACTTCAACGCCCTGAACGCCTCGGTGTACGACGGGACGGGCGAGACCGTCGACACGGTGTTCCGCAAGTCCTCGCCCTTCTACACCGACATCCCGGTGGGCAAGCCCGACGCGGCCGCCGCGCAGAAGTTGTTCAACGAGATCGCGGCCGACGGCAAGCCCGTCTCGTTCACCTTCACCACCTCCGCGTCGACGGAGAACAAGGCCCAGGCGGAGTCCATCCAGTCCCAGCTCAGCAAGTTCAAGAACGTCACCATGAAGATCAAGGTGGTCGACTACGCGGAGTTCATTCCCCTGCAGACCTCGCACGACTTCGACGCCGTGGTGTCGTCCGCCGCCTTCAACGACCCGGAGCCCAGGCTCTGGACCGCGTTCGAGGGCGACTCGCCGACCAACATGACGGGCATCAACGACGCCCAGCTCGACCAGGCCCTGCTGAAGGGCCGCACGGCGACCACCGTCGCGGACCGCAAGGCCGCCTACGAGACCGTGCAGCGGCGGCTCGTGGCACTGCGCCCCATGCTCTGGATCCTGCGCAACGCCGGCAGCGCGATCTCCGGCAAGAACGTCGGCGGCCTCACCCAGTACGGGTTCGGCTCGCTGCTTCCGGAGGACCTGTGGATCAAGCACTAGGCGACCCGGCCGACCGGGCTGACCCGATCGACCCGGTCGGCCCGATCCTCGAAGTCCGCGATCTCCGGGTCCACATCGGGACGTCGCGCGGTGTCGTACGGGCCGTCGACGACGTCTCCCTCACGATCGGGCGCGGACAGGCGCTGGGCGTCGTGGGGGAGTCGGGTTCCGGCAAGTCGGTGACCGCGAAGGCGGTCATGGGCATGCTGCCGAGGGGCGCGGGATGCAGCGGTCAAATCCTCTTCCGGGGGCGGGACTTGCTCACCCTGTCCCGGAGCGAGCGCAGGAAGATCTGGGGTGCCCAGGTCGCCATGGTGCTCCAGGACCCGGGGCGGTCGCTCAACCCGGTCGTACGGGTGGAACGGCAGCTCACCGAGGGCATGCGCCGGCACCTCGGTGTCGGGCGCGCGGAGGCGCGGGGGCGGGCCGTCGATCTCCTCGTCGAGGTGGGCGTGCCCGACCCGGAGCGTCGGCTGCGCAACTACCCGCACGAAC
>NZ_JAGXJL010000130.1:0-4567 GCF_019091475.1 Streptomyces sp. GbtcB6 | reverse complement strand
CCGCATCACCTCACTCATAATCGAAGAAGGCCGTTTCGCCGCCGTCTGGCAACCAGGCAACGGCACCCAGTGGGTGCGCTGGGGCATGTCCGAGAACGAGTTTAAGGACAGAGATTCCTTCTATTTTTCGGCCAAGCTTCGCATTAACCCCCTTTCCTGCGCAAGGCGCCACACGCCTCAGTCGGCGGCAGGGGGTACGTTGCGTTTCCGAAGCAACCTTCGTGACGCTAGCGGGATCCTTAGGGCGCATGAGGGGGAAGTGCCAGCTTCGACAGAACAACCTATACCGATTGGCGACATTAAGTTCCACGGAGAGAGTATCTCCTATGAATATAGGGCAGTCGACGAGAGCGGAACGCTGAGAGTGAAGGTGGGAGAGGTCAGTGTTACGGCGAACGGGCGCCTGCAGGTCGGAACTGCGAAATTCGGCGGTTCGTTTGATGGCGACAAACTAACAGCCAAGGGATACGCCGAAGTCACTACAGCAAGGGTGGATGCCTCGTTCTCCGTCGATACCCCTGTTATTTCGGCCGGGGGTATTGGACACGCTGAAGGCCCTGCAGCCCATACGGGCGTGGACATTGGACCGGACGGAACCGGTGCGGAGGCTGGCGCGAGTGCGGGTGAGCTGGGAGGACAAGTCTCTGTCTCGATCGGGGGTAAGTCTTACGGTCTCGGCGGTGAGATCGGGCTGAAGGCGGAAGTAGGTATCCATTGGGGTACCACAAGCACGATCAAATTGCCTGTACTAACGATTTCGGGACCCAATCCCCTGGCCGGCGTAACTTCGTTCGCGGTTGGCGCGGTCAGCAACTTGCTGCAGGATCCACTAGGGACTGCGGGTGACACCCTCAACGACATACTGAGCGCCGGCGAAGACGCGGTAAACGCCGTTGGTGGGGCGATTGACCACGTCGGTGATGCACTTTGGGACATCTTCGGGTGAAAGGTGGGGAGTGAAGTCGCTCCTCGAGCTCGCAGACCAGGTCGCAGGTACGGCGGGCGGGGTAGATCAGGCGTTGGTGGAAGTCGGAGCCGAGGTCTCAGTAGTGAGCGTCGGAATCGTTGTTCAGCCGTGATGCTGCGTGGGCGGCAGAGGGATGCCGTAACGCCCGAAGAGCTCTCGGAAGAAGCCGGCAACTACCCGAGGACCAGCGTTCTGGTCGAGCTCGAGGCCGCCGAAGCGGTAGACCTCGTAGCCGGAAAGCTTCAACTGCCGATCTTCCGACACCATCTGGGCATACAGCTCGAGGTTCGCCTTGCCGTTGGCCGAATAGTGCTGTTGGCCGTCGACCTCCAGGACCAGGCGCACCCTGTGGGGCAGCAGCAGGAGGAAGTCCATGCGCTGCCTTGCCAAAGGGCCTGGCGTGGTCCCGGCCTTTGCGGTGTAGGGGTCGTTGTGGAGATACACCTCTTTCAGGAGGGGGAAGCGCGCCGGCTGCGGCGTCGCCGGGGGGGGGGGGGGGGGCTACGGCCGCGGCTGGGTGAACAAACCTTGCTCGGTCTCGACCAGGATTCTGCGCTCGGTCAGCCGTTTGAGCTTCAGGCGGGTGTTGTTGATGTTGTTGGGCGCGATCTCCAGATCCATCGCCTCGCAGACCGCCCGAGCCCGCAGCGGGGTGTCGGCCGCGGCGAACACCGCCATGATCTGCCGGTAGGCCGGATGGTCCGGCAGCTCCGCGGCCGGCGGCGTCGGCGGGGACGGATCAGGCAGCGCCAGCAGGGTCTTGCGGGTGATGCGGACCTCCTCGGCGATGCGGTCGAACTCCTCCAGCTGCGCGCTGAGTTCCGCGATGCGTCCCCGCGTGGCCTCGGCCTGCGCGGCGATCTCGCGCTCTTGCTCCTCCAGTCGCGCCAGCACCGCTCCCAAGGTCAGCTCGCTGTTGCTCACGCGCCGCGCCAGGTGGGGGTGGAGGTCGCGGTGAGCATCCGGGCCATCCGGTCGCTTATGGCCCAGTACACCCTCGACTCGGCGGAGGCGGGCCGGTGCTCGTAGTCCCGTACCAGCCTGCGGTGCAGCATCATGATCCCGTTCATCTGTTCCACCACCCACCTCTTGGGCTGGGGGACGAACCCGCTGGCTGCCGGGTTGCGCTCGACGACTTCGACGTCGATGCCCACCTTCTGCCCGTGGTCGATGACGGCGGTCTTGAACCCCTGGTCCACCAGGGCCTTTTGCACCGTGTCGGTGCCGGCGGCGACCTTGTCCAGCAAGGCGATGCTGGCGGCGTTGTCGTGCGCGGACGCGGCCAGCACCGCCACCGCGATCACCAGACCGAGAACATCAACTGCCAGGCCGCGCTTGCGGCCTGGGACTTTTTTTGCCGCGTCCCTTCCGGTGGTGTCGGCGGGCACCCCGACGGCCGCGTGCAGGCTCTGGGTGTCGAGCACCACCAGGCTCGGGTCGGCCTTGCGCCCCCGGCTCTCGCGGACCTGCCAGCGCAGCAGGTCGTGGATGGTCTGGTCGGTGCCGTCGTCGCGCCACTTGTAGAAGTAGTACTTCACCGCTCCGACCGGTGGTAGATCGTGGGGGAGGTAGTCCCACTGGCAGCCTGTACGGGACTGGTAGAGCAGGGCATTGACGATCTCCCGCATCTCGTAGGCGCCTTGGTGGCCGCTGACGGAGGGATGCTGAGCCTTCCAGGAGGCGATGACGGGCTCGATCAAGGCCCACCGCTCGTCGGACAAGTCGCTCTTGTAGGGCTGGCGGTCGCTCACGAGGAACACTCCAGCACGAGAGGACTCCCCGGTCAGTCCCGATACGCCTGTGCCACACGTTCCAGCGACAACAAAGGCGGCATCACGTCACATACCGCCCTCTGACTCCACCTGACGTACCCGCTGCGGCTCACTACACTCCGCCGATGAACAACATACGGTGCACCCAATGCGGTGCAGTGGGGCTGGAGCTGGGCTTCGTCGAGGACTCCGGACAAGGCGCTCGCGGGTTCGCGCGGTGGATCGCGGGTCCCCTTAAGCGTGGCCCGCTCGGCAATGCCAAGAGGATGGGCCGACCCCGCTGGCAGATCGATGCCTATCGTTGTCCCACCTGTGCGCACCTGGAACTGTTCGCCGCCCAGCCGGACTGACGGCGTGGCCTGCGAGAGACAGAATCGGCCGATTCCCGGGGCCTCAACTGCGGACCGTGGCAAGCCGTTCCCCCAGGTTGGCAGATCTTGGCGGCAGGGAAGCAAGTCCCGGTCCGTTCGACATGACCGCCGCATCCTGCGGTGCAGAGCAAGTCTCCCCTGTACCGCAGGATGCACTCCCTTGGCGGCCACCCAGGAACACTGCAGTACGCCCGTTCGGGTCGGTGGCTGAAGGCGGTGCTCGGGATGAAAAACCTCAATGTGAGCTCGAGCGTTGAGCCGGGGTCCAGCCTTATCCCATCTGGCTGGTGAACTGGTTCATGTCGAAATAGTCGCGCCAGGCGTTGATCTTGCCATCAGTGACCTCGAAGGTCCCCATGACCGGCAGTTCGAACGATTTGCCGGGGAGCTTGAAGACGTCCACCCGCTCGGTCATCACGATCGGTCCGTCGGCCGCGATGTTGATGACGCGGAACTCGATGTGCTCAATGCCTGGCGGGCCAGGGCGGATGAACGAGGTGATGGTGTCGGCGATGGCCTCCCGGCCGGTGATCGGCGCCAGCGGGATGTTGTGGTAGACGGCGTCGTCGGTGAAAAATGCTGCCAGTTCGGCGGCCCCGGCGTTGTCCGACCACGCCGCGCAAAACCTGCGCACCACCTCGATCGGGCTCTCCATCTGGCTCCCCTTGCGGTTGATCTTGACAGTACGCTGCGATAGGCCGCTAAGCGGTGAGGATGAGCTTTTCGTGTGCTGTGCCCGCTTCGAGGAGGGCGTGTGCCCGCGCGGCGTCCCGCATCGGCAGCAGCCGCTGGGCGCGCAGGCGGAGTTGCCCGGAAGCGAGTAGTGGCATGGTCTGCTCGACCGCGTCGGGGGCACGGTCCGGGGTGGGGGCGGAGAGGGCGACGCCGAAGTCGGCCGCGTGCTCGTCCGCGAGGGTGATCACGCGCGCGGGGCCGCCCGCGAGTTCGACAGCGTCGCGGAGGCCGCCCTTGCCTCCGGCGTCGAGGACGGCGTCCACCTTGCCGACGTGCGCGCGCATCTGCGCGAGGAGCGCCGATCCGTAGCGGACCGGGATCGCGCCGAGATCCTTGGCGAACTGCTCGTCGCTGGGGCCGGTGGCGCTGAAGACTGTGAGGCCCTGGGACACGGCCAGCTGGGTGGCGATCACACCGACCGAGCCTCCGCCCCCGAGAACGAGCAGAGTCTCGCCGGAGGTGACGCCGAGCTGACGCAGGACGCCGACGGCGGCTTCGGCCGAGGCGGGCAGCGCTGCGGCGTCGGCCCAGCTGACGGTCGCCGGTTTGACGGTCCAGGACGAGGCGAGGGCGTATTCGCCGTACCCGCCGAGCGTGGGCAGCTGGGCGGCGACCTCGTCACCCGGCATCACGCCGGTCACGCCCGGACCGAGGGCGTCGACGGTGCCGGCGGCCTCGAAGCCGAGAACGGCGGGGTCGGGCAGCGGGAAGACCTCTCGGAG